>JAVCDB010000062.1 GCA_030765205.1 Candidatus Aadella gelida | reverse complement strand
TTTGCCTCGTTCAGCTCGCTATCACTTGTTATTACAATTTCTATAGGCATTTCTCCGTTCTCGCCTGTAGCGCTTAACGTGTCCGTTATCCGCGCGTTCACAAGCACTATATCTTCCGCCCCGAACTGATAACGTCCGCCCTTTTCTCGAACCATGTCCCTGACCATGTTAACAGCCTCAAGAGAACTTAAATGATCTTCTTTCCGTCCGTCGCGGCTTTTTGTTAGTCCTTCTGTAAAAACAAAATTGACATTATTCATCCCGCTATAAGCAAGTATAAGCGCGGCCAATGTCTTCGCGTTCTCTTCGACCTCAAAAGCATTTGTCCCTAATACAACTCGAATATCAAGAACGATATCCACCGGTGTTCCTAGAGCTAAAAAATCTTCACCAGAGAACATCTCGATTGCCCCTTCTCTTCCCTTGAAAATATCCTGCGCGATCCTATGTGTCGCCGTGATCTTTTTTTCGCCTGTCCTTCGTTCACCGCCGTCATCCGCTACTTCATTTCTTTCAACATTCCCGTCCTTCTCATTTTTTGACTGGCCACGCTCTTCCAGTGTCATCAATATAAGCATTATTTTCTCGAATTCCTTGATTATGCCTTCATCAATAATGTCGAAAAACTCAGGAGATAACAAAAATAAGCCATTGATCCCATCGACTACAAGTTTTCGCATGCAATAATCACTCTTTGTTGACATCTTCTTCTTTAGAAAATCCTCGAAGGTAAGAGCCAATTCTTCTTTACTCAACCCGAACTGCCGTTCATACATCTCATTATTTGTCTTTATTATCTCTTCCTCTATCATCTTAACTTTTTCATAGTACGTCATATCCTTCAATTTCTCGACGATCGGAGACATAACACTATATAGCCTTCTATCCCTAGCTATTTCCAAAAATTTCGAATGTAAATCCTGTTTTGTCTTCTGCCAATATTCATCATCAGTCTGATAGAGCATTATATCTTTTAATGTACTATTTTCATTCGATAATCCAAAAAGCTCGTATACTAGCACCCTCTCTATTTTATAAATTATCTTGGATACCAAAGCTTTTTCTTCCTCGCCGTATTCTTTAAGGTTAACCTCCCCTAATATTGCCTCTTTGCTGTCCAAAAACTTCCGTATGCTTCCAGCATCCACGGTATAACCGTCGAAAAATTCTTTTATACTCTCCTTCAAAGAACTCCCAGTATCTTCTCCTGACATGATCTCTCTAACTATTCCTTTTTCTTCTTCGGGACCCCTTTTGCTTGTGATTATTTCATGTGCTAATATGTAGAGAGCGTCTTCCCCATCACTTCCGATGAAGCCTTCCTGAACTTTAAACTTTTTAACTTCTTGCAAGAAACGATATCCCGTCTCTTCCTCTCGGGAAGAGACAATACCTATTATCTTGACCAATAAAAAAGCTTTCTCAAAATACTCGGGATTATTTTGCATGAAATCTATGTTGTCAATGTCCATCATGCCTAATACACTAAGACAAGTGGATAACGTTTGATTGATAATATAGTTTTCTTTCGGGGGGGGGGTTCTCCTGTTCACAAATTCCTCAAAAGTTGTATCAAGATCTTCTATCTCCATGCCCCAGGACTCTATATATGTTTTGTTTAGAGGATGTAATATCATCTCTTCACCTTTGCCTATCACCTCATCATCTGCCATCTTGTTGTCAGCATTAACGCTCGACGCGACAATGTTATAGAGCTCTTCGTTCATAGCTACACTTAATAATCCTTCATGTATGGTAGCTTTTATTTCCTTCCATGATCCCTTGCTCACTTCTTCTTTTTCTTCATATATATCTATCATCTTATCGCTCTCGCTAAAAATGTCGAGCAATGCCTTTATAAGTATCATTTCGACGGCATAAACGGCCTTATCAATAATTTCTCTTTCTTCATAATTAAAGTTTCTATCCTGAGCATTCTGTAATAAAAATCTCTTATTAATTAAAAAATCTTTCATGTTTTTAACGTTTACCATCTCCTCCTCAAAAAGACGAAGACTTATCTTTTGCATATCCTTGTCGCCATCCGCGAAAACCGCTTTAGCAAAAACTTCCCTCTCTTTCAAATTGTCTTCTGATAGCCTTCCGCCTGTTATTATGTCATATACAAGCTCACCAACTTCGTTTCTGCCGGTCTCTGAATCAAGACTACCTTCCTCTTTCAGTTTAGTGGTCTTTTGAATGAACGAGATATGTGTAAAAGTTCCTTCTTTATCCTGCCTTTTCCTCTCAGAAACAATATCTATAGCTCTGATTGAAGTAAAACCATTCTCAAAATATTCAAGATTTCTTTTAAGATTTTTAGGCCTGTCAGGGGTTACAGTACCCAGCAAGGTTATCTGAGTGGAAAGCAATTGTCGAATACAGTAATCTCCCTTTGAGGGTATATGTCTGTCTACAAATGCTTCAAAAGTATTATCAAGTTCTTCGTTTTTGAAACCAAACGTATTGATATACTTTTCATTCCACGGATGCAATATATCCTTTTCTACTTTCGCGAGGACATCATCTTCTGCCATATCATTGATCCGATCAATGATCGGCTGCACAGTAACATAAGTTCTCTCATTAGTTCCTACAGCTACAAGCGTGTCATGCAAAACACTTTTTATTGACATCCATTTATCACCCTCTGATTCCGAGGTGGGTTTATATATCTCCATCATTTTATCGTTCTCGACAAAATAACCGAATAACTCTTTTATGAGAATCGCCTCTACCACATACACGGCTCTTTTTATTATGGAACTTTCTTTTCCTTTAAGCTTATAAGGCTCAATATTTTGAAATATCTCGTATTTTTTCTTTAAAAAATCCCGTATCCCTTTAATGTCAACTCTGTCTTGTTCAAAAAGATGAATACTTTTCTTCTGCATCTCCTTGTCCTGGGGAAAAAAGACCGTCTTGCTGAATAATTCTCTTTCACTCTCTATATCCGGGCTTATCTGACCTCCCGTCACAATATCATAAACCAATCCTCCGAGTTCATCCTTGCCCGCCTCGGTTTCAAGATAACTTGATTCTTTTAATTGTATAATTTTCTCAATAAAATCACTGAAAGTAACAGACTTTGAAACAACCTTTGTTGCTGACTCTTTCTGCTTCCTCATTTCTTCGGATACGTTCAATCGCGACATCCTGACCATATTTGCCGGATCGGACATAAGTTCCCCTAGATCAGAAGCTTTTATAGTAAGGCGAAACGGAACATCACCTTCTTTCGGTTCCAGGAACCCTATTTCTATTACGGTCTCACCTCTGCTATTGATCTGAACATCGTCCAAAAGAGTTAACACACGTTCTCTTTTTTTAGCACCGCACCATTTGTCTATAGCCGCGTTTATATCACGAGACGCACGCTTTTTATCCCGGACTACAAAGAAAATAATTGCATTTCTCTCAGCCTTTACCTGAGCCACCCTTTCCCAACCCGGAGACGGTATAATGGGCGCGAACATCTGCGACTGCACCTGAAGAGTATCCGTATTTGGGGACATTTTCTGAACAGGGATAGCATAGAGAACGGTATTGGACATAAATGCGCACACCGTAAGAAACGTGACTATTCTAATATATCTATTAAAACGAGTATTATTCATTTTTCCCTTATGTTACTGTGTTTAATTATATAAAAACCCTTACGTTCAGATCCCATTGCCCAACCAGATAACTAGATTTCAGTTATACTAACACAATCCCCAAAATATGTCAACAATTATTTTTGTTCTCCTAACAAGTTGGGTGACGTCCCTGATTTGTTAGGAATTTAAAGGTAGCTATACAGCATCGCGAAGCGCCACCGATATTCCCCTTTCCCCCAGCCAGAATCGCCGTCCAATGATTCTTAGCAGGTGCCATTCTTCTGGCTTGCTTATTAATAAGTAGCGTCTAATATTAAGAGGACCTACAGATTTTATCCACTAGGCGGGGTATTCGCTGCGAGTTCCACAGGCCAAAGGCCGAGGACTGTTTGAGCACCGAATACCCCGCCTAGTGGATAAAAAAAGGCCTAGCTTTAAGCTTAAGCTAGACCAAATTTTAATGGAGCGAGCGATGGGGATCGAACCCACGTCAGAAGCTTGGAAGGCTTCTGCACTACCATTGTGCTACGCTCGCTCTAAAGATTTAATATGATACAGTTATTCCCTAAATTTGTCAAATACCTTTATCCTGATATTCTATTTTTTCTCCGTTCTAATAACATCCATCCGGCTCCTACAGCAGCAATCGCTCCGAACGCATACAGACTATTCCACATACCGTATCCTATCTTTATCTTCACGATCATACTAGAAAGATCAGTAGTATAAAGATTGTAAAGACCTAACCCGGAAACCGCTCCGCTTAAGACCGTCATCGCAATAACAGTAATGGGATACTTCAAACCGGCACCTGCCAGGAGAACGCATAGTACCGCCAAGACCGGCATAAGATATACCGCATAACTTTTCCAATCAAGCCCTTCTACGCTTTTGAACATTATTTCCGCTATAACAAGCGCCATCTTCGAACTTTTATTATTTACAAGACCGGGAACCGCCACACCACTTACACTTTTTTTAATTCCTACATTCCCAACTACGCCCTCGGCTGTATTGCTGACTTTCTCTATTCCTCCAATAACTTTACTACCAAGCGATATTTTCCCGAAGGTACCCTTAAGTATACCGGTAACCCCGTCGGATCCGCCTTCTACAGAAGTGCTCACTTCAGCCCATGGCTGAAAGAACCCCGCTATAACAATAACTGCGCATACCATGACTAATATTACACAGATTTTACTTATCATATTTCACCTCTTCTTTTTTTATCCATTATTCTGGATACCTGTCTTAATAGACGATGACTGTCATAAGGTTTAGATAAATACTCGTATGCCCCGAGCTCTATTCCATAATCCCTATCAAACTGTTCACCTTTTCCTGTAAGCATGATCACAGGAATATTCTGAAGCTCGGGATCTATTTCTTTTTTAAGAGAGATAAGCACATCACGTCCATCCATGTCAGGCATGGTAATGTCGAGTATTATAATATCAGGCTTTTCTTTTTTTATAACATCCAACCCGGACTCCCCCCCATAAGCAAAACTTATTTCGTAATCACGTGACTCAAGAAACTCTTTAATAGTAGCAACTAATTCCCTTTCATCATCAATAACCGTTATCCTGGCTTTGGGATTATTTTGATCCATCAACATCATTTTCTTCCTCCTTCTTAAGATCGGGCTCGGACACTAAAACTCCCGCCTCGTCATACACTTTTTTTTCATTATCCGAAGATAAAACTTCACCGCGTTTATCGATCACTTTATCTTTATCCTCTGCCGGATTATTTTTAAGTACCGCATCACCCGATCGCTGCCCCTCCCTGGAGATATAATCTCCATCCCATAGATCTTGGTTCTCATTCCTGACACCTTCTTCAGAAATATAATCACCTTCTATACCATCCGCATACGCGTATGCGCACATCAGCCCCATCAACACTACCAAGAATATCTTTCTTATCATCACAACTCCTTAAGTATCATTTCTTTTTTATCGGGATCAATATGCACATCAAACCTATTCAGAAAGGACATCCCCAAAAGTCCCCCGTCATTTTCCCTTTCCCCGACAACGACCCCTTCAACATTTTCCGCGACAACTCCCGCCACTTCAATCGATTTTAGCGTTATCGGAGTGCCTTCTACCAAACTTCCGTCGGCTAAACGAACACTCATCTTCCTCTTCGGATCCAAAACGGTATATCCGGCAAGTTCAGCGGTTTCTTTTGGAATAATAACCAAAGATGCCCCGGTATCCACAACAAGATCAACAACAACTTCACCGTCAATTAAGGCTTCAGCAACTATGCTGGTCGGATCATCGAACTTTATCTTATGTTCTATCATTTTTTGACGGCGCTCTATCATCTCGTCCTTGATCTGCTTGTTCCGGTCTATCCTTGCGCGCCACTTTTTCTCCTGTTCCTTTTTACTTTCACTGCTGCTTCTATGTAATCTATCTCTAGCTATACTCCCATTTAAAACATCAATACTTTCGATATCATCTCTCGATATCGCCATTGTCCCAAACCCCATATCAAGAACTATCGCCACGCTGCTTTCCTCTTTCACAGTTCCGGTGATCTTTCCTTTATTCTTAAGATTGAGTTCAACAGGATCGCCTATCTCCACAGAATAAACACTGCACGGACATAAAGACAATATTATAGTAATGCCAACTACTAAACAGACTATACGAAAACCTTTATTTTTCATTTTATGATCTACCATTACATTCGTCCTTATACCGTTAACATCAGTACACCCATAACAACCAAACATCCTGCCCACACACGAAAAACAATGATCGGCTTATCAGCCCACCAACCCAAAACAGTTTCAGATGTTTTCGAAGTAATAAGCATAATGGCTTTTACAGCCATTACCA
This sequence comes from Candidatus Aadella gelida, assembly GCA_030765205.1. Classification (GTDB taxonomy): domain Bacteria; phylum Omnitrophota; class Gorgyraeia; order Tantalellales; family Tantalellaceae; genus Aadella; species Aadella gelida. Next base: position 3,955 of record JAVCDB010000062.1, on the reverse strand, counting down.
TTCCTACAATACCGAGTATCTTAGCCAGCATGCCCGGCACCTTCATAACGCTACCCACCATAAGAAATGCAAGGATAAGAACAAATCCATACACTATCCTCTTAAATTTTTTCGACATTTTTTTGCCAAGACGGTTTTTTAACGATCCCGGCTTTATCAACCAAAACGCCCCCAGCATCATCCATAAAGTCCCCACTATTTTCGAAAGCATCTATTACTCCTTTTATCCTAAGAGATTCTACTTCGCCCAAATGTTTTCACGTTTGGGCTTCGTAGAAATTATCCGCCCTTTCTCTTATCTGTGACTAAACCCATTGTTTTCCGGGAAAACGGATAAAAAAAAGGGACCTGCAAAATTAAGCAGCCCCCAACACCTCACAATCCAATATTATTTGTCATAACCATTTTGAGCATATCTTGTCCTTTCCCACAACAAATTCAGCTCTCTATTATAATGTAATATTATACCCCCTTTTCATTAAAATGCAAAATTTTACCCATTTATAAAAACGTAACAGTTCAGTCCGCCTTAGGTGGACCAATCCTCACAAGATTCCTTTAGTCTTACCTAGCCTTACTATATGTTGTCAGTTCTTCTCTTTTGTAAGATTAGAAACATATTGGCTGTCCCGTCCCCGCGCACTAGCCTTGTAACCCAAGAGGGGGAGTATTCGCAGCGAGTTCCCGCAGGCCGCCTTTGGCGGATGAGGACTGTTTGAGCTGGAATACTCCCCCTCTTGGGTTACAGTTATAATTCCCCCTAGGGACAGTTGTTTGGAAGGTAGTAACAATAGCATTACGCGAATATCTGTACATCATACATTTTTCTAAGCTCTTCATACTCCATAGGCTTGGCCTCAAGCGTAAACAAATAATATCCATCCATTTTCTCGATAGATATTTTAGATCTTTTCAGTATCGATTCTTCATCACCGATTTCAAAAGTTATTTTTAAAATTGTCTTGAGCATATCCAGGATCGGCATATAACTATCAGCGGTCAATTCTTCATTATTCACTCCAGCGAGTACCGCGTTTTTCAGAGCTTTAAACTCATCCGATGTAACTGCGAATTCTCCCGCTAAGACAATAACTTTCGCGTCCGGTCTCTCTTCTCGTTCAGCCGCTACAAGCCCTAAAAGTTCATTGTCTTCTCCCACCACTATCGGCAGATTATTCTGCCCACAAAACCTGCGCAAGGCAGTTATAAGTTTATTTATCTCTCTATGTTGCATATGTTCTCTTTCTGCATACCCCTTTATCCAGCTCGTCCCCAAAGCCACAACAGGCCTATCATCCCCCACCCTGGATCCGATAAACTTGACCAGATCCGGAAATTCGGTTTCTACGAGTACTTTGTCTATCTGTTCTTCCAATGACATCTCTTCCTTACTATCCTGACCGCTGAGATCAAGCACATACCCTTCATCCTTAACAAGTTTAACAAACCGGAACCCATATGGTGTGAGAAACTTGTAGAGATCCGATTCGGGAGACTCTTCTTCATCGTTAGTAGTATAGAATATAAATTTCTCGGGAGCCGTTTCCAGACCTTCTCTATCTGCCGCATATAGTATCATTTTTAGTGCTTCCGTACCCTTACCCTCTTTTCTATATTCCGGAAACACCTGAAATTTGAAGAACCTTCCTTCCTCCTCATTACTCCATATCCCATATCCAATAATTTTTCTGCTAAAATCATCCTTCAGAACAAAACATCCTTTACTTGGAGAATCCCAATATTTTAGATGCACCAATCCCAATCCTAATTCCGGTATCAAATACTTCTGCGCGTTCCGAGGATTAAAACTTGACGACAGTATCATTTTTGCGCCGAGACCTCCATCCTCCTCACCTTTTGTTATTATCAGTCCTCTCAGGTCTAACTCTTTTTCTAGTTCCTCTACTACATCCCTGGCTTCTCCCGGAGAAACTTCCCTCGACATCACATCACCTTCACGGATGAATTGTTCTAATTTTTTAGCCTTTTCAGAGAATACTCTCTCATCAGATATTCCAGGCTCGATATTCACATATATCTCACGCCCATCTTGCATCTTAAAGATCAAAGCCGAAGAACCCTTCTCTCCTTGTGTGGAATACTTAAGCACATACCCCGCCTTTTCCCCTTCAATGATGTTTATCCGAACCCCATCCAACTCACCTTCCACGTATGAATCCTCGATCCCAGCAATATCAAATTTTTCAAGGAACATCGTCCCTTCTTTTCCTATACGCCCAAAGTTTTCTTCAAGAAGCGGTACTAACACATTCTTTACACTTTTCATCCCGTTCTCTAAAGCAATTTCTAAAGTTTTTGAGACCACGTAGTGCATCTCCATGAACATCCATTTATCATGAACAAGCTTGTCCTCTTCTCCGGCATTCTCAACGACGTCGAACGTCTTGTCTTCATTTTCGATCACGCGGGCTATAGGTGCAGTCTCTAAAGTCGGAGCCAAATTGGAACCTGACGCACCGGCATAAACAGACCCAATCCCCCACGTGAGGAAAACCAAGCCCAAGACAATGGCGCGCACTCTATTATTAAAAATGGGTATGTTTGTGATATTCATGACGGATAAAGTATATCATACTAATACTGTTAGTCCAAGGAACAGCTGGCTAGATATTGTTTTTTTACCCAAAAAATTAGATTTATTAGTAAAAATAGCTTTAAAAATGGTTATTTCGAGGATTTACGCGACTTATTTGTGCGGACTACAGGCTTATTACCTATCATGAAAAGTATGTTCCATTTCTCCTTAAACGCATCCCATTTCTTCATACGAAATTCATACCTCTTCTTCCCTTCAGCGGTAGAAAGCATTTCATTAAGATCTGCACCCTTAGGCACAGAATGTTTACGCTTAAGTGATTCCAGTTCTTTCTTGAATGCGGGATCGTTTGCGGGATTCTTCATAAGCAATATTATAGCACAAATCACCCTCTTTTGTACCGTTTGCAAATTTGTGAGGGCAAGTGTCCCCTTTTTTGTGTTTAAAAGTGTCCCCCATTAGAAAAAATATCAGCACCCTATTACAAGATATTGACCGATATGCAAATAACCAAATACAAAATGGGCAAACAACTGTCCCTATGGGAATTTACATCTGTAACCCAAAAATGCAAGTGTTCCATCTCAAACAGTCCTCGTCCTTTGGACTGCGGGAACTCGCTGGAACACTACACCTGTGGGTTACAAAGATAGTGCACTGGGACGGGACAGACTATACGTCTTAATATGAAATTTGGATAATAAAAATAAAGAGCAAAGGAAGCCTGTGGGATTGTCCGGCTTTGCCGGACAGACTTAATTTGTCAAACCTCATTATTGGTCATATTCTGGCATGTCATCATCTGGGGTATCTGGGGCGGGATTGTTGATGTCGGTATCTATATCGGAACTTTCGTCCCTGTCCTCATCATACTCACCGTCTTCGTAGCCTTCCATATATTCAGCATCATTAATCTCCCCCGGAGCCGCCACCACTTCGCCGTCGTTGTAGCCGTTATCGTATTCGTCGGCATGTAGGAGAATAGTGCTTAAGAACATAAAACACATACTAGACAACAAGAGGATGTATAATGATAATCTTTTCATAATTTTTCTTTGAGGTTTAGGTCCTGTATTCTTTTACAATAAAATATATCTCTCCCTTAGTAGGGAGTGTTTTAACTCTAACTAGCTGTTTTTTCAAGGATTTAGGGTATTACCGCGCACGTTAATTCGGAAAAGAGGAGGACACCGAGGAGCAGCCAACAGCTGCGACGAAGTGGCCCTACTCTCCCCAAAAAAACATTTTTGAGGTAAGATGGAGAAATCTCGTTTTCTCCAGATTGCCGAGGAAATGTTTTTCTGTATTTGCTGTAAGCAAATACAGGCCATTAAACAAAAAAGGCAGGCTTTTTAGAGCCTGTCTTTTTTATTTAATGGTGGGGAGAGAAGGATTCGT
>JAVCDB010000100.1 GCA_030765205.1 Candidatus Aadella gelida | reverse complement strand
TCGGCTTTCCTGATCGTCGCCTCGTCATGCTCCACAACGACCAAAGTATTCCCGAGCTCCTTAAGCGCTATCAAAGTATCCATAAGCCTTTGATTATCTTTCTGATGCAGCCCTATGCTAGGTTCATCCAGAACATATAACACCCCAACAAGCGCCGATCCTATCTGTGTAGCTAATCTTATCCTCTGATCTTCGCCTCCCGAAAGAGTATTACTTTTCCTATCCAGAGCAAGATAGCCCAATCCGACATTTATCATGAAATCTAACCTGCTCTTTATCTCTTTCATCGCGTCTTCGGCAATAGTCTGACGCATCTCATCAAGTTCAAGTTCAGCAAAATATCGCTTACTCTCAAGTATTGACATCCCGCATAACTGCGATATATTTTTCCCATCGATCAGAACATTCCTAGATTCCGCGTTTAATCTCTCGCCTTTACATTCAGGACACGGCTGTACCGACATGAACGTCCCGATCATTTCTTTCATAAACTCGCTTTCAGTGTCCCTGAACCGTCTTTCAAGATTAGGCACAACCCCTTCAAATCCGCTTTGAGGATCACCGTGAAGTATCATTTTTTGCTGACTGCGTGACAATTTATCAAATGGTACGTCATAATCGAACCCGTGATACCTTGCCAATCTCCTTAGCCGTCTACGAAAATGAAGTACCGCACCTTTCCCTCCACGTTTCCACGGTACTACCGCTTTAAGAAGCGGCTCAGTCTTGTCGGGCATTATAAGATCAATATCGATCTCCATCTTGTTACCCAACCCGTTACACCCCGGGCACGCCCCGTAAGGACTATTAAACGAAAAATTCCGCGGAGCCAATTTCTCAAAACTTATCCCGCATTCTATACACGCATTATGCTCACTAAAAAGTATCTCTTCACGATCACTATCTACAAAGGACACCTTCATTATCCCGTCACCGGCCCGCAAGGCGGTTTCAACAGAATCCGCAAGCCGTTTCTTGATACCGGATTTTAAAACTATCCGATCAACAACCGCTTCTATGCTATGTTTTACTTTTTTATTGAGCGGAGGGATACTATCGCTGATCTCAACTATCTCACCATCAATCCTGATACGTATAAATCCTTCACTCCGAGCATTCCTCATAATATCGACATGCTCGCCTTTTCTTCCCTCTACAAGCGGTGCCAATATGATTATTTTTTCACCTTCCGGTAACGATAATATAGTGTCCAATATCTTTTGAACGCTCTGCCCTGTGATCTCTTTCCCGCATTTAGGACAATGCTGCGTCCCTATACGAGCGAACAGCACGCGAAGATAATCATACAGTTCAGTCTGCGTACCGACAGTAGACCGAGGATTACGTCCTCCAACACGTTGTTCTATGCTAATGGTCGGCGAGAGCCCTTCTATATAGTCAACGTGCGGTTTTTGAAGCTGTTCAATGAACTGCCTGGCATAACTGGATAAAGACTCAACATATCGCCTCTGTCCTTCGGCATATATCGTATCAAACGCTAAAGACGACTTACCCGACCCTGAAAGTCCGGTAACCACACATAACGAATTACGAGGTATAGTAACATTAATCTTTTTAAGATTATGTTCGCTGGCACCCTTTATTATTATGGCCTCTTTACTCATGGGTGTAATTGTAACATACGGGGGGATTTTCAACAAGGTGGATAGAATGCCTAAGAAGTCCCAAACAAATGAGGACGCAAACAAATGGGGCACCTTTTTTGGCTGGTTAACATAATATGATTATGTTAAAGGCAGGCAACGAACCCTCACGTTGAACGTCCAAAGCCAGATAATGTTACATTATCTGGCTTTGGAGGATAAAATTAAAATTTGGTCGTGTCGGGGTGAGTGGTGGAATTGTTTCTCAGAGCCAAAAATCATTATAAACAGCTCCTGTTATTTCCATTACAATTTCTTCAGAAAACGGGCCTGGCAGTTCTTCAATGCTACGAAAATCGTATACATCCTCACTAATATCATACATCCATAGACGAAAACTTCGTATATTTTGGTCTTTCACCATGATTGTTACTAATAACCCACCAAAAGGATTGGGTTGAAAATTAGCAACAAAAAATCTTTTGTTATAAATATCTGGGAATTTTCCCCCATCAACAACAATCTTTTCAGATCCTGTCTTGTTCGCATGAATGTAATCGTTAAAATTTCTTCTAATTTCAAAAGGAATAGGAGTATTGTATATTTCTTGGACAACACTCATATTGTCGGCAAAAGCAAGAACACCTTGCGGCATATTACTGTTAAATAGAAAACTTCCAAGAATCATAATAATGAAAACGCGATATACATACTTCATATCTTCCTAATCACACATAAATACAGGACGATCATCAATTGTAACCCAATGCCCACTTGAACAACGACACGTTACCTCTTTCCCTTCTTTCGCCTTTGCTTTTTTATCAGCTGGGGACTTCTTTGCAAATTCAAGCTCAAAAACAAGCACCTTTTCGACATAATCTCGTACTTCATCCGCTTTCTCCTTGCTATCGCCTGCTGCTTCAAGGAATCCCTTTACATCATCCCATATTGCGGGATTTTTCCCGGCTTGTTCCGTAAGATATTGAGCACTTGCAACACGTCCTTGTCCTGTATTATATGCCCCTAGAACAAATTTTTTGCGTTCAGAAGGATCCTTCACCGGAATTGTATCCCGTCCTTTAACCAATGTTGTTTTTCTGCTGAATACATTATCAATATCTTTCAAATATCTGGCTGCAGCCGAAGAAGCGTAATCTATATCAAAACGTGTATCATTCCCTTTAGATACAATAAGACCATACTCTTCAGCTGTTGGTTTCCTGAACTGGAAATGCCCCGCGGCTTCTTCTATCCCGCGGTTTTTCTGCATAGTCCCAAAACTACTCTCTTTACCATACAGCGCTTCAAGAGTATTGACAGTCAGATCATCATTGTCATCAAAGTACTTTGAAGCATTTTCCAGAGCTGTCTGCGTATGCTCAGTTTCTTTCTCAAGCCATTGGTCAACCCATCCCTCGCTCTTTTCTTTTGTTTCATTAGGCATAAAAACTCTCCCTTAGTTCTCTTCTTCACCAAATATTAACTTGGGAAATTTGAAAATGTCCATTCATAAAATCTTTCGGTTATTTTTACAATATCATCGGCATCACCCTTGCGAAACGCTCTGTTTTCATACGCAACAAGATTCTTTTTTGAAATAATCCTCTTAAACGTAATGGCAGCACTTTTTACATTGGTTTTAGGTATACGCAATATTAAATCTGCAGCCTGTATATGGTCTTCCCCTGATGAACGCGCACCCAAATGAAAAGTAAGCACAGCATCGCAACAAGATATCGCGCAATGAACTGCGTTTAATCCCACTGCTGTCCAATTCTCGATATCTCTTGCTTTGATCATAATACTGTGCAGGTCTTTTGCCTTCTTGAGATAGATTTTATAATCATTCTTTTCTACCGCAATTGTCTTCATTTTTTTGGGGGTCATACAATTTCCTCCATTTTTTCTCCGTAAATCAAAGTATGTTCTTCCAGAATATTCTTTATAACTGCCATATTGTCTTTTTTCTTGGACTTAAACTCTGTTATTGTGTTTACATATGCTGACAATGTATTTCCAAATTTTTTAGATATTTCATGGTCTATTTCCTCGAATAAATGCTCTGTTTTTATCTTACCCTTGGCGCTTTTCACGATAACAGCAACATCTATATCACTCATGGCATGGTCTTGTTTAATATTAACGCTCCCAAACAACACCACGCTAACAATATCAGATTTGATGCCCGATCTTGATATTTCTTTTTTTATCATCTTTATAATGATATCTAAAATTTCCCGTTCTTTTTCAAATAGAGGCTTAAGTATATCTGTAACCATAAAGTTATCATTATTCAGACTGTAAACATGGGTTTTACCCATATTACGCAACAACAAAACACCTTCATTATTCAGACTATTAAGAGCCTTGTGCGCTGTAGCCGGAGTTACTTCAATCTCTTTGGCAATCTGCCTGCCATTCCATTCAGCATCGGTTTTACACAAAAACCTCAATACTTTAATTTTTGCTTCGCTATCTAAAATCTTATTTAACGGCTTTATTATTTTCATGATTTTCCTTATATTTGTTGTTTAGATTCGTAAACACATGTTTAGATATCTAAACAAAGATTACCATCCAAATTGATTGAAGTCAAGCAAAATGCTCAATCTTATATCCCCCTATTTCATATACCTTTTCTAATGTGTTTAATACATTAAACACTTGTTTATTATATTAAACATATCCACAAATTACTCAATTGATTGAGCAATTTGTCACAGAGGTTTTGCCCTTTTTTTTCTCTCTCTGGGATGATACTTATCATGCTGATCTTTTAGGTCTGTCACAGGCCAGGCATGCCGGCAGGCCAGACGCTATATTCAAAGTACTACGATTAAATAAGTTACAATTTAATTCCGGGTACAGGTCTTCCTTGTCTTTTCGGAACTAGGCGTCCCTCTTTCTTACGCAATTTGCTTTTAAATTCTTCGCTCCCCACTACCTCTTCCGAAAGTTCTTTCCCTGCCTTATCTTCGTCCATCTCAAGTAAATATTTCAAATATTCATTTTGCCTATCTTCTTTATTTACACCAAAACCAGAATAACCTGGATCCTCTGTTATTATATCATCCGGCTCTCCTAGAATATAGTATCTTGAACTGCTATACCTGTACTCTTCCGGACTCTCCTCTATCTTCGCCCTAACCGCGTTCATTTCAATATACCCTCCGCAATACAATAAATATCCCGTTTTCTCTATTGGCTTTGAGGTCATCGATGTCGTATAACACTCTATAATCTCCGATCCTTAATCTAAAATTAGCAGTAAATGAATACATTGGAAGAGATGGCTTAATAAATTTGAAAAGTTTTCTTCCGAATGGTCTTGGGTTTTTTGCTAATTCTTCTACCTTTGTTATAATTGTTTCCTGCAATGAGTAGTCGGGGATAGCTTCCAATTTCTTATTAAATTTATTTTCAATTGATTGACTAGGGAATTGGGCTCTGTAATTCATTACTTTTTCTTTGCTTTAATTTTTTTAAACAATCTTGATACAGGGATTCCTTTACTTCTACTTCCTATGGATTTTCTGCCTTCCGCAACAGTTTTTATAGTCTCCGAATCCATAAGTTCATCTACTAAGTCTACAAATTCCAATAATTCTTCATAAGGCATATTTACACTAACAGGTTGTCCATAATCTGTGATAATAAATGGTTTGTTTAAATATTTAGCAGACACATGAGCTTTGACTTCCCTAACCCCTTTACGTTCAAAATTTAACAACTCCCTCGCAATAGTCATTATTTCTCCTCCCCTTTTATTGTAGTTACATTTGTGACTACAATAAAAGTATACCTTATTTTGCCGTCTAAATCAAGTGCTTTAGATTAATTGTAGTCCTCCTCGTCATGAAATATCTCCAGTCTTCTATTCCCTCGGTTTATAACATGATATGCTATGTTGTCCTTTAACTGATGATACCCAGATAATGTCGGCACAAAAAACCTCCTTGGTTGTCTTTTTCCCACACTATATAGACAACTTTCGGAGGCTTTTTCTCCGTTTTTTTTCATTGATCTCTCTTATACCTTTACCCGGAATTAATTTGTAACTTCTTTAATTGTATTGCATTGAGTATAGTGTCTGGCAGGTCTTTTGCTGGTTTACCTAATAAATAGTGTCTGGGCCTATTTTATTTAATAAAATTTATTTTATCAAACATTTCCCTATAAATTTTAAACTCTTTACCAGATTTTTCATAATCTCCTAAGTAATAAAGCGAATATGCTATGTTATCTTTCTCAAAGGAGGTTACAACAAAAGTTTTTGATATTCCCTTCACATTAAACACATACATATCTTCGTATGCATCCTCACCTGCAATTTTATGTTTCTCTGTGTCACCTAATCTTATTACCTTTTTGTTTTTCATAGTTAAAGCAGCATTTTTAGCATATTCCGCGTTTATCGCTTCGATATTTCGTCCTTTTATTTTTTTCAAGGCAAATGTAAATATTGGATCACTCTCGGAGGGGTCTTCTGAACTACTTATTATTGCAGCAATCCGTGAATTTGAATATGGATAAAAATACCACCCTTCAGGCTTCTCAATTATAAGGTTTAAATCTTTAAGAACAAGTTTGTCTCCTACAATGCTTAGGTTTTTCTTGACCTCTTCACCACCCTTATTCAAGTAGTTAAGCATGGCTTCTGCTTGTTTTTGCCTTGGGTATTTTTTAAGAATATTTTTGCACTCAGTAATTGCTTTATCCTTCTCCCCATCCAACAAATATGCATTTGCTAATCGTAGCTGAAAATTTACTTTATTAGAATTAATTTTTATAGCCATCTTATATAGCTCAATAGCTTTGCCGTATTGCCCCATTTCTAAATACGGTCCAGCTAAATTACTTATAAAATCTGCATTATTGGGTTCGAGTTCAATTGCTTTCTCAAAACATTCAATTGCTTTATCTGTTTTTTTATTTCTTGAATAGAATTGTCCTAAAAAATCATATCCCTTTGCACTATCTAGAGTCCCTCCAAAATACTTTGCATAAGCATCTAGGGCTTTACTCTCCTGCCCGGTTTTTTCATACAACATACCAAGGGCTTGATACCCCCTCAAATCATCGGGGGTTTCAGCGATTTTCTTTTTGAATGTTTTTTCTATTTTAATTGCTTCTTCTTCGGTAACTTGATTCAGAAAGTTATCTTTTGCTCCCACATATGTATTGCCTGCTAACTTCCTATATTTCTTTAACGCTGTTTTTGCTAAATTATTTCGAGGATTTATTTTTACAGCCTTTTCAAAATAGACAACAGCATCATCATAGTCTTTTTTGAAGACATAACACACCCCCACCCTTGTGCATATCTCATCAGCCTTGGGAAAATATCTCAAGTATTCATTATAGCTCTCAATTGCTTTATCGTAATTACCCGAATCGCCATAAGAATCGCCTATGCCTATGTAAGCCTGATAAACTTTCGGGTTTATTTTTATACTTTCTTCATAATTTTCAATTGCTTTATCAAACTTTTTCTGTCTTTGATACAACACGCCAAGATTGTAATATTCAGCAAAAGGTGATGGGTCAAGTTTTAGGGCTTTATTTATAAGCTGTTCAGCTTCAAGATATTTACTTTTTTCTATGTATACATACCCTAAACCGTTCAATGCCCCAAAAAAATTGGAATCAATATCCAGGGTTTCATTGTAATACATAACCGCTTCATCGTATTTTTTCAACTCTTTATATATGCTTGCCAAATTATTTGTTGCATATGCAAACTTCGGATCTTTTCCTATTGCTTTTTTGTATTCTATAATAGCCTTATCGTATTCTCGTTTCAAAAAATACTCATTCCCATTTACATATTCTTCAAAGCCAGCAGAGGCCATTATTTTCTTCGCCTCACCAGACTTTGAATCTAACGAAGTTATATCTAACCTTTCAACCTCATTAGGTTCAGCATAGGCAAGAATGTTCACTAATGCGACAAGAACAAACGTTAATAATGAGATCTTAACCTTGACCGACATATTTTTATCCTTTTCCCCGTTCGTTATCTGAAAACTCTTTATCCATTCAGTTGTTTCTTTAAGCCTTCTTCTATTTTCTTAATTGTAACATTTCCCCTATTTTGTCGTTCTTGCGTTAAGTTCACCACATTCGGATACATAAAAATACTCAAATGTGTTGTCCTTACCTATGGTCCCTTACCTGCCTATATATCCATATAGCTAAAATTGATAAAATAAAGAACGAATATAAACTTCCTAATATAAAAAACCCATGTCCCCATAATAAAGAATCTAACTGAAAAATGGAATTTGAAATTTTAAAAAAATAAGCATAAAAAATCTCGGGTAAAATATTGATTTCTGAACATATCCATATTGCCGCATATGTTATCACAAAAAATGGGGGTACTAGAACAATATATAATGCAATCTTTTTATACATATCAAACCCTCTTTAAGATGTTGGAATTCTTACAAGTATTTCTCCATCCTCTTCACCTATTTTATACCCCCCACTCCATATTTTTTTCTTATCTTGGCGGATTGTTTGTCTGCTCTGTCTAATTCTTCTATATGTTCCATAATTTCTTTAATTTTGTTGCTAAGTTGTCCTTTTTCTTTTTCCGTAGGCATCACTGGTTTTTTATAGCCTTTGGTAAGCGGTATTTTGTGCTTCTTTTTAAATAATAGAGAATTAATATCCTTGGGTGAAGCATTATAGGTCTCTGCTATAGCTTCTGTGCATTGCGAAAGATACAACTCCATATTATTTTTTGACATACCTTCTGTGTGTATTCCAATAGATGCTTGTGTTTCGCACATTTCCATTAGCCAAGCTACTTCTTCTTCTGCCTTGTTAAGTTCAGCGTAGACAAGAATGCTCATTGATGCAATAAAGACAAAAGTTAACAATAAAACCTTAATCTTAAATAACATCTCTTTATCCTTCCCCTTCTCGTGACTCATTCTTACTGACGCCGTGATAGCAATTCATCAAGTTCATCTTTTGCCTTTTTATGGCTGGGATTTAGCTTCAATACTTTTTCATAATGCTCTTTTGATTTTTGAGGGTCATAGTCTCTATACAACCACCCAAGTTCATAATGTGCTTCTACATTATTTGGATTTGCTTCAACAGCTTTTTCAAACTCTTTTCTTGCTTTCCATCCATCTCGCAAACCGATATATATTACTCCTGCGGCGAAATATGCACTATCGTTTTGCGGCTCTATGCGTTGAATGTTCTTATACATCTCAAGCGACTTTTTCAGGTCTCTCTTGTTGAAGTATTCAACTGATAATGTCTTAAAAACATTGATATCCTCTAATCCAAGGTTAAGCGATTCCTCACATTCAGCTATTCCTTTTTCTGTTTCCCCTAAAACAATTAAAGTTTTACCAAGATTATATCGAGCGATGGCATTGTTATTGTCAATTTTTAAGGCTTCTTCAAAATATTGCTTTGCTAAAATATTTTCTTGAAGTTGAAAATAAATAACTCCCAGCTCAATTCTATCTTCAACATTAGCAGGGTTTTCCTTTATTTTTGCCTTTAAGTTATCAATTATACTATTTGCACTTATTAAATTAATTTCTTCTGCAAACGAGAAGCAGACACAGCCTAACAGCAAAAATATCGCCATAAGAAAGGGGAAGATTCTTTTCATTTAGCCTCCAATATCTTCTTTCTGTTAATAAAAAGTAGTATCACCGGGGTGAAGAAAATTATATGCATAGGAATGTCTGCGAGATACATCGAGGAAATGTTCCTAAACTTAATCATCAAAACAATGGCTACTGTTGAACCAATTATTAAGAATAACCCTACCAAAAAAACTATCTTAAACAAAATATCGCCTGCAACTTTTTTTCTCGAAGATAAAAAAACTGCTCCGAAAAGCATAATTCCCATCAAGATATAAGCGGAATCAACAACCAATGTTTCAATAATCTCCGATGGTGGAACATTTCCTGCCGGTGGGACCATATTAAACGACCAATCTAATAAACATACTCCCAGAAATACATATGCAAATGAAACCATATAATATGTGTTAAGAATTATCTTCCTTTTCATAGCTATATTTTACCTCCTTTGATAAGGTAGTCAATCAATGTATCCCAATAGCTTCAATCTTTTATATACATCACTTGGCGAGTATTGATATTGCTCATCGGCATTGTGTAATTCAAAAAGTGAATGACCCGCCTGTTTATATATTTCAACAATCAACGAACTGCATATTTCTCCTGGACCATCAAATCCAACCAAATTGTAAATATCATAAGGGAGTTTTTTTACATTGTCTGTCCTTATTACCTCTCCCGTCGTTGGGTCTTGTTCCCAAATAAATAAATCCTGTTCAATCGTAGTTTGAGAACAACAATGGGGTCAGGGCTTGACTTTTGACATTTCTTCTATTTGCCCTACAACTTTATCATACCGCTTATCACTCCTTCTTCTTTCTTCCACCCTTTTACACAATACACTAACACCTGAATATG
>JAVCDB010000101.1 GCA_030765205.1 Candidatus Aadella gelida | reverse complement strand
TTTTTTTGTCTCCCACAAAAAAAAGAGGATAGACGATATCGCTTACGCAACATGGAGTCCATACTGCGAGAAATAAAAATATAAAAATAGCAATACCCGCACCTAGAGTTAAAGTATCCCCTTTTGCCATGATTATATGAAAAAGAGAAGCCCAAGTGCTTATCAAAACATGCCCTGCATGTGGGAATTTAGTTTGTGGCCAAAAATAAGCGGCTATCGTTCCCGTAGCCGCAAGGGGTAAGATTATCTTCCATTCTTCAATAAACCCTATATGGGGTTCAGCGTGTGGCATTCTAAGGAGAAGCTCTCCTAAATAAGGAATAACAGAATCGCTTAATGTCGCCACTACTATAGACCCGGAAAGTCCGACGAATAATAGCGCAAAAAGATTACATTTCCCTTTATCAGTTTTACATTTATAGTTTTTATAAAGAGAGGCGGTGACCAGTGCGCTAAGCACTATATGCATGGGATGCAGAATATAAAATAGTCTGTATGCGGCGGGCTCCGTCATATCCCGGCACAACACCATCCCAACCATGCCGGTCAATGCGCCGAACAAAGTAAACGGAGCGTGTTCTTTAAGTTCTTTTATTATACGTCTTATAACGTTTTTCATCTTTAAGATATTTTTCAGCTTCGTATAGAAGCCCTCTTATCTCTGCTGAATCATTTTTTATAACACATCCGGCAACATCCGAATGCCCTCCTCCTCCGTATTGTTCCGCCAGGTGCGCGATGTTAATGTGTTTTTTACTTCTTAAACTTACTCTTATTTTGCTTTTTCCTTTTTCTCGAAAAAATACGGCTATTTCTGTTTTTTTGATCGCTCTCATTTCGTCCGCTACTGCGTCAACGTCTTCATCTTTTCCTTTTATATTTTCAAAATCTTTTCTTTTAATCTGGGACCAAACGATCTTTCCGTTTTTTCGAAATTTACATCTGGATAAAGCTATCCCGGATAGAAGGACCGCCTCTTTTGAATGTGTCCAGAATATCATATCTACAAGCTTATAAAAATCCGCGCCTCTTTTTACAAGATCGGCGCATACCTGGAAGGTGAATGGTCTTATGTTGGGCAGCCTGAAGGATCCTGTTTCAACTATCAAGGAGGTCAAGATGTTCTGGGCTATGTCCTTGTCGATCGTTACTTTAAGTTTTTTTAGGAGTTCGTATATCTGTTCTCCCACCGCGGTCGCCTTAGTGTCGATTATCCGGAGATCTCCAAAAGCTTCTCTTGTCTCATGATGATCTATCTCAATAAAATTATCGGCAGACCTCATTGTTTTATAAGGCTCGCCTACCATTTTTTTTGAATTACAGTCAACCGTTATCGCGATATCTGTTTTTTTTGTTATTGTTTTTTTTACGCTTTTTGCTCCCGGAAGTGTTCTATATTTTTTCGGAACACCATCCTGGCTGACAAGATATACTTTTTTCCCAAGTTTTTCCAGACCCAGTCCCAAAGACAACATAGACCCTATAGTGTCTCCGTCGGGATTTACATGAGCGGCTATCGTGATGGTTCCCGCGTTTTTTATTGCTTCGACTGCTTTCTTCATTTCGTTTTTCCTGTTTCCTGCCGCTTTCTCTTAAAAACAGGCAGAATCGCAAGAATGGGATCCCTGCGGGAGGAGCTTTAGAATTTTGTCTCGCCCCTTCCGCACGTCCTCATCATTCTATCTTTCTAAGATCATTTTTTCGTCTGCTACATTTTTTCTATAGCTTCTGTTATCATCGGCAGTACTGCTGTGGTCTCTTCTTTTGTTAGTCTTCCGAGCTTTGAAAATCTAAATTCTCCTTGGCTGTTCTGACTTTCTCGTGAGATCTGCAGCTTTTTTGGTCCTTCATTATAACTTCTTACGCTAACTGTTATTTTTTCGGATCCATCTTCCCATTTGTTCTCAAATAAGGTTGCATCTAGGTTGCTGTCATACGGCATTGTTATCCTCCTTGTAAGTTTATTAAACCAATTCGTTGTTTGTATCCCCTGCACTCAGGGAAAACCTCTTACCTTTTCATATCATCTGCTTCTTGTTTTTGCTAATAGCCTAAGAAGTTCTAAATACAGCCATATCAAGGTTACCATCAACCCGAATGCACCGTACCATTCCATGTACTTGGGCGCTCCTTTTGCTTCCCCCTGCTCTATAAAATCGAAGTCCAGAACTAGATTAAGCGCGGCTATAACCACAACGACAAGACTAAATCCTATCCCCACAGGTCCGCTATCGTGGATCATGGGTATCCCTGACCCAAAAAATCCCATAACCATGGACACAAGATATATTACCATCACGGCACCTGTTGCCGCAAAAACGCCGAGTTTGAAATTTTCCGTAGGTTTTATCAGCCCCGATTTATACGCGACCAAAAGACAAAACAATGTCCCGAAAGTTAAAGCAACTGCTTGAATTACTATCCCTGGATACTTCGCCTCAAAGATCGCGGACACCCCTCCAAGCACAACTCCTTCCAGAAGAGCATATATAGGCGCAGATATCGGGGACCATTCTTTTTTAAATACCGTGACTAATGCTGTTACTAGGCCCAGTATAGCAGCAGGGATAAGCATCCCCCCTCTTGAAGCAGGTTCTGCCCATACCCAAGAAGCAGTTATCAGGGTCATCAAAAGTAATATCAGCGTTTTGTTAACCGTTCCCCGTATAGTCATCACTCCAGAAGAAGAGCTTTCGCTTCGGGCAAAGATGTCACCCCTAAGTGCGGGGTTCCCGGATCTCATCATTTTTCTCTCCCTGCTATTAATATCAAGCTTAATTTCTTAAAATATTATACAGGAGTTATCTGGCCGTGTCCAGTTGTTCATATTTCTTCTCTCCTCATCGCCGAACAGCAGGCTTGCTTCTGAAAGAGAATGTCTCCCCTCCCGAACGATTAAAATCTGTTGACGTTAAATATGTTCTGTGTTATAAATAAACGGAATTTTATGGGGCGGTAGTTCAGTTGGCTAGAACGTCGGACTGTCGATCCGAAGGTCGCGGGTTCAAGCCCCGTCCGCCCCGCCATACGAAATACAAGAAAGCCTTAAGATTACAATGTCTTAGGGCTTTTTTGCTTTTGTACCAATTTATACCAATCTTGTTTGTAAATATCTCTTTTGACGAATTTTGGTTACAAAATGGTAACAAAATTTAATACGCATTCCAGACTTGGTAAGACTTTCCTCACAAAAATCTTATCAATCCGAGAGTTGGCATCGAAAATTAATAGGATTTTGCTCCTACTCAAAGAGAGCACTATTTCGATATAAATTCGAAGCTCTTATATAGGTAGCACAAAATCTACTTCCCCCCTCTCTCTGGGTCTATTAATCCATGAATTTGCATGTTAGAAAATCTCAATTCGAAGCTAAAATCGGAGAGGTGGTAGCGCGTCTCTTTAAAAACCTTTTCCTATATTCGTACCGGATCGTGCCGACTTTAGTGAGTATAGAACATAAAAAATAAATCAAAAATGGCACACAGTATTGTTTAAATTAAGGATAGACTGTTTCCGGGGATGGCAAATGAGATGTGAGAGAATAGAATTTTTCCCTACCCTTGCATTGCGTAGAAATGCTATAATATGATTAGTTTTTGATATACCGTTCTTTACATAGGAACATAGGTTTTCCTGTTTAACAACCAACTTGCGAGAGGAAAAGACTATGTCCCAAGCACACAAGTGCTTAGGGGCAAGCGGTCTTTTGTTTTTACTCGCAAGTTGGACATTAGGCTTAAAAATGCTTGCTCCTTTTTTTGTGCAAGCAACAACGAAAGGGGGGAATTAAAATGAGAAAAATTGGCACACTTTTATTAGTATCGATCCTTTTAAGTGGGTGCGCAACTATGCCGGCTCACTTAGCTAAACAACCAAATCCTAAAATTGTAAATCAACCATATGATATTGTTTGGGAAAAAACAATAAATCTATTCTATGCAAATAATTTTATGATAGAAAAACAAGACAAGGCCAATGGATTTATTCAGTCTTCATGGATACAAGCGGGAGGAGTTGCTGGAGGTTATTTTAGTAGAATGATGGGTGGAGAAACGCTAATGTTAAGACTTACTGCCAATATGAGGCAAATAGAGGCATCTGCGACTCGGGTTTATGTTACATGCGAATCAGCATATCAAAACACTTTTGGTGGTATGCAGCCATATCAGCGAGCTGAAAAACTCGAAAAACAGTTTTTAGCCGCCCTTGGAGATTAAAAAAACATAGCGATGGAAAACCCTAAATGAAAAATGCCCATATTATGCTGAAGAGATTCAACTGGAAAGACATAATACATACATATATATGTATTATAAGGAGTTATGAAAACAGTAACATGAAATATTTTTTGACAAAAAGGGTTTTTTAGTGTATCCTTTTGTTAGTTCTTTAAAAAACCAAAGCAACAAAAAAAGAAAATATTGAAGATAACGGTTCCGGCGTAATACCAGACTAGCCATGCCGACGCGTTGAAACAAACGATAAGTCCGCAGGTGGGGTCTTGAAAGATAGGATTAGCCCGACTGAAATTGTATAGAAACATATACGATTTTAAGTTGGGCTTTTTTTTTGGCAAAAATTGTAAACTTTTAAATATCGGAGGTGGGCGTAATGAACGAGAAAAATCTTAATTTAATAGTGGCAAGACTAAAAAAAGGGTTAAAGCAATGGGAGCTAGCGCGCGATATTGGGTTACATCATACAGAATATTCTATGTATGAGAACTCCAGAAGAATCCCCAATCGGGATACTCAACTGAAAATAGCAGCTAGATTAGGAGTTGCATTAGAGGAAATATTCGAAGGAGGGGATAGTAAATGAGTCAGAAAAGTTATTTGGAAATTCAAAATTATCAAAGGAATAAGAAAAAAACATCTCAAATAAAAATTGAGAGAGATTTGTTTGATGAAAGATTAGTAAGGAAATATGTAAAACAGCTTTCGAAGCTCCAATTAGAAAAGTTTTCCCAAGAAAGAGGTATCCCAATAGAAGTTTTAAAAGAGCATCAAATAGGATGGGATGGGTATGCATATACTTTACCGATATATCACCAAGATGGATTTTTAATAGGATTTAGACGAAAAATTCCAAACGGGGATACCATATCAAAGAAAGGGAGTCGAGCAGGATTATTCAATGTCGATGCGATTATGGCCTCTAGTGCCGGAGCAACAATATATATCTGTGAAGGTGAGTGGGACGCCATGATGTTGGAGACACAGGGATATGTCCATGTTGTGGCAGTGCCGGGGGCATTTACTTTCAAAAAAGAGTGGTTGAGTTTGTTAAAAAATAGACATGTTGTTTTGCTCTATGACACAGATGAAACCGGAAGGAAGCAGGCCGAGAAAATTGCCGTAATACTAAAAACCCATGCATTGACTGTAAAAAATGTTAATTTATCAACTATTTTGAAGGAGGGAAAAGATGTCAGAGATTATTTCAATACAAGATAAATCACTAAAAACGAATTTTGATAGTCTTGTGAAGGACACGCCTCCAGTAGAAAACCATGATAAAGAATCAATTGATCAAAAGATTGATGAATTAATAAAAGCGTTTAGAGATAGGGGTAAAGATGGACCGTTTGAAAATGAAAAACACAAAATCGATGAACTCACAAAGTTAATAAAGAAAATAGCAAATTGTGAATATAGCAAAGCAGAAACAGAGAAATTGAAACAAGTTTTCAAAAAACATTTCAAACTAACAATAAAGCTATTCGATGGTTTTTATCAGGAAGAAAGGACCGAAGTAATAAGAAAGAAAAGGAAACAGTTACAGAAGAAAGAAATTCAAGAAAAAATTACGAAGCTAGAAAACACAAAAACCGGCCTATTGGATATCCATACTTTATTGTCCGGAGTATCATCGGCAGCTCACGATATCATTGAAATTGTAATGGCTGTAGCGATAAGCCTAAAAATGTCATTAAAAGATGATACGGCATTGTTGTGGGTAATGTTAGTTGGTCCACCATCCAGCG
>JAVCDB010000014.1 GCA_030765205.1 Candidatus Aadella gelida | reverse complement strand
TTCCGCGCGGCCTACAGCCAGAAACCTGTTCTGGGCGCTTGAGAGGATGAAATCTGTTTCGGAAAAAAATATTGAGAATACCGAGGTGCCGCAGCTCAAAGAAAAACTTCTCAAAGAGGCTCACGAGATCCTGAAAGAAGACGTTAAAATATGCAGGAAAATAGGAGAGAATGGCAGAAAACTGTTCTCTAAAAGAAGTTCCGTTCTAACGCATTGTAATGCCGGTGCTTTAGCGACCGCGGGACACGGCACCGCACTTGGAATTATATTTTCTTCCAGGAAGAAGATATCGATGGTATACGCTGACGAAACCAGACCTCGTCTTCAAGGGGCGCGTCTGACCATCTGGGAACTGACTAAAAACAAGATACCCGTAACTCTTATATGTGACAATATGGCCGCTTCTTTGATGGCTGAGGGGAAGATAGACATGGTAATTGTCGGAGCTGACCGCATAGCTTCCAACGGAGACACCGCTAATAAGATAGGGACATATAACGCCGCAGTAGCTGCAAAATATCATAAGATCCCGTTCTATGTTGCGGCACCTTTTTCAACATTTGATCTTTCTCTAAAAACCGGGAAAGAGATTCCAATAGAAGAACGTTCTCCTGAAGAAGTAAGGGTTGTGGAGGGAAGCAGTATAACCGTCAAAAATGTAAGAGTTGAGAATCCGGCTTTTGATGTGACACCCGCAAAGCTAATAACAGCTATTATTACCGAACGCGGAGTGATAAAGAACCCGGCAAAGGATAGAATAAAGAAAATGTTTAAGCAATGAAAGAACTGAATATTATAAATGAAATACGTAAACGGGCAGGCGCGTCCAGTAAGGGCGTAAAAATAGGTATAGGGGATGACTGCGCTGTTATTAGATCAGGGCCCGGTAAGTATCTTTTATGGGCTACGGATATGTTGATAGATGGCACACATTTTTCTGCAGGAAAAGATGGATATAGGAAGATCGGCAGGAAAGCAGTTTCTGTCAACGTGAGTGATATAGCCAGCATGGGCGGCGTTCCTAAATATATTACGGTAGCGTTAGGGCTTCCGCGCGGGTTCAGTGCCGGAAATATTCGTAAAATATATGACGGAGTGTTCGAAATTTGCGAGAAGTATAAGATAGATGTGGTCGGGGGGGATACTAATGCTTCGGGAGATCTTATTATAGATATTTCGATAATAGGGTCTGTCGAAAAAAAGCGTCTCCTAACCCGGCGGGGCGCAAAGAAAGGTGATATTATATTTGTCACGGGACCTGTTAGAGACGGCAAAAAAGAACATTTAACATTTGTCCCGCGACTAAAAGAGGCGCGGCAGTTAACGTTAAAATATAAGATAAATGCTATGATAGACACTTCTGATGGGATCGCAACTGATGTCTCCAGGATATGTTCGGAAAGCGGGAAGGGATGTGTTCTTGAGGAAGATAAGATACCTTTGTCGCGTGGCCTCGCGTTAAAAGACGCTTTGGATTATGGGGAAAGTTTTGAACTGTTGTTCACTATGTCGGGCAAAGAGGCGACTAGATTTAAAAATAATGGAGACATGAAAAAGCTTAAATGTTTCAAGATCGGTAAGATCACGGATAAAAGAGCAGGGATGAGGATAGTGGGCGCAGGGGGCAACAAAAAAGTGTTGGTAGTAGATGGGTTCAAGCATATATAAAGAAATCATAACAAACTCTCCCGAAGAGACTGTCGAATTGGGTAATGAGATCGCAAAAAAACTGGCTAAGGGTGACCTGGTAGCGCTTTGCGGAGATCTTGGTGCCGGGAAAACAATGTTTGTCAAGGGGTTGGCTAAAGGGTTAGGCGTAGAAGATTATCTTCATGTTAATAGTCCTTCCTTCGTTATCCTTAAGGAGTATTCTGGGCGGATGCGGCTGTATCACTTTGATGTGTATAGGCTTCAGGAAGAAAGTTTCGCGCAAACCTTGGACTACCGGCAATATTTTTACGGTAACGGAATAACTGTGGTTGAATGGGCTAATAAGATAGAAGAGCTGCTTCCCGATGAGTATGTAAGGATAGAGGCCGAACACATCGGTCCTGAAAAAAGAAAGTTCACAATAAAAAAATGCGGAGTTAGTGACGTTAATGAAAACAGTAGCATTTGATACATCGACTAAATTTTTAAGTATTGCATGTTTTGATGGAGACGAAGTGAAGGCTTCTTTCCATGAAGATATAGGCATGGGTCACTCTGAAAGGTTAATCCCTGAAATAAAAAAAATAATAAAGAAACTGGATTGGGATATAAAAGAGGTAGGATTAGTCTGCGTGGGATTAGGCCCGGGATCTTTCACCGGGATACGAATAGCTGTAAGCGCGGCTAAAGGGCTAGCTGCGGTACTTACATGTAAGTTGACCGGAGTCCCTACGATGGATGTTATTGCGGATAATGCGTCCTCTCTTGATGGGTTAGTAGCGCCTTTTATGGATGCCCGTAAGGATAAAGTCTATACTTGTATATATAGGTCTTCCGAAGGGAAACTCAATAAGATCAGCGATTATATGCTTGTTGATGCGGATGAGTTCTTGAAAGAAATTAAAGAACCTATCCTTTTGATAGGGGATGGAGCAGAAAAATACAGAAAACTATTGGATGCATATGACCTTGCGAGGTATGATATATCTATGGACTGGTATCCTAAAGCGACTGACGTAGGTCGAAGGGGCATTGGAATGAGGGAGTTTATTCCGCCGGAGGATCTAGAACCTTTGTACCTACATCCAAAAGAATGCAATATTACGCAAAGTAAAAAAATATGAGTACTACAAATTATAGACCTACATGGGCCGAAATAGACTTGAATGCAATAAGATATAATCTTTCGAGTATAAAAAGAGTTGTGGGCAAAAACACCGGCATTATGGCAGTTGTTAAAGCTAATGCCTATGGTCACGGCATAGAAGAAATAAGCGATGTAATAATAAAAGAAGGTGTGGAATATTTAGGCGTAGCTACAACCGATGAAGCATTAAAACTAAGGAAACGGGGCATCAAAGAACCTATACTTGTTTTGGGATCCGTACTTGAAGAAGAAGCTAAAGTAGCGGTCGATAATAACATTACGTTAACCCTGTGTGATGCTGAATTATTCGAGATATTGAAAAAAGTCTCAGCCAAAAAAAAGAGCATGCCTAAAGTGCATATAAAAGTAGATACCGGGATGGGAAGGATAGGGGTATGGCATGAAGAAGCTATAGATTTTATAGAGGACGTACATAATTGCGGGAAGATAGAAATTGAAGGGGTGTATACACATTTTTCTTCAGCGGCAAGAGATAAACTGTTTACTCAAATGCAGGTACAGGCTTTTGATAAAGTTATAGAGGATCTTAAACGCAACGGGGTGGACCCAAAGTACCAGCATGCGGCTAACAGTATAGCTGCTATAGATTGGAAAAATTCACGGCTTAATCTTATTAGGACCGGGATACTGATATACGGCGTTTATCCTAAAAAGAATTTCCGCAGAAAGTTTGAGCTAAAACCTGTAATGAGCCTTAAAACAAAAGTAGTTTATCTTAAAGATGCTCCACCCGGTAGATCGATCAGTTACGGGAGAACATATATTACTCAAAAAAAGACTAAAATAGCTACTATCCCCATAGGATACGCGGACGGATACGGAAGAATATTATCCAATAAAGCTGAAGCTCTTATTCGCGGTCAGCATGTGCGGGTAGTGGGAATGGTAACTATGGATCAAACTCTTCTTGATGTAGGTACAGTTAAAGATGTTAAGGTAGGAGATGAAGTTGTCCTAATCGGCAGACAATCCGATTCCGATATCCCTATAGAAAAAATAGCCAAACTCGCCGGAACCATCCCATACGAGATCTTATCAGCGGTAACAGATCGAGTACCAAGAGTATACATAAACTAAATTGGGGACGTACCCCTATTGATAAGCTAACAAATAGCAAGATTAATAGGGGTACGTCCCCAATTTATGGGTTATTTTATGTTTTTTCGGAGAAAAAGTGATGGGAATGTGTCTATAATGGTAGCGGAAGGCTGTAATCTTGACAAAGGTTCTCGTTGTGTTATACTTATAAGCTGTAAACACTTGTTTTGAATATATAAGAGAGTGAATATAATAGTTATAATAAGAGAGGAAGGATTATGTCTAAATTAACTGGCGCAGAAATCTTTGTTAAATGTCTTCATGAAGAGAAGTCTACTACCGTATTTGGATACCCAGGAGGCGTAATAATACCTCTGGCTGACCAGATACATAAGGAAAAAAGCATCAAATTTTACCTCACGCGGCATGAACAGGGAGCTGTTCATGCAGCTGATGGGTATGCCAGAGCTACGGGTGATGTCGGAGTTTGTATAGCTACTTCGGGACCCGGGGCGACGAATCTAGTTACAGGGATTGCTACGGCATATCTCGATTCTATACCCATAGTGGCTATTACAGGTCAGGTAAAGTCAACTTTGATCGGGAACGATGCGTTCCAGGAAGTTGATATGGTGGGGATAACCCGGCCTATTACTAAACATAATTATCTGGTTAAAGATGTTAAAGATCTGGCTGGCGTTATGAAAGAGGCCTTTCATATCGCACGTACCGGTCGTCCGGGACCCGTGCTTATAGATCTTCCGGTGGATGTTCAGATACAGAAAACTGAGTTCAAATATCCCAAAAACGTTAGTATTAGGGGATATAAGCCCACTTATGAGGGGCATCTGGGTCAGATCAAAAAAATAATGAAGGCTATAAGCAAAAGTTCCAGACCTTTATTGTATGTTGGCGGAGGGGTTATACTATCCGAGGCGGCAAAAGAGCTTACCGCTTTTGCTAAAAAGACTAATATACCCGTAACTATGACAATGATGGGACTCGGTGCGTTTCCCGGTGATAATCGTTTGAGTCTGGGTATGTTAGGCATGCATGGAACAGCCTATGCGAATCATGCTGTTCAGGATGCGGATCTTATTATTGCTGTGGGCGCGAGATTTGATGACAGAGTTACCGGCAGGATAGATAAGTTCGCGCCTAACGCGAAAGTGGCTCATATAGATATAGATCCTTCAAGCGTTAGCAAAAATATACAGGTTGATATACCTGTTATAGGGGACGCTAAAAGTATTCTGAAGGAGATGAATAAACTTGCCGAGAAAAAGAGCTATACGGCGTGGCATAAAACGATCGAAAAATGGAAGAAAGAGCTGCCTTTAAAATACAAGGACGATAATAATGTTCATCCGCAGTACATAATCGAACAGATCCAGGAGATAACCAAGGATAAGGATGTTATTATTGCTACAGAGGTCGGGCAAAATCAGATGTGGGCTGCGCAGCATTATATCTATTCCAAACCCAGGACATGGATATCAAGCGGAGGGTTGGGTACTATGGGATACGGATTTCCTGCTGCTATTGGAGCCCAAATAGGTAAACCCAATTCTTTAGTCTTTGATATAGCCGGGGACGGAAGTATACAAATGAATATCCAGGAACTTGCTACGGCTGTTTTGAACAAATTGCCGGTAAAAATAATCATACTCAACAACGGGTATCTCGGTATGGTGCGGCAATGGCAGGAACTTTTTTATGATAAACGGTACGCTTGGACGGTTCTGGCAGAAGATATGGATCAGATGTGCCCGGATTTCGTTAAATTGGCGGAAAGTTATGGAGCCAAAGGTATCCGCGTTAAAAAGAAAGCTGAAGTTAAAAGCGCGATAAAAGAGGCGATAAAGACTAAAGGGCCGGTTATTGTAGATTTCTGGATTGAACGTGAGGAAAATGTTTTTCCTATGGTTCCTGCAGGTGAATCTATAAGTAACATGATGCATGGGCTGGCATAAGCTTGTATCCAATATCTAGTTTCTGATTGCTTTTAAAAAAGGAGATAATGAAATGTCTAAATTTGTTATAGCCGTTCTCGTAGAAAACAAGTTCGGCGTACTCGCAAGAGTTGCGGGGCTTTTCTCTGCACGAGGGTTCAATATTAATTCGCTTGCTGTCGGAGAGACGGAGGATCCTGATGTCTCGAGGATAACTTTGGTGGTAGAGGCGGATGAAAAGATATTAGAACAGGTCAAGAAACAGCTTAATAAGCTTATTGACACAATTAAGGTTGAAGATCTCACCGATGGTGAATATGTCGACAGAGAACTCATACTTATAAAGGTAAAAGCATCCGGAGTTACAGTCCGCGAAAAAATAGTTAGTATAGTGGATTCTACGGGAGCAGCAATAGTGGATATAGGCAAAAGATCCGTCACCGTGGAAGAGTCCGGAAACGAGCATTCTATTAAGGCGCTTATAGAGCTTTTGCGTCCATACGGAATAATTGAAATAGTACGTACAGGAAAAATAGCGTTACAATCTGACAAGTAAATGAGCACATAACTTATGCGACCGAAGGAAGCATAAGTTATAAGTGCGAATTTATCCAGAGCGAAGCGAAGGATCTCATACGAACGAAGTGAGTGTGTCTAGGAAGTTTAAATAATCCATAGGGATTGCTTCGCTGCGCTCGCAATGGCGGGGAGGGGCGCGGACAAAGAAAGCAACATAAAGGAAATTTTTAGAATAGTTGATAACAGCAGGGCACGCTTAAGGGTGCCCTGCATGATAACTTAAAAAAAAGGAGAAAGAAATGGCTAAGATGTTTTATGACAAAGATGCGGATCTGAATATTATCAAAGGCTCAAAGGTAGCTATCATAGGATATGGGATACAGGGACGTGGTCAGTCTTTGAATCTTAGGGATAGCGGAGTGGAAGTATTTATAAGTGAACTCGAAGGTACACCTAATTATGAACAAGCCGTCAAAGACGGGTTCACTGTTCTGTCGGCTACGGATGCCGCTAAGCAGGCTGATATTATACAGATACTAACACAAGATCATGTGCAGGCGGCTGTATATGAAAAAGCTATAGCGCCGAATCTTGAAGAAGGCAATTCAGTGGTTTTTTCTCACGGATTCAATATACATTTCAAACAGATCGTTCCGCCTGAAAATGTAGATGTTTTCATGGTGGCGCCGAAAGGTCCGGGAGCATTGGTAAGAGAAATGTATGAACAGGATAAAGGCGTGCCGTGTTTGATAGCGGTATTTCAGGATTTCAGCGGGAAAGCAAAAGATAAGGCGCTTTCTTACGCTAAAGCTCTGGGCGGGACAAGAGCCGGGGTTATTGAAACAACATTCAAAGAAGAAACAGAGACGGATCTCTTCGGCGAGCAGGCTGTTCTTTGCGGAGGCGCTTCAGAACTTATAAAGGCCGGGTTCCACACATTGGTCGATGCGGGATATCAGCCGGAAATAGCTTATTTTGAATGTCTTCACGAACTTAAACTTATAACGGACCTTGTATATAAATACGGGATATCCGGGATGAGAGCCAGAGTGTCCGACACCGCTGAATATGGTGATATTACCAGAGGTAAAAGAGTAATAAACGATAAGACACGTGAAGAGATGAAAAAGATACTCGGCGAGATACAATCCGGAGAGTTCGCTAATGAATGGATGAAAGAGAATAAAGACGGTCGTCCCAATTACACTAAAATAACTGAAGAAGAAAAGAAGGATAAAATAGAAACAGTCGGAAAAGAGCTGCGCGGTATGATGCCGTGGATGGAATAAGGGGAGTAATTAAAATGTACATCATTGAAGCAGTATACTTAGTGCTCAAACAGTCCTCGTCCGCTGGGCGGACTGCGGAACTGCGCCATAAGCATACTGCTTCAATGATGTTGGTTTGATCACATAGAGAGAAGATGAGGGCGGATTTTAGGATCATCGAGATTCAAAAATCCGCATGCGAAAAGTAAACAAAACCTTGTGTATAAAGAAATATCTAGAGAACTAGAAAAGTAGAGGTGAATGAAAATGGCTAAGGATAGAGTGTTTATATTTGATACTACCCTGCGGGATGGGGAACAGACGCCGGGGGCAAGTCTTACTACTAAAGAGAAGATTAAAATAGCTCTCCAGCTTGAACATCTCGGAGTTGATATCATAGAAGCGGGATTTCCAAGGACAAGTCCGGGAGATCTTGAAGCTGTTAGGGAAGTAAGTAAAAACGTAAAAACGCCTATTATCTGCGGCCTTGCGCGCTCTACTAAAAGAGATATTGATGACGTTTATGAAGCGCTGAAAAAAGCCAAAAGAGCCAGGGTGCATGTATTTCTCGCGACTTCAAGCATACATAGAAAATATAAGCTCAAAAAAGCTAAAAGCGAGATACTTGCCTCATCCATTGAGGCGGTAAAATATGCCCGCAAAAAGTTCGGGGATGTAGAATTTTCTCCGGAAGACGCTTCTCGTACTGAACCGGATTTTTTAGCTCAAGTAGTAGAAGCTGTTATAAAGGCCGGTGCCGGGACGGTCAATATACCGGATACGGTAGGGTATTCTGTCCCGCAGGAGTTTGGAGGGATTATAAAACGCCTAAAAGAAGACGTTTCTAATATTGACAAAGCAGTTATAAGTGTGCATTGCCATAACGATCTTGGTTTAGGAGTAAGTAATTCTTTAGCCGCTGTTTTTAACGGCGCAAGACAAGTGGAATGCACTATAAACGGCTTAGGAGAAAGAGCGGGGAATGCGGCACTCGAAGAAGTTATCATGGCACTTAAGATGAGGAAAGACCTGTACGGTGATCTAAAGACTGGAATAAAAACTAAAGAACTTTATAAGACCAGTAAACTTGTCAGCAAACTAACCGGTATAGCCGTCCAGCCCAATAAGGCCATAATAGGGCTTAATGCTTTTAGCCATGAGTCGGGCATACATCAGGATGGTGTACTTAAAAAAAGAGTTACTTATGAGATCATAAGACCTCAAGACGTTGGGTTTAAGGGCAGTAATATAGTTTTAGGTAAACTTTCGGGGAGGCATGCGTTTTCAGCTAAATTAAAAGAACTTGGATATGATCTTGAGCAGAGTGAACTTGATCAGGCATTTTTAAGATTTAAGACACTTGCTGATAAGAAAAAGAAAATATTTGATGAGGATCTTGCGACTATCGTAGAAAATGAACTTGCGACAATACCTGAAGAGTATAAACTTATCGATTTTAGTGTGACTAGTGGCAAGAAAATAAAACCTACCGCCAGTGTTGAGATAAAAAAGGGTAGAGAAAAACTTGTCGCTACCGCATCGGGCGATGGTCCTATAGACGCTTGCTTTAAGACTATCGATAAGGCTATAGGGGTAAAAGGTAAGCTTGCTGATTACAAAGTAAATGCCGTTACTAGCGGTAAAGATGCTTTGGGTGAAGCAAGCGTGAAGATAAAATTTAAGGATGGTATTGTTATCGGAAGGGGATCGAGTACGGATGTTATAGAGGCTAGTGTGCTTGCATATGTTAATGCCATTAATCATCTTGCTCTCAGGAACAAGAAGCTGAAGAAGAAAACTAAATAAAAGTGAATGCTATAGCGGAACAGTAAACAGTGAACGGTGAATGGTATTTGGTGAATGGGGAATAAGAAAAAGTTACCAGTTACCAAGTCACCAGGTCACCGGAAGATTGACCGATGTGCGAATGTGTTTGCTGTCATCCCGACTCGCTTCCTGCCTGCCGGCAGGCAGGAAGCGAGTCGAGGGATCCGGAGAAGAACAAAAGAAGATTCCTCGACTCGACCTTTGGTCTCGCTCGGATGACAGAAGAAGAACAATTATGAATAATCCTCTAAAAAAGAGATACGGTCTTCTGGGAAAGAATATAAGCTATTCTTTGTCACCCGCCATGCATAATGCGGCATTTAAACATTTCCAGATAAATGCCGCGTACGAGTTGTTTGATGAAAATTTTGAAGATAAAAAATGCAACATAGACGAATCTATATCCAGTTTTATTTCAGAAAAAGATCTTAACGGTATTAACGTAACTGTTCCTTACAAGATAGATGTCCATGATATGCTTAAAGAACGAGAAGATTGTACGCTTGACGAAGTGTCTGAATTACTTGGGGCAGTTAATACTGTCAAAATAAGTTCTAACAAACTTAAAGGGTTTAATACTGACGCTTCAGGATTTTTTGAATCTTTGAAAGAAGAAGCCGGGTTTGATCCTGCTGGGAAAAATATATTCCTGTTCGGAGCCGGTGGTGCGGGGCGGGCTATTTGTATATATTTAGCATGTCTTAAAGAAGGCGGGCCAAATAAGATATATGTTTATGACGAAAAAGATATTAGCCTTCTGACATTAGTTGAAGTGTGTAAAAGCAAAACTCCGGGAATCTGTGAGAGGGTAGAAGAAAAAGATATAAGCACTAAAGCTGCGGAGTGTGATCTTTTGATAAATGCCACACCTGTGGGATCGGCCGCAGGAGATAACAGGTCTGCTGTGCCTTTAGACTCTTTGCAAAAGGGTATGGTGGTTTACGACCTGGTATACGCAAGAGAGACTGCGCTAATAAAAGCGGCAAAAGAGAACGATATTATTGCAGTCAACGGTTTAGGCATGCTGGTTAACCAAGCTGCCCTGGCATTCGAAATATGGACAGGAACTCCGTTTAACGAAGTTAAGACAATTATGAAACAAACTGCGCTGAATGAACTAGCACGGCGAAAGCAATAATAAAATTATGGAATATCTTATAGTTTTTATGTTCGGTGCGATAATGGGCAGTTTTCTTAATGTTTGCATATACAGGTTGCCGCTTGGTAAATCTATAGTGACACCCAGGTCCTTCTGTCCCTTTTGCGAGAAGACCATACGGTGGTACGACAATATACCGCTTATAAGTTATGTCCTGCTTTTAGGAAAATGCAGGCATTGCAAGCAGCCTATAACGCTAAGATATGTTGCAGTTGAACTTATAACGGCACTTTTAAGTGTAGGGTTATTTTATTATTTTTCTTTAAGCGCAGAGTTCTTTGTATACTGGGCATTTGTCTCTAGTCTTATCGTAGTGACGTTTATTGATATAGAGCATCAGGAGATCCCTGACGAGATAAGTATTCCGGGTATATTTTTGGGAGTATTGGCAATGACTTTTCTGAAGTTGGGCGGGTCGGGTTCATATCTTCCTTCATTTATAAATTCTAGTCTGGGGATTTTAGCAGGAGGAGGGAGCATGTTCCTTCTGGGTATGGCAGGCGAACTAATATTTAAAAAAGAAGCGTTAGGCGGAGGAGATGTTAAACTTATGGCGATGATAGGCGCTTTCCTCGGATGGAAACTCGTCATATTGACGTTTTTTATGGCACCATTTTTTGGTTCTATAGTGGGAATGTACATGAAGGTCAGACATAAAAGAGAGATTATAGCTTATGGACCGTATTTGTCTCTTTCGTCCATTATATGTCTTATATATGGGAATGATATACTGAAATATCTGTTTGGTCATTAGATTTACGTAAGGGCCCACCTTCGCCGAACGATTTAGGTTTTATCTGGCTACGGCGGGTTAATTCGCACTTATAACTTATGCTCCTTTTAGTCGTATAAGTGATGTGCTCATTAAGGAGGAAAAAATGTTTAGATACATGACGGCCGGGGAATCGCATGGAAAAGGTATGATGGCTATACTGGAAGGCGTACCTGCAGGGCTCAAAATAGACGAAAAATGTATCAACAATGAGCTTATTCGGCGTATGCATGGGTATGGTCGCGGCGGGCGTATGAAGATCGAGAAAGATCAGATAGAAATCATTTCAGGGTGCCGCAAGGGAATGACTATAGGTAGTCCCATGGGACTGGTGGTTATTAATAAGGATCATAAGATAGACACGCTTCCTGAAGTTAAGTCTCCAAGGCCCGGGCATGCCGATCTTGCGGGTATGCAGAAGTATGGGTTTGGAGATGCCAGAGATGTTCTGGAAAGAGCCAGCGCCAGGGAAAGCGTCGCTAAAGTCGCAGCAGGAAGCGTAGCAAAACTTTTCTTGAAAGAATTTTGTATAAGAGTGACGAGTCATGTCACCGCAATAGGGGACGTAAAGGCTCAGACGGACGGTCTTTCTTTTGATGAGATAGAAAAATTTTCAGATATCTCCCGGGCCAAGCTGCGGTGCGCTGATAAAGAAGCCGAAAAAAAGATGTGCAATTTGGTGGACGAAGCCGCAAAGGAAGGGGATACGCTGGGAGGAGTTTTTGAAGTGATAGTAGACAACGTTCTTCCGGGTATGGGAAGTTATGTTCAGTGGGATTCCAGGCTTGACGGAAGATTAGCCCGAGCTATCATGTCGATCCCGGCCGTTAAAGGGATTTCTATAGGAAACGGTATAGAATGCGCGTATCTTAAAGGGTCCGAAACCCATGACCCTATTGTGTACGAGGAGAAAGAAAAAAGGTTATTCAGAGAAACTAATAATGCCGGCGGAATAGAAGGCGGCATGAGTAACGGAGAAGCCATAAGAATAAGAGGCTTCATGAAACCTATTGCCACTTTGAAAAAGCCTTTAAAATCCGTAAATATAGATACGAAAGAAGCTTCGCGAGCCGCTACTGAAAGGTCGGATGTGACCGCAGTTCCGGCATGCGGAGTTATAGCCGAAGCGGTTGTAGCTATAGAGATAGCTTCGGTTCTTACAGAGAAGTTTGGATCTGATTCTATTGAAGAGATCAAAAGAAATTATAACGGGTATATAGAACAGCTAAAGAATATGTAGAAAATTGTACAATGGTCAAAAGGCGAAGGTCTGATAGTGGAAAGACAACTGAACCTTTGCACTAAGTAAAAAAAGAATACAACAGATGCAATCAAGAGCTACTTTGCTGCAAGTGTTTTAAGTAGAAGAATCCGTAACTTAATACCACTTTCATATAAAAAGGCAGAATAGTCAAGATTTACAAAGACCAGAGACAAAAGCACTTGATGTTACTAAACAAAACTACTATTAATCGGGAACCAGACGCGTATGAAAAACATTATTCTTGTAGGGTTTATGGGTACGGGAAAAACAGAGACCGCTAAGATATTGGCACGGGAACTCGGCAGGAAGTATGTGAGCATAGATGACATTATAGAGAAAAGAGAAAATAGAAGCATTACCGATATTTTTGCGGCATGCGGAGAAAAGTATTTTAGGGATCTCGAGAAAGAGATCATTAGAGAGATAAGTCTGGAAATTGATCAGGTTATTGATGCCGGAGGCGGGGCTGTTCTTGATAGTGACAATATGAAAAATCTATCAGAGAACGGTAAAATAATATGTTTGTGGTCCGACCCGGAAGAGATATATCGTCGCGTAAAGTCTTCCGGGCATCGGCCGCTTCTTGAGGCCCGGGATCCACTAAAAAGAATAACGGAACTGCTTGAGGAAAGACGGTCTTTTTATGAGAAAGCGGATATACAAGTAGATACAACGGATATGAGCATAGATGATACTGTTAACAAAATAAAGGGGATACTTAATTGTGAAAAAAATATCTGAAAGAGCGGCTTTATGGGGACTATTTCTTGAAAAGATACTGGAAAGCGTAGAGGAAAGTGTCATGGTAACTAATGGGAGAGGAGAGATAATCTTTGTTAATAAAAAATATCGCACTCTTTTCAACGTATCCAGAAGGAATATGACGGGGAAGAATTGGATAAAGAACATGATCCCTGATTCAAGCGTAAAAGAGGCTTCAGATATTTTTAGATCTATTAGAAAGAGAAAAATGCTTTGCAAGTTTACTCTTCCGGTAATCCTATCTAAGGAAAAGACAAAATATATGACATGGGTGAGCCTGCCTCTAAAAAGGAAACAGGCAACTGCATACATGTTTGTTGGTAAGAGCGCTAAAGTCTCGGCAAAAAAAGGGGGCATAGAATACGCCTGTGCAAGAAACGACATGAGAGCGGACTATAGAGGTATAATTGACGCGCTTTTTGCCGCTTCTATGAAATGTGAACCGGGAACAGCTTCTCATTCATCGCGAGTGATGATCTTTTCGGTGGCGCTCGCAAAAAAACTTAAACTCAGCAAAAAAAAGATCAAGAGATTAAAGGTGGCGGCACTATTGCATGATTTTGGTAAGTTAGCTATTGATGATAACATACTGCTTAAAAAAGGGAAGCTTACCGCTGAAGAATACGAGCAGATAAAAAATCATCCGTATTGGGGCGCTGAAATGGTGAGACTTATATATTTTCTGCATGATATAGTGCCCATTATGGCTAATCATCACGAAAATTATGATGGGACGG
Source organism: Candidatus Aadella gelida (assembly GCA_030765205.1). Lineage (GTDB taxonomy): Bacteria > Omnitrophota > Gorgyraeia > Tantalellales > Tantalellaceae > Aadella > Aadella gelida. Next base: position 10,857 of record JAVCDB010000014.1, on the reverse strand, counting down.
GGTATCCCAAGGGCAAAAGAGGGGGACAAATACCGATTGAATCCAAGATATTAAGTGTTGCGGATATTTATGAAGCTTTGATAACAGACCGGCCTTATCGTAAAGGATTCTCGAAAGAGGAAGCAATAGCTATCGTTAAGGGAGAAAGGGGCCGTAAACTTGATCCAAAGATAACCGATATTTTTCTTAAAATAATTAAGCAAAATAAGCTTGAGAAGGAGATTTTTTGAATAAGATAAGCAAGAGATCGGATAAAATGATCGTGTCAGATGAAGAGTCCAGGTATATGGAGAAAGAAGGGATAAGGGCCCTATGTTATGAAGATGCGGAATATCCCCCGCTGCTTAAACAGATATACGATCCGCCACAAAGAGTTTTCTATAAGGGCAAAATAAAAGAGATAGATATTAATGCAGTCGCCATTGTAGGGGCTCGGCGATGTTCTTTATATGGATACCGTACAGCGGAGAAAATAGCATATGAACTTGCGCTCCGAGGGATAACTGTTATAAGCGGAATGGCGAGAGGGATAGATTCCGCCGCGCATATCGGAGCTCTAAAGGCAAAGGGAAGGACAATAGCTGTTATGGGCAGCGGATTCCGGCACATATATCCGCCTGAATCGGAGGGTTTGTCACGTCAGATATGCGAGCAGGGTGCCGTTATTACCGAGTTTCTTTCAGGTATAGTTCCCTCAAAATGGACCTTTCCCAAACGTAATAGAATAGTCAGCGGCCTGGCAAAGGCGGTAGTAGTGGTTGAAGCGGCATCGAAAAGCGGAGCATTGATCACGGTTGATTTTGCTCTTCAACAGGGAAAAGATGTTTTCGCGGTACCGGGACAGATAGACATGGTGACATCTTCCGGAACGAATTCGTTAATAAAGGATGGAGCTAAAATGGTGACGTCCGTGGATGATATTTTGGAAGAATTAAATATTGAAGATTCAGTCTCTATCAAAACGGAACCGCTCGGTGAAAAGAACAGCAAAGAACCTGTATCCGATAAAGAGACCGAGATCCTAAATGTTATACGTAAGAAATCCGATGTTAGGATAGATAATCTGCCTGACCTTACGGGTATGAATATGAAAACGTTATCAGAATTACTGTTAAGGTTGGAAATAAAGGGTAAGATAAAAGCGTTACCCGGAAAAATATACAAAATTTGTTAGAGAAGGGAAATAATATGCCTGCAAAAAAAGAGAAAAGCACAAAGAAAGAAGCCAAAAACAAGTATCTGGTTATAGTCGAGTCACCGGCTAAATCAAAGACTATAAATAAGATATTAGGTAAGTCTTATAAAGTGCTGGCTAGTATGGGGCATATAATAGATCTTCCCTTGTCAAAGATGGGGATAGATTTTGACAAAGATTTTGAACCGGAATACGTTGTTATGAAAGGGAGAAAAAAATATCTTACCAGCATAAAAAAAGAAGCTAAAGGAGCCGATACTATATATTTGGCTGCTGACCCTGACAGAGAAGGGGAAGCGATCTGCTGGCATCTAAAGAACCAACTCAGTAAAGTGAAAGGCAATATATGCCGCGTTAGTTTCGATGAGATCACCAAAAGGGCCGTTTCGAATGCCTTCAAGGATCCCAGAGAACTGGATATGAACAAAATTGATGCCCAGCAGGCACGAAGGGTGATGGACCGTATAGTGGGGTATTCTATCAGCCCTCTTTTATGGAAGAAGATAACGCGTGGACTAAGCGCGGGCAGAGTGCAGTCTGTAGCGGTAAAACTCATAGTAGAAAGGGAGGAAGATATAAGAAAATTCAAACCCCAGGAATATTGGAGTTTGGATGCCATCTTAAATAAAATCGACGCATCTGAGGAGGACCCCGACTTTACGGCAAAACTCGTAAAATATAAAGGAGAAAAGATACAGATCTCCGATGAAACAACCATATCAAAGATGGTCAAAGCGATAGAAAAAGAAAAGTTCATAGTCAAAGATATAAGCCACAAAGAAAAAAAAAGTTATCCCAGGTCACCGTACACGACATCGGTACTTCAGCAGGATGCTTTCAATAAATTGAATTTCTCGGCAAGTAAAACTATGAGCATAGCTCAAAAACTGTATGAAGGTATTGAATTAGGGGATGATGATAGTGTCGGCCTTATAACGTATATGCGTACAGATTCTGTTAGAATATCAGATGATGCTAGAGATGAGGCTAAACAGTATATACTGGACAATTACGGCGAAAAATATTATCCGGAAAAACCAAATGAATACAAATCCAAAAAAAGAGCCCAAGAAGCTCACGAAGCTGTTCGTCCTACGCTTAATTTAAGGTCTCCGGGTGATATTAAGCAATATTTAAGTGAGGATGAGTTTAAATTATATAACCTCATCTGGAAAAGGTTCGTTTCCAGCCAGATGACCAGTGCGCTTTTTTCCGTGCTTTCCATTAATATTGATGCCGGAGAATACAGGTTCCGTGCAGGAGGAGGACGTTTGGTGTTCGATGGTTTTCTCAGGCCATATAGGGATGACGGAGAAAAAAGTAAAGAAATTGAAGAAATACCCCCTCTCCAGGAGAAAGAACAATTGGATCTTAAAAAACTTTTGCCTGACCAGCATTTCACTAAACCTCCCCCGCGTTATACCGATGCTTCTCTTGTAAAAATGCTGGAAGAAATGGGTATAGGGAGACCATCTACATATGCGCCCATAATCAGGACGATAATGCACAGGAATTACATCAAACGGATGGCGAAAAGCCTACAGCCAACAGATCTGGGAGAGCTGGTAAATAAACTCCTTATGGAGAGTTTCCCGGATGTTCTAGATTATGAATTTACCGCAAAAATGGAGGACGAACTTGACAATATAGAAGATGGAAAAGTTAAGTGGGTGGCTGTTCTTAAGGAATTTTATTCTTCTTTCTCGAAAACACTTGAAAAGGCTCAAAAGAAGATGAGTGATGTTAAAAAACAGGTACTGGAAACGGATCAAGTGTGCCCGGAATGCGGAAAACCTATGGTAGTGAAATGGGGAAGACGTGGTCAGTTTTTGAGTTGTTCAGATTTTCCGACCTGCAAGTATGCGCAGTCCATAACTACAGGAGTAAAATGTCCTTCAGAAGAATGCGACGGAGAATTAGTGGAACGTAAGTCTAGGAGGGGCGCGTTTTACGGATGTACTAAGTATCCCAAATGTACGTATACCAACAGGAATCTTCCCAGTGCGGATGACTCAGCACAAAGTAAAGACCAATCAGTAGAGGAATGACGTTGGAACGTTTCACAGAAAAATTCTTAAATTACATACGTATTGAGAAGAATTATTCTGATCATACTTTGCGCAATTATAAGGCTGATCTGGATGAACTTTTGTCGTTCCTGGAACTGAAAGACCCCAAAAAGATAGGTCATTTGGATCTACGCAGGTTCTTGGCGGAACTTCGGCATAGAGGGTGCGCTAAAAGAACCGTGGTCAGAAAATTAAGCGCAATACGTTCTTTTTTTAGGTTTCTTTTGAGAGAAAAGTATATTGAAAAAGATCCTTCACAAAGTATTTTCACGCCAAAGATAGATAAAACTCTTCCGGAGTTCTTGGGTATGGAGGAAATGATCAAACTGATCACTTCTCCGGACACTAGCAAAGTGATGGGGCTCAGGGATAGGGCTATTTTGGAAGTGTTATATTCTACAGGGATGAGAGTAAGCGAGCTTGTAGGATTGAATACGGATGACATTGATCTTATCTCGGGTTCTGTGAAAGTTAGGGGAAAGGGGAAGCGGGAAAGGATAGCGCTTCTGGGTAAGGAATCTCAGAAGGCAATCAGGACATATCTGGAAAAAAGAGGCGCAGAGAATAAGGCTATTTTTTTAAACAAGAACCAAACGCGTCTTACCGACAGAAGTGTGCGCAGGATTGTGGATAAATACGTAATAAAATGCAGTATCGATAATAAAATATCTCCGCATTCTGTAAGGCATTCCTTTGCTACACATCTATTAAATAACGGAGCGGATCTAAGAAGCGTACAGGAGCTTTTGGGACATAAAAATCTTTCCACTACTCAAATATATACGCATTTGGGATCCAAAAGAATAAAACAGATGTATTCGAAAGCGCATCCGAGAGCATAAACAGAAATTAGAAACTAGAAGTTAGAAGTCAGAGGGTAGTGGGTAGAGGTTAGAAGGAAGAAGTCACCAGTTACCAGGTTGCCAAGTCACCGGCGTAGTTTTTGTACCGTTTCCTTGCTTCAAAGCCAAAGCTTTGAACAAGGGCCCCTGTAAGAGTATCAGGGGGGGGGCATAACACGGTGTGCAAATTCGAGAGGCGCCGAGGACGCCTGCCTGCCGGCAGGCAGGCAATGTACGAGGTGTGTCGAAACCTCCGTGTTTCGACGAAGTGTCCCTTTTTTTGTGTTTAAAGGTGTCCCTCAGGTTTTTTTTCGAGAGAGACAATGAGTTTTTGTACCGTTTGCGAATTTGTGAGGGCAAGTGTCCCTTTTTTTGTGTTTAAAGGTGTCCCTCAGGTTTTTTTTCGAGAGAGAAAATTAATAGGGAAACGTCCCTAATTTAACGGATTTTTATGAGGATATTATATAATATATTTTTTGTTATTTTCAGCGTGGCATATATTCCGTGTCTTCTTATTAAAGGAAAATGGCATAAAGGGTTTTTTCAAAAGTTTGGTATTCTGCCGGATAAAGTTACATCTCCTGAAAGACCAGTGTGGATACATGCTGTTAGTGTAGGCGAGGCCGTACTTGCGGTCAGGCTTGCCGGGGATATAAAGAGAAAGTATCCCGATGTTCCGGTGGTTATATCTACAACAACAGCTACGGGGAACAAGATAGTAAGGAGTGCGGCAGATAGGGCAGTTGATGCGGCTTTTTATTATCCCCTGGACATAGGTTTTATAGTGGCACGTGTTGTCAGGGCGATAAGACCCAGAGTGTATGTTATGGTGGAAACGGAGTTGTGGCCCAATATTTTGACTGAACTTAAGAATAAAGGGATACCGGTCGTCTTAGCAAATGGGAGAATATCCGACAACTCTTTTAGAAATTATTCGGTTATAAGGCCAATTATTAAAAATGTACTGAAATGCATAGATCTTTTTTGTATGCAGACTCAAGCTGATGCTGAAAGGATAAGGCAGCTTGGAGCTCTTTCAGGTAAAGTTTGTGTTTCCGGGAATATGAAATTCTGTGGTCATGAGTCCGATAGTTCTTTAGGTCTCAAAAGAGAGGCCTTAGGGTTCACCGAAAAAGACAGTATAATCGTGGCCGGGAGCACTCATTATCCCGAGGAAAAAGAACTTGTGGATATTTTTATGCGGCTAGGGAAGAAGCAGGAAAACCTTAAACTTGTTATTGCTCCCAGGCACGTTGAGAGAACCGGAGAGATCTTAAAATATATTGAGAAACAGGATAAGCGGGTTCGCCTTTTTTCAAAAGTCTCAAATGATCCCGGATGCGGGGACTATGACATTTTGATCGTAGATACTATAGGAAGCTTAAAAAATATATATGCAGCAGCTGATATCGTTTTTATCGGGGGAAGCATAGCCAAACGCGGCGGCCAGAATCCGATCGAGGCCGCAAGGTGGGGGAAAACTGTTATATTTGGGCCGCATATGTTCAATTTTAGAGAGATGAAAGATGTCTTTCTTGAAAATAGTGCAGCGATACAAGTGTCGGACGCAAAAGAATTAGAGCGTGTTATGAGCGATCTTTTGGGAAACAGCGAAAAACTCGAAAAGGTTTCCTCAAATATTGAAAAAGTAATATCGGAGAACTCCGGTGCAGTTGAGAAAACTTTGGGTCTTTTGGACGGGTACATAAGAGGGTAAGAGTTAGGTATAGTCACAAAAATAAAGAAAAAGAGGAATATGGCGTTTTTGTCTATGTATATATTGTCGGTTATGAGAGATAAGAGAACGGGGATCATACCTTTTTTGGTAAAAGGTATCTTATATCCGCTTTCATGGATATATTCTTTTTGTGCGTGCGCCGTAGACAGATCTTATTCGAAGGGGGATAAGACGTCCGAAAAGGTAAATGTACCTGTTATTAGTGTGGGAAACATAACTTTAGGTGGGACCGGGAAAACACCGTTTGCAATGTATTTAGCGGATCATTTTTTATCCCGCGGGTTCAGTCCGTCCATATTGATCCGGGGTTATGGGAACGATGAAGATCGTATGTTAAGAGATGAACTTGATGGTGTGAGAGTGCTTTCAGGTAGGGATAGAGTCAAAAATGCGTGTTTGGCAGTTAATCGGGGCGCGGACGTTATTATTTTAGATGATGCCTTCCAGCATAGGAAGATAAATAGAGATATGAATATCCTGATGCTTGATGCCTCTTATCCTTTCGGGAACGGGCATATTTTCCCAAGAGGTATATTAAGGGAACCGATTTCGGCTATTAGTAGAGCCGATATAATAGTTTTGACCAAGATCAATAGAATAGATGAGTATGCAAGAGAAGTACTTGTTAAAAAACTGAAAACTATAGCAGACGGAAAACTAATTGTCACGATGAAGCACAGCGCTCTTTCTTTAAAGGATGTTACGGGTTCTGTGTATTCACCCAATGAAATAGCCGTTAAGAAAGTTTGTTTAGTCAGCGGGATAGCCGATCCTGATTATTTTAGTTTTTTGGTTAAAGAGCAGGGAGCAAATATATCTGCGCGGTATGATTTTCCGGATCATTATGCCTACGGCCAGCGTGATATAGATACTATAAACCGAAAATGCAAACAGCAGAATATAGAGGCCATAATAACCACCGCAAAGGATTATGTAAAAATAAAGGAACTGGATATTTCTGATATCGAGGACAGATTATTCATAATGAATATCGGTGTCGATATTGTGTCTGGAAAGGAAAGCCTGAATGCTCGACTTAATAGCTTCAATCATAGTTAGAGGACTTAACGCGTTTTTTCATGTCATGCCCATGGGTTTTAATCTATGGTTAGGGAGACGTGTAGGTACGCTTGTTTGTTTTTTGAGCGGTAAGAGAAAACATGTAACATATGCCAACATGAAAGCTGCGTTCTCAAAAGAAAAGTCACCTAGGGAAATAAAAAGACTCACAAAAAATGCGTACAGGAACATGACCCAAGTATTTATGGAAATTGTTTCTTTAACAAAAGTGGACGGCAAGTACCTTGAAAAATACATTGAAGTATCCAATGAAAAGCACCTTGAAAAAACAATAGGCAATCCCGGGGGAATGATACTTCTTTCGGCTCACTTCGGTAATTGGGAACTGGCTATAGTTGCCGGCGTTGATCGAGGATACGAGCTGCATATACTTGCAAGAGACCAAAAAATGAAAAGGTTGAATGAACTTTTTAATCTTTTGAGAGAGTCAAAGGGGAGTACTGTTATACGTAAAGGTACGGATATAAAACAGATCTTCCGGGTGCTTCGTGATGGGAAAGGTCTGGGCATTCTTGCGGATCAGAACGCCGGAGCCAATGGCATGCTGGTACCATTTTTTGGAAGGCCAGCTTCGTCCGCCGCTGGACCTTACAGATTTGCGCAGAAAACAGGAGCTATCATAATCCCTGCTTTTATTCATAGAAAAAAGGGACCTTATCAGAACATTATTGTTGAAGAACCTATGATGATAGGCAAGGATGATGATCTTATCCCTTTTATGCTTAAGTACAATCGTTTGCTGGAAAAACATATCAGAATGGATCCGGATCATTGGTTATGGATGCACAAAAGATGGAAAGTTACTCCCCTAAAGAAAATCCTTGTTCTTGATGACGGGAAAAAGGGTCACCTTAATCAGTCTCTTGCTATTGTCGAACAAATAAAAAAATATCGGATAGAAGAAGGGCACAAAGAGGAGGATATGGAAGTCGAAATAGCCGAGATAAGGTTCAAAAGCAAGATGCACAGGACTATTCTAAATCTTATGTCGCCTCTTATTACCTCAAATTGTCAGGGAAGACTGGGGCTGCTTGAGTTTGCACTAGATGAGGAATGTTTTCAAGATATAACTAAAAAATATGCTGACGTTATAATAAGCTGCGGATCGGCGATGGTGGGAGTAAATAAAGTTCTGAAAATGGAAAATTTTGCGCGTAATCTTACGATCCTGGACCCCGGGTTTTTTAATAGAAGATCTTTTAATGTTATAGTCGCCCCGTGTCACGATATAGCAAGAAGCAAACAGGATAATATTGTAATAACGGAACTCGCTCCCAATTTGATTGAACCACAAGTCCCGAGCCTCGAGTCCCGAGTCCCGGAAATATCCATAGGTCTCTTGTTTGGAGGAGAGAACAAATACTTTAGTTTTGGGAAAGAACTTACCCGTTCGGTGGCGGAAAGTCTTGAAAGTATTATTGAGAAAAAAGACGGATGCTTTTATGTTACTACTTCACGCAGGACTTCGCCTGAAAGTGAGAAGATACTGTTTGATAGATTATCCGGCAATAAGAGATGCAGGAAATTCATTATAGGAAGAGGAGATACCGATAAGAATACGGTTAAGGAGATACTAAAGCAAAGCAAAGTTATTCTGGTTTCAGGTGAAAGTATATCTATGGTATCAGAAGCGATATCTTCAGGTAAGAAGGTCTTGGTTTTTATGCCGGATAAGAAAACAGAAAAAGGCACTAAATATGAAAAATTCGTTCAGGATCTTCAGTCCAAAGGATATATAAAGATAGTGTCTCCCGGGAAAGATATGTCAGACGATGTTATACGCTCTCTAGAGGATGAGAGTGAAACGATCGTGCCTGATGACAATAATAAAATATACGAAAAGTTGTACAAGCTATTTTAAATAATCATGAACATATTACAACTAATACCAAAACTTAATGTTGGCGGCGTGGAAAGGGGAACTATTGAAGTTGCCCGTTATCTGACGCTTAATGGGCATAAAGCAGTAGTTGTTTCAGGAGGAGGTATTCTTGAGAAGAACTTGGCCGCTATGGGAGCCAGACATTATAAATTGCCTATAGGCCGGAAAAACCCTATTGTGATGATAATATGTTTCTTCAAATTGATCGAGATCATCAAGAAAGAGAATATCGGGATAATCCATGCGAGGAGCAGGATCCCGGCACTTGTGGGATATTTTGCATCCAGAGTTACTAAACGCATTTTTATGACAACTGCTCATGGGCAGTACCGGAATCATCTTATTAGCCGAGTCATGGGGTGGGGGAAAATAGTTGTTGTTGCTAACGATACAATGGCAAGGTATATGAAGGATAATTTCGGAACGCTTGTACGAAAAATGAGGATAATTCCCAGGGGAGTAGATCTTAAAAAATTCTCATTTATTTCCCCGGGGACCAGAAAAAAGAGCCCTTTTCGTATAGGTATGATATGTAGGTTTACAGAGCTGAAGGGACATCCTGATTTTCTTAAAGCAGTATCGTATATTGCAAGGAAGAAGCAGAATATAGAGATCATTCTTATGGGGGACAGGTCCTCCGCAAAAGAAGAGTATATGAATAAGATCGAGCTTACCATACGGCGCCTGATGCTGGATAAGTTCGTCCGGTTCGTTGATAGCGACAAGAAGGTGACCGATACTCTTGCCGAACTTAATGTTCTGGTTTCTGCGAATAGAGGACAAGAGGCTTTTGGAAGGTCTATAATCGAAGCCCAGGCTCGAGGGGTACCCGTAGTGGCCACAAAGATAGGCGGAGTGATTGAAAATGTCGAACATGAAGTAACAGGTCTATTGTGCGAACCTATGGATTCTTTGGATATGTCACGCAAAATACTGAAGTATATGGATGACCCAGAACTGTGCGAAAAAGTGGCTGATGCGGCAAGAAAGCATGTTGAGGAAAAGTATTCTCTCGAATACACGATGAAGAGAACTCTTGATGTTTATTCGGAAGTGTCTAACATGAAGAGCATACTTATATTCAAAATGAGCTCATTAGGAGACGTTATCTTGAGCGTGCCTTCTTTAAGGGCTGTCAGGAAAAGGTTTCCGAATGCCCATGTGAAAGTGTTCGTAGATGTGCGTTACCGGGAGATATTGAGCAGTTGCCCTTATATTGATGAGATAATAACATGCGATCTTGGGGAAAGGGATAAGGGTAAAAGATTTTTTGATATCGCGCGAAGGTTAAGAGCGGAAGATTTTGATATATCCATCGATCTTCAGAATAACAGAAATAGTCATTTGTTATCCTTCCTAGCTAGAGTTCCCGAAAGATATGGGTACGATAACGGTAAATTAAGTTTTCTGCTTAATAGAAAGATAAGCCTACCGAAACTTCCAATGGGGCCGATAGAACATCAAGCGTGTGTTCTTGGACTTTTAGGTATCACAAATGTTGAAGATACATTAGAGCTGTGGTCAGAAGAAGAAGAGTGGGCCAGTAACTTTCTTGAAAAAAATTGGATCAAGAATGATCAGAAAATCGTGGCTATAAGTTTAGCGGCGTCCAGGAAATGGGAGACCAAAAACTGGGGCCCGGCTCATGCCGCAGAGCTCGCTGACATGCTTGCGGAAAAATATGGGATAAGAACTATTGTTTTAGGAACAAATGAGGATAAGCCCGACACAGATATTTTCTTTAAGAAAACTAATGCAAAACCCATAAGCGCTGTGGGACTGACTAATATACCTAAACTTATAAGTTTAATAAAAAAATGCGATGCAATTCTTACCGGTGACAGTGCTCCTATGCATATAGCTGCTAGTGTTGGAACGCCCTTTGTGGCTTTATTCGGTCCTACTGATCCTTTAAGACATATTGGTCCTTCGGCTAAGCATAAAATCTTACGGAAAAACGTAAAATGTGCGCCCTGCTATAAACCGGTATGCTCTAAAAAGAAGAAATGTATGCAGCTTATAAGACCCAAAGAGGTTTTTGATGCATTAGT
>JAVCDB010000099.1 GCA_030765205.1 Candidatus Aadella gelida | reverse complement strand
TTGATAAGAAGGTTATAAAAGTTGTGACGATATATCAATGGCTATTGGGTTAAGATAATTGTTCCAATCCGTAAAGAGTAATTGATTAGTCGTGCTTTTTTAACGCAAAAGCTCCAAGAAGAAAGCTATACGCTGAATTTTATAGAAAGGATATCGCCGTCTTGTACCGGGTAGTCTTTACCTTCCAGCCTGAAAAGACCGGCATTTTTTATTTCACGTTCCGAGCCTTTTTCCTTTATATTGTCAAAGGAGAATACCTCGGCGCGTATGAAGCCTCTTTCTAGGTCAGAATGTATCTTTCCGGCAGCTTTGACTGCGGGAGCTTCTTTTTGGATCGTCCAGGCTCTGACTTCATCCTTTCCTACGGTAAAAAAGGAAATAAGACCCAATGTTTTATACGCGTTCAATATGAAGGGAGTTAAGGAAAGCTCTTCTATGCCTAGGTCATCAAGGAATTCTTTTCTTTCAGACTCTTCCAGGCGCCGGATCTCGGTCTCTATATTGGCGCACATTGCCATGCTGTTAGGCAGGTTTTTTAAAAGTTCGAGAGTCTCTTCAGACTTAAGATTATCCTCGGAAGTGTTAAGCAGGGTAAGGAACGGCTTTAATGTAAGAAACTGAAAGGAGCGGACAGATCTTTCTTCCTGAAGAGTAAGACCCGCAGACGATGCGGGAAGTTCCTTTTCCAGGACAGACATTATTTTCTTTAGAGAAGATAGCTCCAGCTTATCGTCAGGCGTTCCGACACCGTTACTAACAATTTTTTCCAAGCGTTCCATTCTTTTTTCTGCTACGGATATATCAGATATTATTAGTCCTGTTCTTATGCTTTCGAAATCCCTAATGGGGCCGTTGTCTCCTAAAGGGTGCGGAACATGAGGGTTTGTGAAGGATCTTATGACAAAAACAAATGCTTCAACTTCACGGGCGACAGCAACTATTTTAGCGTCAGCAGAATCGTTAATGCTCCCGGGGATATCCACGAATTCTATATTGGCATATACAGTTTTGTTTGGAGCATACAGCTGGCTTAACCAATCTATCCTAGGATCCGGAACATTTACAACTGATAAGTTAGCTTCGATCTTACCGAAGCTGCCAACCTCCTTATCAGCGCCAGTTAATGCATTAAATACCGTAGTTTTTCCGGATTGTTCTAATCCTATTATGCCCAGTTTCATAACGTCCTTTCTAGTCTGTAACGATGTGTTGCAGGATAAATAGATCAGTGATAATAATATCATGAAGGAAGGATAGCTGCAACGTGTATTTGCCCACACAAATAAAGGAGTCTTTCTTTATTTGGGCAAGTTAAGCGCAATATACAGGATAAACCTCAAATTCTAATCAAAATAGTGAATAAGAAAACAAAAAGAAAGATGACGCTATCCCAAGTTTTGCCAAACAAATTGTATTAAGTGGAGTGATAAAGTTAAAATATCTAGAAAAGTACGATATTTTCCCATTTAGAGTCTAGAAGTCAGTTAGTAGAGGGTAGTCCCCAATTAACCTGCATATAAAAGACACTGGGGGGACACCTTTAAACACAAAAAAGGGGACACTTGTCCTCACAAATTAGCAAACGGTACAAAAGTGTCGGGTTTTCTATTTACTAGTTTTCTAGTCGTTGGGGACCTGGTAACTGGTAATTGATGACTTTTCTAGCTTCTAACTTCTAGATGCCATGTCTCTAATCTCTACCTGCTAGTTTCTTCACTCTGTTTGTTAGGGATTTTTTTGAGGGGCTATTTATGATGGGGATTTATGGGGTTTTTGGCAGTGTTAGGAGTAATAGGATAATAGCTGTGTGAGTTAGTACTCGTGTTAGGAGTAACAACTCCCCCAATATTGAGTGGGGGTAATATTAATATCTACAACATATATATGTTTTTTTAAAAGTTAGATTTGACTTTCTTAATGCTGTTAGGTATATTAAAAGGGATTGAAATTAAAAAGTTAGATAATGAATAGCTTTTATAAAAACTAAGTTTTGTAGTTTACACGGTAAGAGGAAACAGGAGGAACGGGACATGGGCAAGATGAATAGGGATGTTCGGCCTTTCAGGGTGTCTCCCAGCAATGATGAGATGCGATATAATCTGAAGGTATTCGGGGTATTGAAAAAAGAAAAAAATGTGTCGGTAAATGAAATAAGCCACAAAACCGGGGTTCCTGAAGAGAAAGTCGCCTCTTATATCAACTCTTGCGTAAAAGAAGATCTCATGAAAATATCCGGGGAACATAACGGAGGTCTTGTTGAATTTAATGGGGAGCATAAAAACGTACTAGGGGTGGGTTTCCAGAGAGAGAAATGTTATCTAAATCTTTTAAGCCTTAAAGGAGAAGTGTTGGGGACGGAAGAGATCGAAATAGGGCAGGTTCCTTGGTCTACCGCTAAAAGCAAGGATATCAGTGCCATGCTTGAAAAACTGGAATCCGGGAAAAAAGGAGAATATCCCAATATATGTTTAACCGGCATTACTTTGCCTGAGAATGTTTCCGAGAAAAGTTCTGCGGTACTTTCAGAAGGAATAAAAAACATTTTTAAATGCGCTGTTTGTACCGGCAGAGAACCAACTCCGTCGGGATATATACAAAAAGATCTGGTTACAGGCCCAAAGGAAAGAGATATCTTGTACATACATTCTGACAGAGGTGCGGGAGTGGTCTTCAAGGGGGAAGAGATATTTGAGGCCAGTACAAAAGAAGACGAGGGCCGGAAATATCTTAAACCATGGGAACAGTTCAGCGTGGTCGCTAATGCCAAAGAACTTGTAAGCAAAGGATTAGGGACTGATATGGTTGCTATGGCAGGCGGGAGTGTAGATAATATAACTCTCGAGATAGTGCTTGAAGCAGCGGGACGCAAAGATGAGCTTGCGGAAGACTTGGTTAAAAGAGCCAGTCTAGCGCTAGGAGTGAGGATAGCGTATCTAGTGAATATGTTTAAACCGGAAATGGTAGTTTTAGGAGGAGGGATCGAAGGGGAGAGAAGTAATTTTTCACGGTTAACGGAAGAAAGCGTTAATAAGTTTTATGTTAAGGGACAAGCAGTGGCTCCGGAGATAGTCTCCGGAGAAAAAAGAAAGGATGTTTCTTCGTTGGGGGCGGCGTCGCTATGCCGCCGGGAAATATTTATGGAGGTCTAATCATGGAAAAAAATGGACGTGTGGAAAAGCTTTGTGAGGTGTGCGGGAAGTCTTTTATCGCTAACAAATATAGACCGAATCAGCAGGTATGTTCGAGTCTTGAATGTCAGTATAAAAGACAACTTGAAAACATGAAGGCATGGCGGGACGCCAATCCGAATTATTTCAAGTACAAGGAGTCGCAGGATAAATCCTGGAAACAGGCTTGCAGGGAAAGGTCTTTGGACTGGAGACGCAAGCATAAGGAATATCTGCAGCTCTATAGGGAAGCCAATAAGGAAAGGCATCGGGAATATATGAGGGATTATATGAAGCAGTATAGGCAGAAGAAAAAGAAGGATCAGGAAGCTTCTCAAAAAGATATTGATTAGTATAACCCGGGCATGATCCCAAAGGAAAAAAATTGGTTCACCGTAATACAAAACACATATTTATGAAACGTTTAAGGGCGGCTTGTCTGTGGGCTCTTATATTCATATTCTTGTCTTCCGATAGTCTTGTTATGGCGGAAAGTGCGATAAGGTTATCTGAAAAGAGAGGAGTAGCCACAGGAGGGGCAGTAAAAAGCGCTCCGACAGAACTTGTGCCGGAAAAGCTCTTGAATAAGATCGATATGGCCGTGCAAAGAGAAAAGGCTGCGCAGCGGAGATCTGAAAAAGAGAATCTTGAAAAACGGGCAGACATGATAGCGGATCAGCTTAAAGTTATTGAAAGAGAGATACAGTCAAAAATCTCTGAATATCTGCTTATGTCTGAAGAAGCTTTAGCTCAAAAAAGATTCGAGGATGCGCGGAAATATGTCGAAAAATCTCTTAGGATGAAAGAGGCCGGACGTAGGATCATCGAAGAAAAAGTAAGGAGCATGGCAGAAAGGTATGCAGCCAGTAAAGCCAGCTATGAAGAGGAAGGGAAGCATAAAAAACCGTCGGATTATTCTGAAGAAGCAGAACGCATTGCCGAGAGGATAGAAAAAGAGGGACCTCAGAGCAGAGAAGGGATTGACCTAGAAGAAAAGAATAGAGAAGTCTTGAATCTTCTGGATAGTATAGACATAGAAGAAAAAGATTACGAGAAGGAACAGGAACGCATCAAAGAAGAAAAAGCTAAAGCGGAAAAAAGAAAGAAAGAAAGAGAAAAGAGGGCCAAAAGAGAAAAAGTGATGCGCAAGCAGGCTGAAGAGATAGCTATGTATATAGGAAAGGCCCAGAAAGCACTTAACAATAACGAGTTTGATGAAGCGCGGAAATATGCTAAGAAGGCTATGCTTATAAAGAAAAATGCGCAGGATTTCTGGAGAGAAAAAGATGAGGAACTATCTGAGAAAGGCAAAGAAAGTGAAAACAGAGATAAAAAACAAAAAGTTTCAGAAGAGGAAAAATATTTTGTCAAAGCAATAGAAAAACTTGAAAGTAAGGATTTTAGAAGAGCAAGGTCCTATACAAAAAAAGTTTTAAAAATAAATAAAGACAACAAGAAAGCTCAAGCGCTGGCGCTGGAAATAGAAGAGAAAGAGGAAGCCGAGAAAAAAGCTATTCGGGAAAAGAAAGAAAAAGAAGAGGAAGAGAAAAATGAAAGAAAAAGGAAAGAAAAGAGCGATAGTTATTTAAAGAAGGCGCTCAAAGGGCTTGAGAGGAAAGATTTTAACAAAGCAGAAAATTATGCCAGGAAAGTGTTGGCTATAGATATGGAGAACGAATCCGCCAAGTATATTCTTGAACAGCTGCCAAGTGAAAAAGAAGCTTATAGAGAAGAGCAGGAAAAAAATAGAACTGAGGAAGAAAAACAAAAGATACTGACTGAAAAAGAGAAAGAGGAAAGAAAAAGGATAAAAGAAATCCTGAAGAAGCAGGAAGAGGAAGAGCTTGCCAGGAAACAAGCCGAAATAGAGGCGAAGCGTGCGGTTAAACAAGAAGCGGCTATGGCTAGAAGGAAAGAAAAAGGACAAAATTATTTAGGACAAGCCAGAAAATATTTCAAGAATAATAATATGGAGAAAGCTCGGTTTTATGCGTGGAAAGTATTGGAAGAGGAAGAAGGGAATAAGGAAGCGCATGCTCTTTTGGACGAGATAGACCGAGCTGAAGAGATTATTAAAAACGAAGAGGTAAGAAGCGAGAAAGTCAAAGACGCTACTAAAAAGCGGACAGTTAGCGATAAAAAAGAGTCAAGAGAGAAAAAAAAAGTTAAGAAATACGTAAAAAAAGCATGGGAATATTTACTTGATAAAGAGTATGGGAAAGCCCGGCAGAGCGCGTATAAGGCCCGGGAAATATCCCCCGAAGATAGTTTCGTAGCGGATGTAATAACGGCTATTGATAAAGAAGAGATGTTCGGGATACAAGAAAAGGATGAAGCAAAGAGGGAGGAGACTATACAAAAAGCTCTCAAAGAGTCCGAAGAAAAGGGCAATCCTTTTAAGGATCACGATGAAGGTAAGAGCTGGATAGATCATATATCGGGTATTTTTAAGGAAGAAACCGCTCCGCTTGGAGATGTTCAGAGCGGACGAGTGTACACAATAGATGAATGTACTCACCTGGCTCTCGCTAGGAGCCAGAGGTTAATAGTGGCTGGCAAGCAGATCAAATTGGCCGAAATGAGGGTGTGGGAGTCAAGACGTGATCTTTTGCCGGAAGTTACCGGCAGGATAGAAAGATCCTTCGGGAAAATAGGTGTCGGAGCTGAGGAGTCAAGACACTACCAGGGAGAAAAATATAGCGTGGATTTCAAACATAATGTTTTTAACGGAATGGGGAATTGGTATGCCCTGAGACAGGCACAGACCAACCTTGAAATAATTGTTCTTGAAAGAGAAAAAGTCAAAGATGAAGTCGTGGAAAGCGTTAAAAGGGCTTATTATAATCTCGACAAAACTATCAAGGCTGCTGCGATACAAAAAGATCTCAAAGCAAAAGTGAATAAGCTTCAAAAAACAGCCAAGGGGGCGAATGACGAAGGATTGATACCAAGAGTCGAATACCTGAAGATCAAGGGTCAAAATATGCAAACCGATTTTCAGTATGATTCTACGCTTGAGGATATTAATCTGGCAAAAATGGTACTATTCCAGGAAATTAATGTTGAGTTGGATGAGGCTATAACTATTAATCCTGTGGGAAGACCTAAAGAAAAAATAGCTATAGGTCTTGAAAATTGTTATACCTTGGCGATAGCCAATAGATCTGATTTTAGGATTAAAACAAAAACTATAGAATATTATGACTTTGAAAGAAAGATAGCTAAAGCCAAAGGGTGGCCGAAGATCGAGATACAGGGGTCAGTTGGGCAGGCCGTCGAAGAATATCAGCCGCTTAGGGACGACGACGATGATCCTAGAGACCTTGGTCCGGAATGGTATGCCGGTATAAAGGGGAGCGTTCCGATATGGGGGAACACTCTTGAGTATAATTATGTCAAAGAACAATGGTCTCCCACGGTATCATCTTTCCGGGGGACAGAGACCGCGACAAGCTACTTGTCCTTAAAGGTGCTGGATGATCTGGCCTATTTTACTAATCTGAATGAAGCTAGAGTCGGTTTTGAAAATGCTAAGGAAGAGTATCTGAAAGCCAAAGAGGATATGGCTATTGAAGTAAAGGAAGCATATTTTAAATACAAAAAAGCATTACTTCAGATGGAAGTTGCCGAAGCGCAGGTGGAACATCAAACAATGTTTGTGAAGGTGTTGGAAGAAAGAAGGCTACTGGGAGAGATGGAAGCCTCACGCGTGATAGAAGAGTATGAAAAGTTTGCAGAACATGAATATGCTCTTATTCAGGGCGATGCTGATTATTTTATATCTCTTGCTGAGCTAAATAAAGCAGTGGGCATCCCGGAATATTTTAAGGATGGATATGAGACTAAAGAATATGCGGAATGGAAAAAAGGCGCGAAAGAAGATCAAGGGGCGATAGATCAGGTATATGAAATGCGGAGCGATGAAGTTCTTCTGGAAGACGCCCCTTCAGAGGTTCTGAAACAAATAAAAACAGAAGAAAAAGAGGAAAGTAAGAAGAAAGAGCGTTCTGAGAGAAAGAAAAAATCCAAAAAAGATGAGCTAAAAGAAAAAAGAAAAGAAGAGGCGCGAAGAGAGAAAGAAAGAAAGGCCACACAAAAAAAGGCGAAAGAGGAAGAAGAGCAGCAAAAACAGATCGAAAAGGCCAATTCTTTTCTTGGTAAGGCCCGGAAACAGCTTGACGATAAACGGTATGATAGTGCCCGGGATCTAGCTAAAAAGGGTCTAAAATTGTCTTTAGATAAGAGAGAAGCGCGAGAACTTATCAAGAATATTGATAAAGAGAGAAAGGAATATGAGGGAAAAATAAAAAGAGAAAAACAATTAAAGGAAGAAGAGCGCATAAAAAAAGCAAAAAAAGAAAAATATTTAGGAAGAGCTGAAGAAGCGCTAAATAATGGCAGATTTAAGAGAGCCAGGGAAAACGCTAAGAAAGCGCTTGAGATAGATCCTGAAGGCAGCAGTGTGATCAGTTTGTTGAAAAAGATAAATGATGAAGAAAGAAAGAAAAAAGCGTCTGAACGAGAAAGAATAGAATCAGAAGAAAAGAGCAAAAGAATATTCGAAAAAGAAGAAAAGCTCAAGAAACTGGCCGAGGAAGAAGTGCAATTAAAAGAAGAAGCGCGATCAGAAGAAGAAGCCCGTCTGAAGAAACTGGCGGAAGAATCCGAAGCGAAACGCAGGCGGGAAAAAGCTAGACTTGAGAGGACCCAGAAAGAGGTTAAAGGATATCTGAATAAAGCAGAACGTGAACTAAGGAAAGAAAAATTCGATGAAGCCCGTGTATATGCGAAGAAAGCATTAGAAGTCGACGAAGAGAACGCAGATGCCATCTCGATGCTTAAAGATATAAATGAGTCCGAGAGATCATATATAGAGGAAGAGGCGAGACTTGAAGAAGAAGCCAGACTTAAGAAAAGGGCCGAAGAAGAGGAAGCAATGCGACGAGTCGAAGAAGCCAGGCTTGAGAAGATAGAGAAAGAGGTCACAAGGTATCTAGACAGGGCCGAACGCGCGTTAAGTAAAGAACGATTTGATAGAGCGCGTGAGTATGCTAGAAGAGCGTTAGAGGCGGATGGAGGAAACGAAGACGCTCTGCTGGCGCTCAAAAACATAAACGAAGAAGAGAGTTTATATATAGAGGAACAGGCGAGGCTTGCGGAAGAGAAACGTATAGCGGAAGAGAATGCGAGACTAGCGGAAGAAGCGAGACTTAAAAAACTAGCCGAAGAGAAGGCCAAGAAAGAGGAAGCAGCTAGGCTCAAAAAATTAGCAGATGAAGCTGAGGCGAAACGTAAAGAGGAAGAAGCAAGACTGGCAAAAATAGCAAAAGAAGTAAAAGTAAACCTGGATAAATCAGAACGCGAACTCAGGGAAGATAAGTTTGATGTAGCGCGGTCATACGCAAAAAAAGCATTAGAGATAGATGAGAATAATGAAGATGCTGTAAGAATGATGGCAAGTATTAAGAGATCCGAACTTGCCTACAAAAGCGAGCAGAAGCGTCTTAAGCTCGTAGCTGAAGCATCAAGAAAGATAGACGAAAAAAAGAGACTTAAACTTCAAAAAGAGACCATAAGCGGACAAGTGAAAAATGAAAAGGTTGAAAAGTATTTGACCCTTGCTAAGGACGCACTTAGCAAACGAAAGTTTGGAAAGGCCAGAGGGTATGCTGATAAAGCAGCTAGGGCTGATGGAGATAGTCCGGCAGTATCTGCAATGCTTGCGATGATAAACAGGGAAGAGATACAGCATCAAGATGAATTTGAACGATTACAAAAAGAAGAGACTGAACGTCGCGCAGCTGAGAAAGAAGCCTTAAGAATAAAAGCCGAAGAGAAAGAGAGAAGAATAAAAGAGCAGGTAACTGAATATTTAGCAGCATCTGAACAGGGACTGGAGGGAAAAGAATTTGATATAGCTAAAGAGTATGCAGAAAAAGCAGATGAGGTTGATCCGGGTAACAATAAGGTAAAGGAGATGTTGCGGAACATCAAAAAAGAACAAGTAGATTATAAAAGAGAACAAAGGCGGCTCGAGCTTGAAGAAACTGAACGCAAAAGGGAAGAAGAGATCGCCAGAAGAAAAGAGGAGAAGACTTTAAGGAAAAAAGAACGGAATAAAGAAATGCGGATGTATTTAGAGGCAGCTCAGAAAGCGCTGGAAGGAAAGGATTTTGCGCAAGCCAGAGAGAATGCCAGCAAAGCTCTGGGGATAGATGAATCCAGCCGTGAAGCCTTAGAACTTATGGATGAGATAGATCGGACCGAAACTGAATATGAAAGCGAGCAAAAGCGGATTCGTTTGGAAGAAGAAAAACGTATCCGGGAACAGGAAGCCAAAGCCATTAAGGATAAGAAGATAACAGAAGACCTCTCTAGTGCTAAAGAGAGATTAGAGGGTAAAAGATTTGCTAAAGCAAGAGCGCACGTTAGGGACGTTCTTAAAATAGATGAAGATAATAGTGAGGCTGCGGCTCTTATGATCGAAATAGACAGAACAGAAGAGATGCACAAAAAAGAGCAGGAGATAGTTATATCGAGAGAAAAAGAGCGAAAAATACGTGAACGCAAAGAAAAGGCTATGAATAAGAAAATTGAGTCTTATCTCGCAAGTGCGAATTCTCAAATAGAAAGAGGAAGGACAGAGAGAGCTAACAGCTATATAAACAGAATTTTAGAGATAGATAAAGATAACGAAGAAGCCAAAGAACTTCTTGATAGGATCAAGATCATTGAGGATGAAAAGGCTCTGCAGGAAAGTATTTGAGTAGACAAGATAGGTACATAAAAAAGTTATAGGTGTATCCGGGAGGAGAATTATGTCCGAAGAAAACATAAGAAATGACGAAGACAAAGATTTTGAAGATAACGATTTCACGGAGAACGATCTGGTGGAAGAAATCGGTGAGGAAAATGAAAAGCCCGACGGCATGGGGAAGAAAGTAAAGGAAGGCATCGGGAGAATAAAGAAGAACTATATATGGATGCTTCTCGGAATACTGGTTATAGCTGTTGTCTTGGCGCGATCTGTTGGAACTATTAAGCAGATCTTGATGAAGCCGGAAGAAGAAGTGAAAGAAGCGGGCCAAGTATTTCAGGAGTCTACTCCTGTTAAGGTGTATAAAATAAAACGCATGGATTTCCAGGATACTTTGCCTGCCATGGGAAAGATAGAAGGATTCAAGGAAATAGAACTTAGGTTTGATAATAAAGGTATTATGGAAAGTTTTAATTTTGAGGAGGGCGAGCGCATTTTAGAAGGTGATATTATAGCCAGCCTTGATCAGCAGGATGCTTTGCTGAAACTTAAATATGCCGCGCTTGAGCTGGAAAAGAATAAGAAATTGTTCGATCTTGGCGGTGTGGACAAGATGGCTGTGGATCAAAAGAAGCTCGAATATGAATCATCAAAGCGGGAGCTTGAGAAAACTAATATTTATGCTCCGAGTGACGGATATCTGGGAAGCAAAGAAAGGGGAGCCGGTACTTTTGTGATGTCTCAAGACAAAGTAGGTATATTTGTTGATTTTAGTGAAGTGTATGCTGTTTTTGACGTTATTGAAGAGGATTCACCTAAAATAGAGCTAGGGCAGAATGTGGAGATATTCCTGGATGCGTATCCCGGGACAAACTACAACGGTACTGTGGACACGGTAGCTCCAATGATCGAGGGGCGCACAAGGACTCAAAAAATAAAGATAGAATTAGAGAATAAAGAAGACGAACTTAAACCCGGGATGTTCGCTAGGGCCATAATAAATACCTATGAAAGTAAAGATGCTCTGGTAATACCGTCTTCTTCTTTTAGGAAAGAAGAGAATAAATACTATGTGTATGTCGTGCATCCTGAAAAAGAGGAGATAGAGCAGCTTGAAGGATATGACAGTGATATCGAGGGCTTACTTCAAGAAGCGGCAATAACAGAGGAAGATGAAACAGAAGAAGAGATGGGGCTGGTGGAAAAAAGGGAGATCTCTATAGAATATCTCACACATGACATAGCCGAGATCAGAAAAGGCGTGGAAGAAGGAGAACTTATAATACGTGAGCTTCACCGGGAATATAAGAATAACGATAGGGTAGAGATAACCGAGGTGCAGGAGACGATATTTTAGTACCGTGTCCCGGGACTCGTGACCCGTGACCCGAAAGCTGACTTGAGGACGTCCCTTTTGTGGACACCCTACAAGAGTAAAAGGGCACAGACTTGAGACAACAGACTGCAGACTAATTGGTAGCCGGGGTTTAAACCCCGGCTACTGCTAGAGGTTAGTCTGAGAACTACCAAGTACTATCTAATTAATTATGGGATTACCAGAATTTTCGACAAAAAGACCTGTTACAACAGTGATGATATTCATAGGTGTCATGCTTTTCGGCGTGATATCTCTAATGAAGCTTCCTCAAGAACTTTTTCCGCCCATAACATACCCGCAGCTTACCGTTGTCACAGGGTATGCTAATGCTGCTCCCGAAGAGATAGAGACACTTTTGACTAAACCGGTTGAAGAGGCTGTCGGTACGGTTAGCGGTATAAAATCTATTAGTTCTGTATCGAAAGAAGGCATCTCTCTTGTGATGGCTGAATTTGATTGGGATCAGGATATGGATTTCGCATCTTTGAGAACACGCGAAAAAGTGGATCTTATTAAGGCAAGACTCCCCAGGGATGCCTCGGAACCTTTAGTAGTGGCATTTAATCCTTTTGAGACGCCCATAATGACAATAAGTGTTACGGGCGAAAGAAGTGAAGCGCTGCTGAGACAGATAGCTATGGATACTATTAAGGAAGAGCTGGAGAAGATCGATGGGGTGGCCTCGGCATCCGTCGAGGGGGGGCTAGAAAGAGAAATACTTGTAGAAGTGAGTCAGCACAAACTTAATATTCATGAAGTATCCATTGAAGATGCAGCTGACGCCATAACGGATGCTAACTTGAATTATCCGGCCGGCACGATTAAGGAAAGTTTTTATGAATATCTTATACGTACGCTCGGGGAATTCAAAAATGTTCGCGAGATAGAAGATGTTGTAATAAAGAACGCAAAGGATGAGAAAGCGGGAACCATGTCGTTCGACATGGAGCTCAAAGAGCGCAGCATAAGTCCTGGAGTTCAGATGGTGACCATTAAAGACATAGCTGCTGTTAAGGATATTCATAAAGAGCGAAGCAGTTATTCCCGTTATAACGGGAGCGACAATATATCGGTATCTGTCCAGAAGCAAGCCCAGGCTAATACTATGCAGGTTGTGGATAAGATCATGAAAGTTTTTCCGAGGTTAAGAAAGATGCTTCCTAAAGATGTCAAAATAGAAGTGGTTTACGATCAATCGGTTTTTATCAGAGATGCTATTAACGGCGTGAGGGACGCGGCTCTTCAGGGAGGAGTGTTGGCTTTCATAGTGCTCCTTATATTTTTACGCAGCGTTAGGTCTTCTGCTATAGTTACATTGACCATTCCTATATCAATTATGATAGTGTTCACTTTCATGCATTTCGGGGGGCTTTCCATCAATATGATGTCGCTGGGAGGTCTGGCGCTAGGAGTGGGAATGCTTGTGGATAATGCCATAGTCGTTATCGAGAACATATTTAGACATAAAGAATTGGGAGAGGCGCCGGAGATCGCCGCCACAAAAGGGTCAGAAGAAGTGTCTAATGCTATTGTGGCATCTACGCTTACGACAATAGCGGTTTTCCTGCCCATGATATTTGTTGTGGGTATAGCCGGACAGCTATTTAAGGAGTTGGCTTTTACGGTTACCTTTTCACTTATAGGATCACTTTGGGTAGCACTTACTCTTATACCGCTACTAAGCTGCAAAATAGGTGCCAGTAAAAAGGAGGTGGAAGAAGGGAATAGAGCGTTTGCCGGCGGGAAATTATGGAAAATATTTCTTAAAAAGTATGAGGGAATCTTAAGAGGGTTTCTTAGGCATAAAGGGATCGGTCTTTTAGTGGTCTTTATTATATTTTTATCGAGCCTCTTAATATTTACTTTTCTGGAAAAAGAGCTTATGCCCAAGACCGATCAAGGACAGTTTTTTGTTAATGTTGATATGCCGGTAGGGACTAAGTTAGACGGGACCAATAGTATTGTGACGATGATAGAGGAGAAGATACTGGAGTATTCCTTCGTGAAGTCTGTTAATACAGTTGTCGGGGCGACAAGCGGAAAGGATGCTAAAGATATTGTCAAGAGTATGGGGTCCAATCAAGGAAGGGTAATAGTCGATCTTAAAGAAAAGAGAAAGATCAAGACAGTTGATTTCGTTCAGATATTGCAAAAACAGCTTAGCGTTATAACGCCTCTTAAACATGCAAAAATAGAGTTCTCCCTGCAGCAGGGCGTTTTGTCGGGAGCTTTTGGAGGCGGAGGTAAATCCGTAACCATAGAGATCAAGGGTGAGGATCTGGACAAGATGGAAGAGATAGCGCATTCGATAGAAAATGAGATAAAGATGATTCCGGGAATATTCGGCGTAGAAAACAATATCCCGGAGCCGTCACCTGAGATAAGAATAGTGATCGACAAAGATAAGGCCTCATTAAATAATCTTTCAGTAGTAGGTATAGCCAAGATAGCTCAAATGTCACTTAAGGGGGCCGTCTCATCACGATTCAAGGAAAAAGGTCAGGAAATAGATATAAGAGTCAGGCTCAGAGAGTCTGACAGAGACAGTTACGATAAACTCTACCGGATACGCATCAGCGCGGAAGACAAAAGACTGGTTTCTTTGGGGACCGTAGCTTCTTTCGAAAAAGGTAAAGGACCCAGTGAAATAAAACGCATAGGGCAGGAAAGGACTATAACCGTATATGCAGATGTTGTCGGACGGAAAAGCGCGGAAGTTATCGCTGATGTTGAAAAAATAATGAAGTCTCAAAAACAGGAACCCGGATACACCGCAAAACTTGCCGGGGAATCCGAAGAGATGAAAACATCTTTTAATAGCCTGCGTTTTGCGCTGATACTATCTATCGTCATGGTTTATATGATAATGGCATCACAGTTCGAGTCTATAACACAGCCTTTGATCATACTTTTTACGGTACCCTTATCATTAATAGGTGTTCTTTTGGCTCTTTATGCCACTGACACTTCAGTAAGCGTAGTAGCTATTCTCGGAATAATAATGCTGGGAGGGATAGTTGTTAATAATGGTATTGTGCTCGTTGATTATACTAATATTTTGATAGCTAACGGGAAAAGCGCTCTGGATGCTGTTGTGGAATCATCTCTGGCCAGGTTAAGGCCCATAATAATGACGGCCTTAACAACAGTTCTAGGGCTAGCTCCTATGGCCCTTGCTGTCGGAAGGGGTTCGGAGCTCCGCGCTCCTATGGCTATAAGTGTTATGGGAGGGCTTATTGTATCGACTTTTTTAACCCTTGTTGTTATTCCCTCTATTTTTATGCTGGAGAATGATATAAGGAGTATGCTGGTCCGGATAGTTAGGAAGGGGAGTTAGAAGTCAGAAGCTAGACTATAGACAATTGACTATAGAATGACCGATGCGCAAATAGCAGTAGCTGGGGTTTAAACCCCAGCTACTATTTCGGTTTATGTTAAAGAGAGAAGAGTAGTAGTAACTATAGACTATAGACAGAGAAGGGCTGATACCCGGATTAAAAAGGACAATAGTCAATTGTCCATTGTCCATGGTCAATGGTCTATTAACACTTTTTACGAATCACGAATCACAAACTAAACTACACAAAATATGAGCCTGTCTCGATTTTCTATAACAAAACCTATTTCTACGATAATGATCTTTGCGGCCTTATCTCTCGTAGGGATCATAGCATTAACTCGCCTTGCCGTGGAACTCTATCCCGATATTTCTTTTGGACAGGTCAGCATAATTGTATATATTCGCGGCGGTGTGCCTCCGACCGAAGTGGAATCTATGGTGACTAAACCCATAGAAGAAGCTGTTAGTACGGTATCTCACCTGGAAAGTATGATGTCAATATCTAAAGAAGGCGAATCCACGGTCGTACTTAGTTTTAAGCGCGGAATTGATATGCAGCTGGTTGCGATGGAAGTAAGAGAGAAATTCGCCAGGGTAAAAGAAAACCTTCCGAAAGAGGCGGAAAAACCTATTATTGCGCAATTTTCACAAACAGATGTACCCATCGTCATATTTGCGGTAACCAGCCGAAAGAGGACTACGGAAGAATTAAGGAAAATAGTCGACGAACAGATCAAGGAACGTATAAAAAGAGTATCGGGAGTGGCAAACGTTGAAGTAGGAGGAGGCAGGGAACGCAAGATCTTAGTTGAAGTAGATAAAAAAGCTCTTCACCGGTATGCAATATCTCTCAACAGGGTTATAGCGTCTTTGGGTGCGAATAACCTGAATATTTTGACAGGGGAACTTACGGAAAACTCTAATAAAATACTTCTGCGGGCTATTGGTCAGTTTGAGAACATGGATGATGTCCAAAATACAATTGTGTTAGTGCAACCTAGTGGGTCGGCTGTTAGAGTGAAAGACCTGGCTAATGTTAGGGATTCCTTTCTGGATCCAAAGAGCTATGCCAGAATGAACGTCAAACCTATAGTCTCTGTCTATGTCCAGAAAGAATCCAAAGCAAATACTATTAAAGTTTCGGAAACAATAATTAAAGAAATAAATGCTCTTAAGGGAATAATGCCCAAAGATGTAGATCTTGTCATAACCAAAAACCAGGCTAAGTTTATCAAGACATCCATTATGAATTTAAGGGATTCATTGTTTCGCGGAGCCGCGATGATAATTTTTATACTTATGCTGTTTATGGGGAAGCTGGGTAGGAAAGCGGCGTATATCATTCCTCTGGGATTAATCGCCGCCATGTTCTTGCCGGGAATCTTTCTATATCTTTTGTTGGTAGGGCTGGTTATTTTTCTTTTAGTTTTCAAAAAATACAGGTCAATACTTATTGTAGCTATCTCCATACCTGTGTCATTAATAATCACGTTTGGATTTATGGACCTGTCAAACATGTTCGCGCCGGCGATAATGGATCTTACCATTAACTTTATTACGCTTTTCGGGTTGGCGCTCGGAGTGGGTATGCTGGTCGATAATTCTATCGTGGTATTCGAGAATATAGTGACCAAGACAGAGCAGGGTCTTGATCACGTGAAAGCGGCAATAGAAGGAAGCACGGAAATGAATGTCGTTATTTTCGCGTCCACGCTGACAACCATAATAGTTTTCCTGCCGATGCTATTTGTTAGTGAATCCATGAGCATAATGTATGGAGGGGTCGCATGGACAGTTACCTTTTCTTTATGTATATCACTTTTTGTGGCACTTATGGTCGTTCCGCTTATGAGCTCACAGATAGAACTTACTTCTAAAGAGGGAGAGTCAGAGAAGGTAAAAGCAGGGTTTCTTAAACCTTTTTACAAGGCGCAGGGAAGAGCTCTTCTTTTTGTTTTCAGACGAAGATTTTTAATGTTGTCTATAGCGGCCATGCTTTTTGCCGGTGCGATATATCTCTACGGGACAATGGGTAAAGAATATATGGGGACAACCGAGCAGAATAGGTTCACCATATTTATCGAAATGCCTACCGGAGTGAGACTTGATTCAAGTGACGAAACTGTACGTATGATAGAAGACATGCTTAAAGAGGTACCTGAAGTAAAGAATTTCACAGCCCGGGTGGAGGGGTGGTCAAGTAAGATATATGTTGATCTGGTAGGACTGAAAGAAAGAAGAAGGTCAGTAAGTAATGTTATGGACAGTTTGAGGCCTAAGGTAGAACGCCTTCAGCCGGCATTTGTATATTTTGAAGAGGAACAAGAAGTTGGAACTAAAGAGATCATACTGAACATTTTCGGGTATGATTACGAAATACTCAGAGAAATAGCTATAGCGCTGACTACGCGCATGGGGCGAATACCGTATTTTACGGATACAAAGATACGTATGAGAGAAGGTCGTCCGGAACTTGATCTTGTTGTAGATAAAGGGAAAAGCGCGCATTTAGGGTATTCTACGAAAGAAATAGCGGATATGGTACATGCTAAAGTTCGGGGAGTTAGGGCTACAATGTTCCATACAAAAGCCTCTGAAGTAGAGACAATAGTGCGTATGCAGGAGAAGGACCGTCGTACCGTCAAGGATATACATGGTCTTACGGTGTCGAGGGTGGGAACTGACCGAATAGTACTGGACCAAGTAGTAGATTTTAAATATGGACTGGGTCCCAGTGAGGTTTGGAGGAAGAACCGGTCTAGGATGATACAGGTGAGCGCCAATATAGGTGAGCTGCCCTTGGGTCGGGCTGCGGAACTATTAAATAAAGAGCTAGAGGACCTGAATTTGCCGGAAGATTATTTTTATGAGATCGGCGGAGATTATCAAACCCTGCTTAAATCCCAACAGGAATTTGTACTCACCATACTCATAATAATAGTGCTCATATATCTGGTACTGGCCTCGATCTTTGAATCCTATAAGCAGCCCTTTATAATCATGGTAACTGTAGTCTTGGCCACTATAGGTGCAATAGTCTCACTTTTTGTGACAAAAACCGCTATAGGAATGGGAGCTCTTATAGGGATGATGATGCTAGCGGGAATAGTTGTCAATAATGGGATAATACTTGTCGAGCATACCAACGAGCTGAAAAGGGTGAGAACAAACCTATTCCGCATACTTATGGAAGCGGCCAGAGGTAGACTTAGGCCGGTGCTTATGACAACGGCTACTACCATTTTCGGTCTTCTTCCGATGGCTTTAGATAAAAGTGAAGGAGCAAACTTGTGGAACCCGCTAGCTATAACTGTTATCGGTGGTCTTTCATTTGCTACGCCGCTAACTCTTGTACTAGTACCGGCAATATATTCAATTTTTGAACAAATTGGAAAAATGGACCTTAGTTTTAAAAATATTAAGACGTATTTGAGCAAAGGAATAACAAACTTATTAATGAAAGGTAAAAGCGAGTTTGGGGAGTAAGAGAAGTTAGAGGATAGAAGTCAGTTGATAGTCGGTAGAGGTCAGGAAGACTGGACTGTAGGCAGAGAAGGACTGATGCACGAATTAAAAAGGGCGCTATTTGACAATTGATCATTGAGAATAACCGATACGAAAATTGTAGGACGGGTTTAAACCCGTCCTTTTTTAATTGGGGTTAATTGGGGACGTACCCCTATTAATGAGAAAATACAAAGCTAGAATTTCTATATCCAATACCTAGTTTCCAGTAGCCAGCTGCCAAGTCCCCGGTGATCTGGTGATTTTTTCTTCTCTTTTACTCTTGTAGGGTGTCCCCAAATGGGACGTCCCCGAGTATCAGTCAATCTAAACTGCGCCGAAACGCGGAGGTTTCGGCACACCTCGGACATTACCTGCCTGCCGGCAGGCGTCCTCGGCGCCTCTAGACCACCCCCAACTTCTCTCTTTTAATTCTCTCATTAACCGGGGTCCGTCCCCAATTTGTTAGAAAACAAAAAGATAGAAAAAAACCTTTGTTACCTATACTCTTTATGCTATACTATAGATACATTTATAGGTTAAGAAATTTAAAAGCCTGCAAAACAATAACAATAGGAAGGTTGTTATGACATATTTGCGAGAAGGAAACTATAAACCCCCTTATTATAAAGAGAGTCTCCGTAATGAGGGTTCTGAGGCCCATGACCAGGGTCTTTCACAGTATAATATCATGTATTGGAAGAGGAAAAACAGGCAGTTTATACGCATTGTAAGCCTTCTTCTTTCAGTAATCTTTTTCGATCAACAGGCCGGTTGGGCCCAGGTCGGAAAACCCGTATGGGCACAGGCCAAACCGGTTGAGTTCGCCCAGCAGCAAAGCTTATATCCAAACAAATATAAAGTCCCCTATGATCTGGGTAAGATGCAGGAAATCGCTCTGAACGGCGGAGACGAGGTCATTTTTAACATACAGGACGCTCATTCATCCTTGTCTGCGCAGTATTCGATAGCAGGTCTTCTAGAGACTCTGGTTACGGATTATGACCTTGAATTCATCGCACTTGAAGGCGCTTCAGGGTATATAGACACGTCTCTTTTAAGTACATTTCCGGACGAAAGTATACGTAAGGATACGGCTTCTTTTCTTATGAAAGAAGGGCGCATGAGCGCCGGGGAATTTTTCGCCATAACTACGGATGCGAAAAATATCAGTCTTTACGGGATAGAAGATGAGAAGCTTTACAGAGAAAATATTGAAAGTTTTAAACATCTGGCTATCGAACGTGCCGGGAAAACCGGAAATATAATCTCTCTTCTGGGGCAGTTTGACGCGCTAGCCGAGAAGAGCTGGAATAAAGACCTTAAAAAGTTCAATGATGTATCAAGCGATCACAGAGAAAAGAAGCTAAGTTTTGACGGTTATTGGGCGTCAATAAAAGATCTGGCCGAAAAGAACAATATAGATATCGCCTCTTATCCCGAAATATCCAAGCTAATAAAATCGATGGAACTCGAGAAAGAGATAGATTTTAAGAAGGCCAATACAGAAAGAGGGCAGCTTATAGATGAGCTTAGCCGGGACAAAGAAAAAGGCGTACTGGAAGTTTTGGTCTTGCAATCCCTCGCGTTCAAACAGAACAAAATATCACAAGCTGATTATCATAATTATCTAGTTGATCTTGCCAAGAGCGAAGGTATTTCTGCCGATGCTTATGGGAACATGATACTTTTTACCAAATATGTAAGCATATACGAATCCGTAGAACTTATGGGGCTTTACAATGAGATAGATGCTTTAGAAGGGGCTATCAGGGAAAAACTTTATGAAGAGCCCGCAGAACGCGAACTTTTTGAAATGATACAGCTTTCCACTTTGTTAAAACAGCTTTATGCTATGGAGCTGAATAACTCCGAAAGCGAACAGCTGATGAAGAGTAAAAAGAGTTTCTCGGCTGAAGAATACGCGAAATTCATTAAAGAAAATTGTAAGAAATACGGAGTGGAAATAACAGGCGGGTATGATCTGGGCGAGATAGAAGACGGTATAGACGGGGCGCTACAGTTCTACTATGACGCGAAAGCGAGAGATAACGCCATACTAGAAAATACCGTAATGAAGATGAGACGGGAAGGGAAAAAGACAGCCGCCCTTATAACGGGGGGTTATCATACCGAAGGACTCACCGGCATCATGAAAGAACAGGGGCTTTCTTACCTGGTCATAATTCCGAAATACCAGGACGGGAAAGAAAGACCTTACATAGCGGTGCTTACCAATAAAAAGAAGCCTTATGAGAAGCTTCTAGAAAGCGGCAGGTATAAACTGGCGGTTGCCGCATATTTGTATGATTATAAAGGTGACCTTGCAGGCATAAAATCTATGGTATTTCACGCTTTGGGCGAAGCTATGATCGACGGACGCGACGTGGAAAAGATCAAAAGAGAATGGGCTTCCAGGTATAAAGAGGCATATGAAAATTTATCGGAAGAACATCGTATTGCGATGGATTTTGCTCCTCCTGCTCCTGAAGAGTTCTCGTCATATCTTGAAAAAATAAATGTCAGAAAAGTAAATAACGGAAGCGCCGTTATTGAAGATATGACACAAGATGCCGAAGGCGGCGTTTTCATAAGTATAGTTCGCAAGAAAGACACTTCGGGCGCGGTATATTATGATTTTAACCCCGCTTCCAAAGAAGAAAGAACCAGGTTTTTGGCCAGGAGAGGCGAAGAAGGCGAGTTTAGGACGGTGCTGACGGAGCTTAAGCAAGAAGTTAAGAAGGCCGAATCGCTTAAAGATGAACTTTCGACCATTGCCAAGGAATTAGGGGAGAGAGTTAGCCGGGAAGAGGGGCTCGACAAAATAAAAGCTATAGCAGAAGACAAAGCGCTTAGAGAAAGAATCGCGGAAAAGATCTATGAAGCCGGTCGAGAGATAGATCAGGAAGAAGTGGTAAGGACCTTAAGGACTCTCGGATACAGAATGCCTAAAAATTGGAAAGAAAGTCCCGAAGTTATGAAACAGCTGGATATTATAGTTTCAGCCGCAGAATTTATGTCTTTCGGGATAGAGATGATGACCGGTGAACGGGTGAATTATGAAGGGGCGTATGAAGTCGAGCCGGGAACGCCCGTATTTAGCGGTGTGCGGGAAGATCAAAAGCTAACATCCGGTCCCGAGAAAGTCGTTGATGCGGATGTGGTGCCTACTGAACCTACCGTGAAAATGGCAGAAGAAGAAAGGGTAGAGGGCGGAGAGAAAGAACCTGCTATAACTAAACCCACAGATGTATTGAAGAAGGAAGATGGTAATGCCGAGGTCTTAATTCTGGCGGGTATCGCAACCATAGGTATGGGCACATTATTGGCCCTGGCCCTTCCAGCCGGATACGCGTTCATGATTCCGGTTCTTTCCGGTTTTGCCGCTATAGGCACATATTTTATAATGAGAAAGGCCGTATTTTCACTGATCTCAAATAAAGCACCGCCTTTGATAGAGAGGGTCAAAAGTTTCTTAAAGGAAAAAATAATACCAAACCGTACAACCCAACTTGAGCGACTTTTGACAGAAACAATTAAAGACGAAAGCATATCGGAAGATATTCAAGAATCCCTTCTAAAACTCTCCGAAAACGATGTAATAGGATATCAAAATAACCTTCGAAGGATACTGGCTCTTAAAAAAGCCGGGATGGATGTAAAATTTATCCGGAAATTTGTTAATCCTAAATATTACGGTAATAAACTGCTAACAATGGATGCCGAACTTCTTAAGGACAAGATAGATTTATTAAGAGCCTATGAGCTCACAATTAAACCGGAAGTACTTCTTTATGGTCTTGGAAAAATAAAAAGAAGAATAAGGGCACATCAAATATCCGGTTTCAAACCAAATGATACTACAATTCGGGTTACTGAAGAGGAAATCTTTTCAACAGCCTCGGAAATGCATGCTCAGACCATTACGGATAGTAGTGACGGGATAAGCGGAGAAAACAGTGAGAAGCTTATAAGCCTTTTGGAGAAGATTGTCCCCTCAGAAGAAGATTCGGTTGATATGATCGCAGAATTTTTTCCCGATGGTGGTCTGAAGGGCCAGATCTTGTATATCGTTGATTTGATCAAAGGGTTTAATGAACTGACACCTGCGGAACGATCTGACGCAAGAAATCACATAGATGATTTTTACTATAAGTATGCAGTATCGAATCAGCCCATGATCTTAAACGGGATTCTATTGGAAAGTATAACAGGAAAGAAAATAGAGAAAGAGATGCTCCCCTTTGACGCTCTGGATGAGCGGGAACAGGAAACCTTAAACAAACTTAT
Source organism: Candidatus Aadella gelida (assembly GCA_030765205.1). Classification (GTDB taxonomy): domain Bacteria; phylum Omnitrophota; class Gorgyraeia; order Tantalellales; family Tantalellaceae; genus Aadella; species Aadella gelida. The sequence goes on along the minus strand of JAVCDB010000099.1, from coordinate 25,586 downwards.
ACAAAACTTCTTGATAGGTGATGAGGAAAATGCCCAAGCAGCCGAATATCTTTATAAGATTAGAGAAGGAAGTTCTGAAGGTAAAGATATTGTAGAGAATGTTATAGGATCGGATGACCTGTCTAATGTTTCAAAAGAAAAGATACGCCAGGCCGTTGAGAGGGTAAAGATAATATATAGTGAGGACAAAAAAGGTTATAAAGAGGTTTTGGAAACAGTATGGGAATATGTTGAAGATCCCACGGAAGAAAATATTTCTAAGTTAAAAGACCAGGAATGGATAAACGGAGAAGATAGTTTAGGTTTGAGATGGGACAGGGAAAGAGCATTTCAAACTAGACATGATGAATTTGTGAGCCAACATTTAACCTCGTACGATAAGCGGCAAGCTATTCGGGAGATCGGAAATAACTTGCTGGCAATAATCAGTTATAGTATCGATCCCACAGAAGAAAAACTTACCGATATAGAAAAAATACATTGGGCGGTCAGCAAAACTGTGCAAAGAGATAAAAGCTGGCTTGGGAAACAATTAAATAAAATTATTGAGAATGAAGCTCTAATAGGGGAGATGTCTGGTGATCAAAAGAAACTTATTGATCAAAATAACAAGGATAAGGAAGCTCTTATAGGTCAGTATGCAAATATGATCGCGGAAGAATCCTTACTAGAGATCGAATCTCATTGGCAGGAACTCAACGAAATAAAAGAATCCGGTAAAAATGTTGTAGCGAGAACGAGATATTTCTTAGAGAAAAGCGGTCAGATGGGAGAATTTAAGAATTTATCGGAAGCGTTTAAAATGATCTTTCCGGAAGCGAATTCAAATTCATATATTGTTTCTGAATCTGTTTTTGACAAGATCTTAAATATACTTAGCAAGTTTAGCGTACCATTGACATCGGTTTTATCTAAAGTGCCATATATAGGAAAGTCACCGGCCTTTAGATATACGTGCGGCGTTGTAGTTGCTAGCATAGTAGGCGTCCTGATAGTGCCCATGATATGTGCTAGTTTTTCTACGGCAATTGCTTCTCCTGGGACAGGAGGTCTTGATCAGAATATAGGAACAGATATAGGTGCAGATATAGATGTTGGCAGTGGAATATTTACAGCTGTCCAGGATATTGACACTCAAATAATCCCCGACTTTATAGTGCCCGATGACGTAAGAGATCAAATACGGGTGGCACAACTCGCAGACCAGTCTGCCGGAGGAATAAGTTTACCCTTTCCGCTTAGCGCCAGCAACAAGTTCATAAGTGATTTTGTAGGTGCGAAGGATGTACTCTCGGCGTTCAAGTCGGATCCCGAACAATATCGTGATGCCCTTCTTGATGCGTTCAAACCTTTCAGGCCAGGTAATGAGCGGCACCTGGCGGTTAATACACCAATAGAGAGGGTAATACGTGATTTTAATGAGATCATCTACGGAGGGGGACTCAATGTTACAAACTACATGGACGCTTATGCCCTTGACCAGCTAATTCAAATACTCGCTAAACAGGCTGATGGGCAAGAATTGTCAGCGGAAGATGCCGCAGCTATAAAGGCTTTCGACAAGATCGAGAAACGAATGGCATCTTTTATGAAGTCAGATGCGGTAAAGAAATGGGCAAAAAAACAGTCAGCAGAGCAAGATATAACGGACGAATTGTTAGTAGATGAATCTTTAAAGGCTAAGGAACAGCTAGCCGCAGATCAGGCCGAGAAAGACAAGATAGCCGCAGAGAATCTTAAGAAGGAACAGCTAGCCGCAGATGAGGCCGAGAAAGACAAGATAGCCGCAGAGAACCTTAAGAAGGAACAGCTAGCCGCAGATCAGGCCGAGAAAGAACTGGCGGAGACTGAGGCAACAAAGGTAATGAAAACAGTAACGGTACCCGTTACGGAGATACCTGAAGGATTTGCCACTCATGTAGAAGCTCTAAAATTTATCCAGGCAAACCTCGAGTATAAGCCTGCTATAGAAGACATCCATGATCTTAATGTTTTTATAAACAATGGCGGACTGCTTATTGCCAACCATTATAACAGCTCAGAAGCCGGAGAATGGCAGAGTGCGTTGAAGAGTTTAGGGTATGATCTTGAAGTGGATGAGGATTATGGGAAATTAAGCCGCGCTGCCACTAGGGCGTTCCAGACAGATAAGGGCATAAAAGATGACGGAAAAGTTGGTCCGATAACGCTAGGCGCCATGATACATGAACTCATAGAGAAAACGAAACAGGAACAGCCTGTTACATTAGAAGGAGTTTCCGAGGAAGAGAGATTGGAGCGGGATATTACCTCGGAAAGAACAGTTGTAAGAGAAAAGGAAGAACAGATAGGAAGAGAGGATAGAGAAGAAGAGATAGAGATACCGTCTGTTATTTCTCCGGAGGGATTGAATATATATCAGCTGTTGAATAACGCAGAAACAGCTTTTACTAATTATAAAGTGGATCAAAATCCCGGAACCGAAGAAGCGCTTATAACCACGCTTAAGTCTTTAAGGTATGACGCATCAGGTGAAGGCTTACCCATGGTGACCAAGTGGAATATACAATCACGCGTAAAAACATTACAGCGTATTTTAAGTCTCAGGGATGATGGGAAGATAGGTAAGATAAGCGCGGCAGCTTTGAGTAAAGCCCTGAAACGGGGAAATCCTGAAGTTCAAGAAGCGTTACATAACCTCTACAAAATAATTGTTTCCTTTGCGTCTCATTATAGGGCAGAAATGACTCCGGTTGAAAAAGTGGTGACAAGGGATCTTTTTGAAGAAAGAGCACAGAGTGAAAATAAAGAGGAGCTCCGGGAGGCGCTTGACGAAGACGACGTAAGACTAATAAAAGAAACTATAATATTTGACAAAGAAAGAGTCTCTACCCCCCCTACGAAAAAAGAAGAACCGCTCGTAAAAGAAACTATCACAGAAGCCGATATCAAAAAAGATATTGTATTAGCAGAAAGTCCTGAAAAAATAGAGATAACCGTGGAACCGTCTGGCGAAAAGCTTGAACGCCCTGCAGAGTCAACGGTGACCTATATAGAGCCCGAAGAGGTTGTAAGTCCTGAAGGTGCCAAGAGAATTGAAGACGTATTGACTTTACCTAGGTTTGTTATGGACGCAAATGGTGAAATAATAGAAGCCGATGTCGAAAAATATAGATTGAAAAACTATGCCGATGAAATTACTGATCGTAACGGTGAACCCAAACATATAATTAATTTTGCACAGACGGATAACGGTAAGGTCTGGAAAGTCACCCAGCCGATCGCATTAGGTGTAAAGCATGAGAAATACCGATTTTTGTTCTGGTCCGGAATATCACGTGACGAGGTATTGATAAGAGATATTGAGGATATACCTATGAATTCAGTCCTCGTAAGCGGGGACAGAAAAGTAAGTGTGGAAGATATATATGCGCAGGGGCCCGGAGCGGAACAGAGGGTCAGAGAAGCTCTAGACAAAGCTGATACATTTGTAGTGGGAGAGCAAGACGATAAGAGAGAGTATAAACTTTTAAGACCTTACGGAGTGCTTTACAGGGCAGGTAGTAATGGAGAAGTGAAAGAGGTCAAGTATTCAGAAGGGACACCTGAAGAGCTTCCCCAGAAAAATGTTACATATTTTACTGAAGATCCATCAGGGAAGAATCGGGTACAGCTTGCGGACATAAAAGCGGATCCCGTAAGAGGATCCTACCCGCGGAAGGCAATCGGTAGTGACGGAATATCATATGGGTTTTTCGGAGACGTTATTGGTGTTGAACAGGATAACGGGAAGATAATCAAGATATACAGGATAGGGGATGTTCTGCCACGTGGGGCGATGACGTCTACTGAAGGTATTATAAGAGCCGCGCTGAGTTCTCTTGATGCTAGAGTAAAAGATATGGAAGATAGGGCAAAGTTCGCCGAGGGCGAAAGTGTGCGCAAGAATTACCTGGATCCCATCAAAGCGTCTATAGGGGCGTTTTTCTCTATAGAAGAGGCCGATATCAGTTTTGGTAGCAGTATTGACTTTATATTTTTTGGTACCGATAACAAAAGTTTTGAAGCAGCGGATAGACATGCCGCTCTTGAGTACCTTAAAAAGAATATAGAGAACAAAGATTTTATGAAGAACCTGGTGTATAGGGTAATACTTCGTCTTAATGATCTGTATAATGCCGAGGAACATGAGAATCGTATAAAGAACGAACTAAAATCTGCTGAAGTATATTATCGTGTTATAGAAAAAGAGTATAACGCTAAAAAACGCGATGCAGCTGAACTTTTAAAGGCGCGGAACGAGACTGAAAAAGTCAAGACTAGATTGATGAATGCGCGTCAGAATAAGGTCAAGATACGGGCAGAGATAGAGAAACTTATAGGAGCACAACAGGGTATAGAAATAGTCGGGTTTAAAAATATTTCTTTTGAACTCATAAACTCGGTACTGGAAGGAAAGGGTATAGACCCCGGAGATTTCTGGAGAGATTATTACGGGCCCATCAAAAGACTCGAGATAGGTATATCTAACGAGAAAGAAGCTAAACAACTTGCCGAGAGTAAGATAGGTGTGAAATTAGGTATGAGAATAGGATTTTCCCTAACGAATACAAGTCTGGGGATAGGTCCGATAATAAGAATATCCAAAGGGCCGGATGTTAGTAACGAGTTATATGATATAACCAGGGAAATCATAAGATCCGAGGAAATATCCGGTAGGACGGATAATGAAGATCTTATGCGGGGACTACTGCGTCTCAAAGATTATTATGGTGAGATGCGCGATAAAATAAAGCCTCTGATCATTACTCTTGAAAAAGCGGTTAAACGCGGCGAGCTTGCTCTTCAAATGGGTAATTTTTATACTCTGGCTACAGTACTCGAAGAACTTAGGCAAACAGAGAAGATGTTGGCCGATGTTAACAGTATGTACAGAGAGGTTGATCTTAAAATAAAAGAACTTGCAAAAGAAGGATACCTAACAAAAATCTCAGCAGGAAATAATCTGAATATCCGCGGAATAAATCCTGAATTCTATGCCGAAGAAAACGCTAATGCCAGGACAAGGCAGTCCGTTCAGGGAGGAGCGCTTTACAATGCACAAAAGACCCAAGAATATTGGAAAGCTTCGGAAAAGTTCGCTGAAGAAAAAGCTTCCGAAGGATTTGGTTGGTTCAATCCATGGAAAGGTCACAAAGAAAAAATTAAACTTCTCATTCAGGTCAGAGGGGAAGCTGCCAGGTTTATGCATGGTCGTGAAAATGCTGAACTTTTAGAGAAAACAGCAATTGCACGTTTAGCATATATGCTGGCTGGAGAGGAAAGTGCACGTGCGTTGGAGGAAGAACGTCGTATATGGGAAGAAAGAAAGCAGTTAATGATCAGCAGTGAAGGAAAAGAAGTTTTTGATGCCGAGTTTGGAAAAGCTAACCTTCGTCGTATTAAAGCTGAGACTGAAAGAGATGTAGCCGCGTTGAGATTAAGAAGACTTCTGGGATATGAGAGTGCCGAAGATGCCGAACTGGGTGCATCTGGAGATGTTACGCCTGAAGTTATTCGCGCTTATCTAGCTTCCGAGTTCATGGGGGGTATGGATCCGCGGATGAGGTTATGGACACTTGAAAAACAAAGGGAAGAATATATTGTACTTATGCAGCTTGTGGAAGATATGGGAACGAAAAAGCTTGGTAAGGTGCTGATATCTTTAGGAATCATTGATGAAAATGGATATTATACCAGCCGCATGATGGTAGGCGAAGGGTTTCCGTTTCTCAAGGATAAAGAGAAGATGAGAAAGTATATAGAGAGCCGTCTGAAAAATATTGAAAAAGCTGTGCAGCAGGAGAATGATGATCTTGCAAGTCTGGGGTCGCAGGGTAAGGGGCAGGTAGAACTTGCGGAGCGTTCGGTTATGTCGAACCAAGTTAATGTAGCCGAAGCTAAAAGGAATTACAAAAAGATTGTTAGTACTCCTATGACCCGTCCCGAGAAGATAAGGGAAGCCGTGACACGGCTTAGACAGGCCGAAAAGGACCTAATAGAATCTAAAAAGGATCTTATTGCTGCGAATATATTGGAAGATAAAACGTCCAAAATATCCGGGACAGAACAAGAACAGTCCATGGAAGCGGATTCAACTGTAATACCGCAGGAAAGGATACGGGCTCGATCTGAAGCCAGGGTCGAGCAGAAATATCTCAAGGACTTGGATAATGCAGTTCTTGATTTTAGGGCAAATATACCCCCAAGATTTACCGCGTTTATCTCCCCTTCTGTTAATACTCCGCCCGGAATAGTTAAAGTCAATCCGAATATTGGTAAGTTAAGAAAAACTGTCGGACCTAACAAAGGTATTATGAGTGCGGGAGTGACATGGAATATATACAACATTTATGATAGCAGACTGAACAGAATGGCTGATCTTACAGATCAGCAGAAAATGACATTATCTGACCGGCAAGCCAGGGAAGATTATCATGACCTTGCCGTTATCACGTCGGATATTAGGTTAATAGAATCAAAGATAGATGTGATGAAGAAAGTGAGTGATACATTCAGGCAAAGTAAAGAGATCGAAAAAATTAGGATTGAAGCCGGTATGCGAGAACGCGACGAAACCGGTGAACATATCAACGCCGCGGAATTAGCGATAAAGAAACTAGAATATGAACTTAAGGACAAAAAAGATGAGTTGGCTCAGCTTTTAGGCATAACTTCAGGTACTCGTGAAACGTCAGAAGATAACTGGGTAATAGGGATAACCGATATAGCTAAAAGCACAACGGAGTTTTATACATTCTCGAGTATAGTCGAATATTTCAGAAAGACAGACGGGGGAGCTGAGAAAGTACGTGAATTTGCATCGATCATCCCGTCATTTTACTCGGGAGATATTGCGCACAGAGATCCTGAAATCGAATTTTTTCATCAGCAACTTGTAAAAGATCTTATTAACGACGATCTTGCAAAAAAAGAAAGATGGAATCCCGAGATAGATGTTTCTCCAAGTTCGAGCTTTATTACAGATGATGGTCGATATAGTTCGGTGACATTGGCGGCGGTGTTCCACCTGTGGGATTTCGGCAGGAGCAAGGCTAAACAGGAAGTCAATAAGGCTAAAAAAGCGGTGACGTCTCTTCAAATAGAAAAAGCCCAGAGAGATCATGTGAGAAGACTTGAACAGTTGGGCGAGTCCGTAGAGATGGGTTACAGCAGGGTTAAAGGTTTTTATGAAAGAGTTATCGCGTCAATGGAGTTTGCAGAGGATGCACGGGGAAGGTATGAATCGGCTACTAGTGATTATGATTACTGGACATATGCCAAAGCCGTGCTTGATGCGAGAGACGCTAAGATAGGGTACCTTGAAGCAGTTAACGAATATATAAAAGATGTAGATGAATTTAAGCTGCAGTCCGAACTTCTGTGGCGCGCTACATCCGAACTTACAGAGGAGACAGTTCCCGCATCTGTTGTTGAAGAAGTCTCTAAGAAAAAAGGATGGATAGAAAACTTACGCGATTATCTGCATAAAAAGGCACAGAGACCTAAGGCTATGGTAAGTACACCGGTGCCGGTATATGAAAAAATAGATATAAATGCGCTTGATGGAACGATTAGGAACAATATCATAAGGTTTCTAAAGGCGATTGATGCGATGGATAATAGCGGGTCTATCGTCAGTCAAAAATATTTTACTAAAGATGAATGGGTAGCATTATGGACCTCATATTTCTCAAGAAAAGATACATCAGGAAGATACCTTTTTAATAACGTTTCTGCGGAAAAACATCTTAACAGGTTTATAGGACTTATTGAGAAGAACTCTCTTCTGGAGAGATTTGAGGGTAAGGATATACCAGACTGGTTAGGATCATATTTTACCCCGTGGCCCGGGATACTCATGATAACAAAATATAATATCGATGACGAAGAGAGCGGGATAATGCCGGATATATTCGCCAAAATAGGATATGTGAACTTTCTGACCGAATTTGTAGCATATAACGAAAAGACCGGCAGAGGAGACAATTTTATCATTCCTGAAGCTACGAATGCGGATAATGAATATTTCGAACGCGGGGAGATCGTTCCTCTGGAGGTAAGGATAGAAGAGGATATAGCTATGTTCGAGCGGATATCCGGCGCAAAAAAAGATGATGGGCAAGATGCCGCGCGATGGGAGAAAAAGGTAAGGGATCTTTTTGAAAGATGGGAAGCTAATGTATCTGTGGATATAGCTTCCGCTGATAAGGAAAAGATAAGAGCGATACTATCCGATTATTATGGGCGTGATGTGGTTATTTCAGTCAGTAGTAGTCGTGATAATGCGCTGTTTCAGGCTATATACGCTTATATGATGCAGCAAGGTCTGACATTTAAGGATATGGAAAAGATTTTCCGGGAGATAAAAGCAATCAAACCGCTTACAGACCAGGTGTATGACCATATAACACCCGAAGATATTGCGATGTATCCGGAATTTGGTATTTTGGACAAAATAGATGAGATGATCATGCAGGCTGAAAAAGGCGGAAGAACTAGCCAAGCTTTGCAAACGAGTGCTATGCGGGATCAGGTAAACGAGGAACTTATCAAGATATCTCGTCTTTTTAAAACATTGTATGTATATAATTCCACAATGGAATATGTCGCTGCAAAAGAGATGTATTTAGGTAAGATAAAAAGAGAAATGAAGGGTCTTATGACAGAAGATGAGATCGTCTCACTCCTCGGATATAATTATCAGGTCATAAAAGGGATCATACGCGATATGACTCCTAATGACCGAATTGAAGCGATTACGAGTGTAATGGAAAGATTAGAGAATCCGGGTGTAAGGAAAATTATAAGTAAAGAGTTAGGTATCGATCTTGATAAGGAAACAACGGGATTTTTTGACGGAGACAGGATAACTAAAGCTTTAATACATTCAACGATAGAGACCGAATGGGAAGTGTTGTTAACTCCGGATATTCTATCAGACGATACGTATGATACCGGCCAAGTACCCATGGAGACCGGAGAGGGATCGGTATCGGAACTTAGGGAGAAGGTAAGACGGTCTATACAGGCAAGTCTTCCGGACATGCCCGCTGGTGAAGAGCCTGTAAAATCTATTGAAGTAAGCACCCAACAAGAAGTTTTTACAAACGCTGCAGAAGCCGCTATGACGCGAAAATCTGATTTTGTCGGGAACGCAGTGCGTATAGTTTCTGAGTTTTGGGTGGGGCCTCTTATAGCGGGAGAAAAAGGGGATTTTGATTTCGCGCAGAATGATAATTGGAAACCCGAGAAAGATGATATAAAAGTGTCAAAACAGGACGACGGATTGCATCTTAAAATAAATTTACCCAAAAGAGACGCTAAATCTTTCGCATGGCTCGATCTTCCCGATATCAAAGACATTAGCGATAAAAACATTGTGATCAAGATCAAGATGAAAAATCCCAGACGCGGTGTTGATGCGGTTCATGTGCAGGTAGTTGCCAAGGATACCAGCTGGGGGTACAGTGATAGCGCGTGGGAACTGGGCGAACTCAGTAGCGGTGAAAAAACAATTATCGTCAAACCTCATCATTGGAAAAGTCACGGCGGCAATATCAATAAAGTAAGACAATTGGGACTCAAGTTTGCGTTAGGCAGTTCGGCAACATGCGGATTTGACGGAGAAGTAATAATTACCAGCATTACGGTGCAGGCAGATAAGGGTGTAGGTGCGGTAGCCACGGAAAAACGTGAGTTGTACGCAAAAGTACCAGGGAAGACCGATGTTGTTAAAGGAGATGAGGTGCAGGCGGGTAGCAGTGGATATTATAACAGGTACGGCATATTCGGTAATGCTCAGGGTCTGCCGCAGGTGGATAAATATGTAACACCCGGGATAAACACATTGAGGGTTATGCCGGCATTCAGCGGGAAACAGAAAGATAACGGATTACACGTTACATCGACAGGTTCCAGAATAGAGCAGAAGGCCGTAAGCGACGCTAAAAAATATTTAAGCAATATAAGGGAGAAAGGGGTTAATAACCTTTATGTCACATTATTGGATTTTCATATGGCGAATTCCAATAGTAACGATGGTGTTGAGTTCCCAGAAGCCCTGAAAAATCCGGAAAGACGTAAAGAACTTGCCAAGACACTGGCGGGATTCGTTAAGACAGTGGAAAAAGATGCCACGAAAAAAGGTGTAAAGGTATGCTGGGACATAATGAATGAACCTGTAGGAGCAGTGGCTCTTTCACCCGGAGAACGTCAGGCATTCGTGAACGAGGTTATAGACGAGATACTAAGAACCGGAACAAAAGGCATAAGTGTCACGGTGGGTACGAGAAGTTACGATGAATTTGCTAACTGGTTCTATCTTCTGGATAGGTATAAGGACAGGATACTATCCGGAGATATAGAGATAGTTATGACAACTCATAGTTACGAGGAGATCACGGAAAGTTACCCATCAGTGGGTCAGTTTAATGTGCCCGATTGGGCGCGGGATAAAGTAAAATTTGTTGTCACGGAACTTGATCCTACGGTAAAGACAGCTTCGGGCGGGAAAAGAGAGAAAGATCAGAAAGAAATAAAACGCGATATAAAAATACTGACAGACAAAGGATATAAAGGGGTCTTGTACTGGACAGATGAGCAATATCCATATAGTCCCAAGACGCATATTAAAGCTGTTCTTGAGATATTTAAGGATCTAGTTAGTTTTATGGAGAAGAAAGGATCCGTATCTCAAGCGGTCAGGAATACCCTGAAAAGTGCTGTAAAGGCAACGGTACCGGGTGGGGATGCCGTGCAGGAAATAGTAGGGACTGCAGTTGAGGCTTTGGATCAACAGGTGACCGGCAGAAAAGATAAAGAGATAAAGAAAAAACCCGCACAGAGAAAATCTGTGGTGACTACTGGTTTGATGTCGGCTCCGACAAAAGAAAAACGGCTTGGATGGAAAGACGCGAGGAAAGTGATACCACAAATACTCAGCGAGGATATAGATATAAGCGCAGTACGTAGTGTGAAACGTTTGCTGAAATATGAATTCGGTGTAGAAAAAGGCGTATCATATATACTTCTTGACGGAAACCGCAGACAAATAGCAGCGTATTCACAGGAATACGGATCAGATAATGTATATGTGACCATAGGCGGTTCCGATAAGTCTGACGCTAGATATACCGGACAACTGCGGTTGTCTAAAGAGAATATACCCTATGTTACCGGATATATGTCGGAACAGTATGAATATAAAGTTTTGGAAAAAAAGGATGTAACATTATTCCTGCCTGGTGTAAAAGAAGGTGTTAAGTTTCCAAGGGGCAGCAGTCTTACCGTGGTACGCAAGTTCTCTAAAGAGAAACCGACGACTCCCGGCGAGATCGTCAGTTCATATTTTTATACTCCCGAAAAAAGACGTGTAAGTATTGTGGAATTTCCGCTTCTGCCGTTTGAGTCCGGTTTGAGAACAATACAGCAAGTACAGGTGAAATATCATGATGATGAAGGTACTGTAATAAGGTATTTAGGGAAAACCGAGAAGGAAAATGATGGATCTGTTGTTAGAGTAAGAGGGCTAGAGGATACCGGACAATTTTCCGAACCTCTGATGATTGAGAAACTCAAAGTCAGTGAAAATAAGGATGGGGAGACAGAAGTTGAGAAAATAAAACTGGATATATTTACCCGCGACGTAACGTTCGAAGAAATAACGCAAAACAGTAAAGATGGTGGATTGAATTTTTCGATTACTCTCACGAGAGAAGAAACAGAATCACACGGGTTTATCGTGCTGCTGGAGAGGACTGACGATAAAAAGTACATAAAGAAACAAGTTTTCATCGCTGAACCGGGCAAGAGCCTTTCTGATTATACGAAGGAAAAAGGTGCGATGACGCTCAACCAATTTGCTGATAGACTTTCCAGGCGCGGTGTGAGGGCTACCGAAATAGAGACTTTTCTGTATAGCACCGTAAAAGATCAGCTGGGCAGAAAGACCGAAGAATGGGCGAGGCTTAATTATGGCAATCTAGCCACGGGAGAACACACCTTAAAGGATATTAAAACTACCGATGTGAGCGAGAAATATCCGGGATTGACCAAGTATGTTGTTCCTAAAGAAGTTATCGAGAAGGGGAAAGATAAGAATGACAGAGTATTCGATCGACGTGCTTTAGTGGGAGAAAGGGCGTGGGGCGAAAATATAGAAAAAATAGTGTTCGAAGATTTGGTGCGGTCATACTATAAACCGGGAGAAACATCGGAAGATGAAAGACCATATTTTGAGAGCGTTAAGCAGGATTTTGTGGATGTTACCGACGGGAAAGCGAAGATAGGTGTAGGGATCAATGATAATGGAGAGCCCATATTCGAGACAGTTACCGAAGAGCGTGCTTTTTTTCATGTTCGTACGATCGAAAAAGGGTACAGGGATGGAGCAGTAAGAGAAATAGGCCGCATTGATACCTATATGGACCGGACGGGTAAAATGCTTCTTAAAACGGTACTTTTATACGATTATGACCGGATTGGGATAGATTCTAAAACAAAGATCGTTATGGAAACATATCGCCAAGCTTTTAATAACCAGCGAACCGAAGATATAATGACCAAAGAGGTTAAAGAATATGAAAGAGAAGGCGGAGGGTATACTGCAGGAGAAATGAAAGAAAGATCGTTTTTCTCTTATCGAATGGGCAGATTTATCTTCCTTGGCTCGGAGAAAGACATTGTCACTGAAAAAAGAAGATATGATCCGGAAACCGGAGTGCTCAAAGATGTTGAAGGACATAAGAGCGTAGCTATAGCGGAGAATCCCGACGGGACGCTTACATATAATGAACGTACAACCTATAAGAACGGTATGGTAATAGAGAAGAAGATCCTCAAGAATTCTTTTGGTGTGACGATTACCGTTGAATCTTCAGGAGTTTATAAAGGCATAAATTTTATACCTGAGAAATTTGAATTGGAGACTTTGACATCCGGCATAAAAACAGACGATGAGGGACGGGTGATAGCTGAGATTGACAAAGATACAAACAGTATCGTTGCATACGTAGGGCAAAAAAAGGTCCGCATAACAGATGTCCCGGAAAGCGCTAAATGGGGACATAAAGTCGAATGGATACCAGGCATGGACAAACCGGTCACGGAATCTTACGGAGTATATGATGTTAACGGTAAACCATGGTATCAGCATATAAGAGAGAAAGTAGTAGGCGATGAGGATGCGTATCTTACTAGAACGGTGATATATGATAATCTGAAGAACCTTGTTACAGAGAAGACCTATGATCATAATGGCAAACAAGTGTTTGAACAGATATCGCATATCACGCGTTACCGCGATCCGATAAAAGGGGATTTTTACAGAATAGCTGAAGAGAAGAACTTGATGACGAATTATGTAACACGGTATTGGTATGATGAAGCGAGGTATGCCGTGGATAAGGATACCGGAAAACTTCCGATAAGAAGTGAGATAAGATATCTTTTGCGTAAACAAGCGAAAGACGGAAGTACAGTATACGAAGAAGGAGAGGTAAGCGATGTTGCCGTGTTCGTATATGATTATGGAATAGAAGAAAGGGCTATCATAGATATGACCGGGATAGAACCGAAGCTTAGGGATATAAAAGATACCAAAGCTCTTCTGAAGACATTAGCCGAAAGAGGCGAACGTCTGGTCGTGTACAGGACATTCAAACCCGCCGAAAGAGAGTTCGAGACCGAACAGTGGGAAGTTGCGCTGGGTATAAAAGACGGACAGATATTTATAGATTGGGAAAACGGTACTTTGAAAATTATTCGACAGACCAATAATAACCTTCCCGAAGGATGGTATCTTACGGTGCCTCTTGAAGGAGAAAAAGGCGGTTATTCCGCAGAGAATATATTTCTCGGGAAAAAAGGTTACGAACGTTACGGATTGAGTAATAGACGCGTAACGGAATTTTATGAGATGTTTGAAGGTACTGCAGATATAAATCCTGAGACCGGTATGATAATAGGTGTTGACGAGGATGTCTTGTTCGAGTTTAGGAAGACTCAAAATACGGGTTATAAAGCATATAAGAACGCATTCCTTTATGATGCATTAGACGGATCGCAGAAGATTATATTACCCGGAAAGGGAGAAGAAGGCTACGGGCAGGGGATGTTCTATTTTCAAAAAAAGGTCAAAGTAGATCATAAAAATACGGGCATAGTTGTCGGAAAATTTCGTTTAAAGACCAGAGACGGCGAGGAGATGAGCCGGGCGTGGGAACGTCTCATAGGATACACGATACCCGGTACAGCACAGCTGGATTTTGGGAAACATCCTTTGGCCGGGATAGGAGAACTTGAAAACCTTTATTACACGGGCCGTACAGGGAACGACGAACAGGTATATTTGTTTAACGTTTCTGTTGCGGACGGTAATATAGGAGGGGACATATACGCGAATCCGTTCAGCGCCGAAGGCATAGATCTCACCAAAGGATGGAAATTCAAGTATCATCCGGAAGGTGCTGTATCCGGATCTAAGGAACTCAGGCAATCTGACGAGGCAAGACTTGTATTCAATCAGATAGGTATTCTCAAGGGGCTTCTGCCTCAGGAATTTGAAAAGGATATCATAAATCTACAAGCTACAGAACTTATGCATTGGTCTAAAAAAGAACTTACCGCAGATGATTCGGGAACCAAGATAGACCTTCCTGACGGAAGAGTTATCACCTTCACGGAAAAAGACGAAGGTATAGTGCTTGTATCCATGTTCAATGAGGATAATACCCCGCATAAAAGGCCCTATATGCTTGAGATGGGAACGAATTCTGGGGCCAGGGAACTGGTGATGGGAGCGCTTAGAACACTCAACTCAGTTCGTGAAAAAGCCGGACTTAAAACAGATACGATGTTCAATGAAAATGCCGAGACTGATATCTTGAACACCATATATACGATGGCGCGATTTAACGGAATAACTTCACCCGCTAAACTTGCTATACTTCTAAGGGATGCTTCAAGGATGCGGACTAGTCTCTCAAGTTTTATAAACGGGGAAAAAATAACACCATCGGTTGTAAGCGGGATACTGTACTGGACAGTAAAACTTACGCTTATTGAAGACGAGGATACCGGGGCAATACCTCTTACGTCAGCGGAAGATTTTAAGCGGTTCAATAAGAACCTCAGGGGATGTGAGAATCTGGGGCTTGAATCCGTGCGGAACGTTCTGAACATCGAAAACCCAAGTCTTATAGATCATTTTAATTTAACAAGCGAAGAGAAAAGTCAACTTATAGGAGTTCTCGTATACTGGGCTTCATATAATGAAAAAGGATTCGATTTTGGAGGATTTTATAAGAAATTCATGGAAGTTACGGAATATAACGACGAAGTGCAGGAATACTTAAGGGTATTTGAGAAAGATTATGATCAGTTAACAAAAGAAGAACGGATCAAGATATACATAGAACGTGTTGCATCATTCGCCCAGCATATGCTGCGTAATGGATATTCCGGTGCAGAGATAAGACATGTAATAAAGGGTCAGACCGAGATACTTAAAGGTACTTCATATACTGAAGTAGAAGAAATGGTCAAAAGAGGTATATGGTGGGATAAGTTCATAGGTTTTGGTGCGATGGCCAGTGCGGCACTTGCCGCGGTAATGGCTGTTTTCGGGGGAATAGGTATATGGGTAAGAAGAAATTACAGGCGAGTAGCCTCACCCGGGATCAAGCCGAGAAAAGAGATATTCCCTGATGAGAGCGGCCGCATTGCGGAAAAGAAGGATGTCTTAGGAAAAAAGGCAGAAAAAGCGGAATCAGATAAAAAGCCCATAGATCTTGGGATACTGGGAAGCATAATTAAGCAATCTAAAATCATGGGTGGCGCCGAATGGGAAGCTTCACGCAGGATAAGCCCAGCAAGATATAAGTTCGTGGGGATCATAAATATCGGGAAGATCATTGATAAAGTCAAGAAGGATAGAGATAGCCGTTTGGAGAAAATATTTAAAGAAACATGGGACCAATCAAAGGACCTGCAGGCCATCTTTACGGAGGGTACGAGTAAGAAGATATCAGCTGAGGATATCCGTAAAAAAATAGGTAAATACAAAGGCAAGAAAAGTGAAAAAGAAGCCGACAGTATCATTTCGTTATTAGAAAAAAACATAAAAGAGAAGGGTCTCGAAAGCGGTTTTAGGGAGATATGGGATAGATCAAAGGATATGAAGGCAATATTCCCTGATGGTTCAAGAAAGAATATAGTAGTTAGAGATATATACAAAAGGATCGAAAAATATAAAAACGGGATAGCCGGCAAAGAAACTAATGATATTATCGCATCATTGGAGAGATCCACAGGAGATAAAGATTTTGAAACTGTATTGATAAATATCCTGAACGGGTTAAAGGACGTAGATTCCGCTAAAGATACCCCCGGAACAGATACGGTTACTTCTGCCAATCTTATCGGTGCACTGAAAAGTATCGGGGATAGACTCGGGACCAATCTGACATCGATTGTAGATATTAAGACGAATCAAGATGTAAAGGACGTAAAGGGAAAACCCGAAAAGAAAGAGTTGGGTTTTGATCATTTTGTTGAATATTCCACCAATAGGTATTACAAAGCTATACTTCAAGGATTAGGAGAGAACTTTTCCACCCCTGATAAGGAGGGTATATTAGCTACAAAGTATGCGCCCAGAAGATATCCTTTATCTTCGAAAAATATAGGAAGTCCCAGCAGGCCTGTATCAGAGTTTGGAAGCCTTGTGCTTCTTGTGGGTACCATATTAGGGTTAGCATCTCTTGTGGCAGCGTACTCAAATCCGATATTCGCAACTCCAAGTGTTTTTATTACAAGCGCAATCTTGATATTCGGGGGCATATTTTCAATCAGGGAATATCTGTTTGAGACTATACTGAATTTCCGTTTTATAAGAAAGGCCAGAAGAGGCGTCACCGATAAGATGCAGATAGACGTAATAGATGAGCTTATTGGCAACATCGAGAAAATAAAAGCCAGTCTTCAGGAAATTGAGCAGAAAAATCCTGAATTTTCAAGAGAACAATGGGCCCAAATAATGAAGATGCCGGTAGCGGCGCCTTTTGCCGAGCCTAAACTTTTTCAGCCAAAAGATGTCATTGATATCAATATGTACGATTATATTGAGTATTCTATTGACTGGCTTAAAAAACTAAGATCCGATCCCGAAGAATTCGTTCTGTATGCAAGAGGACATTTCCCGTGGAACGATCCGCAGTTTTACTCTCCGACTCTTTATGTGCATGGAAGGAATTTTGTCCAGGCACAGGATAAAAAAGGGTTTATTAATCTCGTGCCGGGAGAGATAGAACAAGACGGAAGCATAAAAATAAATGGTACGGAAAACACTTATAAAAAGGCGCCCGTTAAGGACGGTAAGGGGAAAAGGACGTATAACGGACCCGCGGAATGGGGATCGTCCATACACGCTATCCCGAGTAACAATATAGGGAAGTATTTAGGTGCTTTGCAATATAGAGTCAGAAGAGTGCAGGAGAAAGTATATGAAGGGAAAATGACAACAGATGAAGCTATAGCCTGGGAGACCGAAGAAAGACGGTACAGGTCAAGCAAAATGTCATGGTTTCAGCAGGGTTTCGGCGGACCGGATGTCACAAGAAGCAGTTACTGGCACGGAATAAAGCGGCATGGCACTAATATTGTCCAGGCAGGTGTAGTATCGGCATTACTTATCGGCGCGGGCTATCTGATCCGCAGTGAGTATCTGCAGGTACAGGGCATTATACCGGTAATAAAAGATATGACTTTCTGGTTCTTCGCCGTCACGACAGTTTTCGCGTCGGTATCAGCATATATGGTAAATATTATGGTTGAAAAGGTCATGTTATTTGCCGCGCGTTTTACCGGAAAACCGGCAAGTATAACACCTATGGATGTGGAAAAAAGCGTACCGAGTCATATGCTGATAGAAATTCTCAATGATATAAAGAATAAGACGGATAATGAGGATCTCCCTAAATATATGGAGGCGGACATAAATGAGGAAAATCTTTCCGGAATAATACATGAGATGGACATGGATTCCAGGGATATCTCCGGATGGTGGCGTCAAAGGGACTTAAAAAGAAGGGGCATAACACCGTCCAAGTGGCCTTCATATGCAATGCTCCTCAACTATCCGGTACTCGAGATGGTATTCCTGGAGAAGACCGCGAAAAGGGATAAATTTATTGAAGTTATATCAGGTGATGCGAGGTTCATCGGGAAAGTGGATCCAGCTATGCTTATGACCAGAACGGACAGGTTCAGTAATAAAGATATACTGGAGAAACTTGATCTTGAAGACATAAAATATCTCCGCGAGGAATACGGCAGCGAACTTTTCCCGCGTGTTGCGCTTATGGAGACAACGTTCGGAGGCGGAGCAGGAGAAAAACTTGTAGAAATAGTTGAAAGCGCTATAGAAAAATATCCCGGAGGAGTAGATGTGTTTCCGGTAACCGACGATGTCGACGAAGGCGGTATTAGGGATATGAATCTCGCCATATACGGTAACGAAGCGGGTGAGGACAGAGGTATTGAACCGACAACTGATCCCGACAAACCATGGGCGGGAAGGCTATACAAGTACAGGGATCGTATACGGGTTGTAGCGGGCCCTCAGCACGGGATAAACTTGGGTAAGCATCAGCAGAAGATAAGGATGAAACCGCCTCTTAATGCCGAAGAAAGCGTTGTAATGAATTTTTTCTATGCTGTTACGGGCAGAACCAAACCTCCGGTAGTGGATCTCAATACCGTAGAGAACGAAAAGGCTGTAAAAGATGAGATAAGTAAATTTTATGAAAAATTGGGTGAAGATGTACCTTATTTTGTCGAACTCGTGGACGAGGAAGACCGGCTTCAGCCGCTTCTTTTTAGGATGAAACTTTGTGTCTGGGAAAGCAGAGAGAATACGGTAAGACGTCATCTTGACGCAAGGGAAACATATCAGGAAGGAAGGGATCTTACTCTTGAGGAACAGAATAATGCGGATTCAGAAGGCAAAAGATGGAAAATATCTATAGATGAAGATGGCGAAAAAATAATAAAAGAATACAGGGACGCGGTAGCGGGCCTTGCGAAACAGGCAGGCGTCGGTCCTGAAGAGGTAAAAAGAGTATCGAAAAAGGATGCTGAAAAATGGATAAGTGAAGGTTCTAGTGGAGCATCGAGAGCCAAATATATGCTATGGGCATTCCTACAGGTATATCCTGATGAGGATACATTCCTTAGATCAGAATTCAGGATAAGGAATATACCAACCGTAATGCAGACAGAACTTCGTCTGGTGCCTATTAAAAAAGATACGGATTGGAGTCACAGGTCATGGCTTGACTATTTGGTGTGGCATAACAGTATACAGATAGGCCAGACAAAATCAGGATTTTTGTTTCTTGGCGGTACGGGTAATGGTTTCTTGTGGGAAATGTTAAGCGGCGTGAGGATATTAATAGACAAAGAGACCGGCGAGATTGAGGAAGTGCCTTTACATGCGAGGATACATCTTGGCCAGCTGATGAGACCTTTAAGGGAACGTATATCACAGGACGAAACCGATCAGTATTATAAGACAGAGAAACTCGGGTTCATCAAGAAAAGGATCGAAAGAATAAAACTTCTCAGAAAACCTGTCGAAGCTATAGGCAAACCATCCGAACTTTTCAGAAAATATCTTAACGTATACAGACAGTCCGGGGTATGGGATTCATACAATCAGATAGAAGACGCGGAGCTGGGTTCAAGGCTTGCTCTCTATAAACTTAAAGCGATAAGGCTCGAAGGTAAATATATACAGGTACTTGAGGACGAACTTCCTCCTCTAGGATTCAGATGGTGGCTTCAGAGGTCACGATGGATAACGCTCCAGACATTCTGGGCGATACTTTCTTATAAACCCGTTTTCTTCATGTTCTGGGGACAATATCTTGGAGCGGGCCTGGGATGGGCCTTAGTAGGCTCAAAGCTCAATATAGCGGCAGGTCTTCTTATAGGAGCGCCTTTAGGATTCTTTGCAGGCGGACTCCTCTTCTATGGACTGGGTTATGTCCTGTTTAAAACTATGACCCGTTCGGGCACGGAACTTAATGAACAGTGGCATGTATCCCCAATGGATGGGATGGGAGATAGAAGTTTGCGCGGATGGATACGCGGGGTGATCATATTTCAGCATATGGCACATCTTTCATCGTCTACTTTGGCGGCTTTGGCGACATTGGTAACAATAATAATCACTAATCTTTACGTTGTTTCAAGAGTAGCTTATACATTCTTTCCTCTATATAAACTAGGCGGAATTGGGCTTTTGATACAGGAATATGCCTTGTCGGTCGAATACATAATAAAAGAAATGATAGGATGGCTCCCGACAACAATGTCAGGTATAGCGGTATTTTTCTATCCTCCGTTCATTCTGACAGTTATGTCAATGATGGTGGTCTGGATATATGCTTCAAAAGATGACGAATCAACGAGTGAAGCTTTCCGAGTAAGGGTCATGAAACACGGGTTCACTGTAATGGAAGGTCTGGATCATTTAATGAAGACCGAGTACAAGGATCCCGTAACGGGCGAAAAGAGGACGATAATACCCAAGCTTGAAAAAGATGACTTTAAAAGCGATGAAAAGATATTACACGTGCTTGATGAATATAAACGTTTTCTAAAAGCTGATAAAACTATGGTAGATGTTACAACCAATAAAAAAGGTCGTGTGATCTCGGCAAGTTTGAAAGACAAACAGGGCAATGTTGTCATTAAAGATTTTAAATTCTACGGGATGCTTGAGAGTGCAGTCAGCAAGAATATTGACAAAGGAAAAGAGGATCTGGATATTGCCGTAATACTTGCCCTGGAAGAGATAATGCAGGAAGTAGAGCAGATAGAGCGTGAAATAAAAGGTGAAATAACAATAGACTGGAAGGCCGGCGCTATAGGCTTTGTGACAGTTGCTATCGGCGCGGCGTTCTGGGCCGGTTCCATCTTCCCGTTATGGGGCATTTTAGCTATACTGGCATTCGGTTCAATACTTGCCGGAACATGGAGTATTGATTCTATTTATAGACGGATATCCAAAAAACCGATGCTGGCAGTGGGTAGACTTCCGTACCATACTCTTAAATATGGTCTTAAATCGCCTACTATGCTCATATATTATACTCATATGATAGTTTCCGCGTATTTCAATGCCGGAAGAAACCTTTTCCCTGGATATGTCAGTGAAGGATATTGGACGAGGGGACGTCAAGATGCGATAAAAAAAGCTTTGGGCAGGGAATTTACCAGACAGGAAAAAAGAGATAAATTGAAGGATTGGGTATATAACAAGGCTATAATAGCGACATTTTTCTTCTGGGTAACATGGATAGGAATGCTAGCACTTCCTGCGATAGATAAGGCTCAGAACTTCAATAGAGAACTTGTGCGCAGTTATGTCGCGGGCCCCGCAGTCAGTGCTTACATTACGGATGGGAAAACACCGGAAAAAGCGATACCGGATATGGTTAGGCCAATAGCCAGGAATAAACGAGCCAGCGGATGGATCTACGGTATGCTGGACTATTCTTATGATCTTAAGTCTAAAGGTAAAAATTATGAAGCTGCGAGACTCAGCAGGATACTTGATACGGCTCGGGAGATGTACTCTAAGTTCCTTTTGGATGAGTTTGGAGAAAAAGAAGGAACAAAACGATGGGAAATTTTCCAAGATGAATATATAGGAAAAGAAGCCAGGAACGGAGCGTTTTTCGAGTTCAAGGATAAAGGTAGATACCGCGTAGAAGAATGGACACGTCTTCTTACCTCACGCGTTCTTGACGGATCACGCAGTATGGTTGGTGGTATAGAAGGAAACGAAACGGGATGGAAGATCAGTAGCGAGAAATTGGCTGGGGATGCCATACCGGGGACGGTACTACTTGATCTTCGTGAAGTGTTCGGATGGAGACTCGATGACGAAAATGAATCGGATGTTATGAAAGGTAAAGGGTTTTTGATTCAAATAAACATACCTGAAGAGAATGTCCCTATTTCGGGAGCGCTTACTGTTAGGCCTGTCATGCAGTCATATGATGGCGGTAAGAATTATCATCCCACGCAGCTGGGTCCCGTGATGACACTTACCCCCGGCATCAATATTATAAAGGTCCTCCCGGGTCAGGGAGGAGAAGGATATGATACACATACAGGATTTGATCCGAAAAAGGTCAGAACAGTAGGAGTACAGTTCGAAGGAAACTCGGACGGTGTGAATGTCGAAAATATCAGTATAACTCCGGTTGCGGCAGGGGCGGGATCCGAGGAAGATATTCTTTCTCAGGAAAAAGTGAGAGATGACGGTCCTCTCCCGCTAGATTTTACAGCGAAGACACCTGTGGAATTTTCTACCGAGAGTCTAATAGGTGAAGTCGAAGAAAACTTCAATGATATTACTAAAGATTTAGCCGAAGGTAATACGGATGATGCCGTGCGGGATATGGATTTCAATGAAAATGCGCTTAACGAACTCGGAAACAGATTAGAAAACGATCCCGAAGGTTCTCGAGAACAGGGACTTACGGAAAAAGTACTTGCTGGACTAAATGCGAAATATGCGTCGGCAAAGAAGACCTTAAATATCACCGAAGCGCCTCTTCTTGCATTGAAATGGTCCGCTTTGGGAACGTTTGGGATACTTATGACCATGATGGGTATAGGAAGCCCGGAAGGTTCCGGACGGGTGTTTTCAAGTGAGAGAAGGAATTTTTTATCAAGGATATTCGCAGGATTACTAGTGTTTGTTGCATTATTCGTTGTCAGCATTTTACCGGAACGCGCTGTTCCGCAATTCATCACGAATATTGTGTATTCACAGGAACTTGAGGATGTGATCAAGCTATCATCTAAACACTTTATAGTGCAAGAAAATGAAATTTTTATTGATCTTAGAAAGGGATCGGTAAGTGGCAGAAGTTATCCGAAAGGAGTGGACCTTACAAACTATGCCTTGGAGATAGAACTCTTCAGCGGGAAACGTGATATGATACAGCTTTTTTTCAAAAACAGTGAATGGAAAAATGTTTATTCCTACCTTTCGTCACCGGACCGCAAAGGCGTAATAAAATTTGATCCTTCTTCTAACAGACGTCAAGTTGATCAATTTAATAATTTTAGAGATATATATGCGGTAGGAGCTAAAGTATGGGGTACAAAACCGGCAGTCTTCATAAAAATGATAAAAAGCGTAAGGTTAGTCCGTCGAGATGTAACTCCGAAAAAGACATCTGCTACCGGACTGAAGGGAAGCGCGTCAACTCTCAGAACATCGGGCGCGATAGGTGTTATAATAGCGTATATGACAGGAGCGACACAAAAGGTGATGGATTTTGCCGCACAGGACCCTGTATTTTTTGGATTGATGGTGACTGGGACCTTTGTACTGATAGCTATAGGGCGATATATAGTTCCGATATTCAGTTTTTTGAAAGGCTTGGGAGCTGTACTTCTAGGTAAAGCAGATATGGTAATAGTTGTGGATCATTCCGGAGCCGAATTAGATCCGGCCGCTTTGAGCAGGCTGGAAAAAAGCCGGAGCGGAGCTGAGGATCTAGGGGAGATAACAGTAATGCTTGAGGATGCAATAAGACAAAGAAAAGATTCTAAAGACAGGACTATAGAGGATATTGATGTGGTTGTAGGAATGAGGGAAGATATGCTGAACATATTCACGCCCGGGGCGATAAAGATACTTGAAGAAGAGACAGGCGTTAAAGTTATCTCTCTCTCGGGAGTAACAAGGGAAGAGATGGTAGAGGAACTTAGCGCAAAGACCGCCGGTAAAAAGACGGTAGCCGCTATAATAGACGTGGACAATCAGATGAAACTTTTTGATCTTAGGGACACTTTGGCGGAACTCAAAACGAAAGCGGTAAGAGATATTCTGGAACTGGCAAATCCCGAAATAGCGCTTCTTTCCGAGGAGAGTATAAAAGCGATTAATGATATATCTGAGTTTGAACGCATAATGAAGATATATGTCAGACTGCTCCCTGAAATAGCGGCATTGGATATAGCTAGTAAGAGCATATATGAAATGCGTATAGATAATGTGCGTCGGGATATACTTGGGGGCGCAGAGATCAGCAAGAAGGCAAAAGAAGCGATAAAAAGCGGATTTGGTGAGACAGAACACAAGATCGTCAGCGTTCCAGCTAGAAATGTCGCCGACGGTAGGTTCCTGGCGAATGATATAAGGAAGATGGGTCTTACCAAAGAAGAAGCCTCGGCGTTTATACATGTTAGGTTGATCGGTGAGAATTTTGTTACCGATCAGGACAAGGAACAGTATCTCAAGATAACGGGACTAGGAGAATACTTGAGTTCGGAGAATGTGGTCATGATGGTTGAGGAGAATATGACATTTCAGAGTGCTTTGGATTCGGTAAGGGATACGTTCGGATCCGATACACCTAACAGCTCTATAGCTATTGGCGACACTAAAGACTATAGGTCTCAAGACGCGAGTGTCATGAAGATGCTCCAAGGCGAAGACGCGCCTATATATGTCT
The DNA here is from genome assembly GCA_030765205.1 of Candidatus Aadella gelida. Classification (GTDB taxonomy): domain Bacteria; phylum Omnitrophota; class Gorgyraeia; order Tantalellales; family Tantalellaceae; genus Aadella; species Aadella gelida. Next base: position 1,023 of record JAVCDB010000099.1, on the reverse strand, counting down.
GGATGGAAAGCGAAGGGCTGACATCACAGCTCCTTATGGTGATGATAGAGATAATCTCTGGTAACGTTAAGAACATAGGTTTTAACCTGGGTACCGTGAGAAATCTGGGCAACCTGTACATGTTCATGCCGAACACCAAAGCAATAGACTTCAAGGCAGAGATAGAGGCATATGAACGTTATGTGAACGAAGTGCTTGTAAGAGCATAGAGAGGGTAGAAGTTAGAAGGAAGAAAGACGAGGGATGAGGGACGAAAAACTTGTACCGAAAGATCTAGAAATATACAAAAGAGGCGTTTTTTCCGCAACCTTCCTGCGCTTCTTTTAGATGCCCCTGCTTTTCGGATTTTATTAATGGTTCGGGAGGCGGGGGCATTGTTTTTTTTGACGGTTTAATGGGTCAAAAACTAATTTTTTCTCTCAAAAACAGGGGACTACCCTTAGCGTTAACAAACAAAAAGACAGTTTAAATACTTTTGACACTACTACTGTTTCATGGGAAAATAGAGTAGAGCAGTATAAAATTTTGTATAAAATTATTAAAAATATGAATATTAATCAAACAAGAAAATAAAAGGAGATAAAAGTGAATATAATAAAAAGTAACTTTCACTTTACGGGATAGGAATACAAAAAGAGCAATAAAATATGAAAAAAATTACATTTAAAACGATCTTATCAATGTTGTTAATAGTAGTAGTTAGCACTATTAATCTTTTGCCAACAGTGGCAATTTGCCAGAACTTGGGTAGCCTTTCTGCAGAAAGTTCATTTCAGCAAGAAATGATGAGAGAAGGAACCGAAAATTTTAAACAGATATTCAGGTATAAAGCTGATCTAGTCAACTTTCTTGTGTTTATAGGAGACTACTTTTTAAAAGAAAAGGATTACTCGACAAGTGCGTATTCCGGACACTCGTCCCCACCTATTCCGGCATCTTGTCCCCAGCAATTCCGGTAACTCGTCCCCACTAATTCCGGCAACTTGTCCCCACCTGATCTGAGCTAAACGACCCACAAAAATC
>JAVCDB010000070.1 GCA_030765205.1 Candidatus Aadella gelida | reverse complement strand
ATTGGGTGACGGAGCAGCTTCAGTTAAATAATTGCCCCTTAAGGGGTATATGTAAAACTTTACGATACAGATGTAAGCTGTTATAATGCGGCTAAAGAGGAGGGTTTAATGATAGACGAACTTAAACAGATGATCGGCGGGATAGAAGAAAAGTTTGATGAACTCAGGGGGTATCTTTGACCTTGAGAAAACTGCTATTAGGATAAAAGAGGTTGAAGGGGAGTTATCTAAACCGGATGTATGGAAGGATCAAAATAGAGCAGATAGCTTGTCTAAAGAACTTAAAGGATTAAGGGCCATAGTCGGACCTTATAACGATGTTAAGGGTAGATTTGATGCTATTAAAGAACTTTCGGAGATAGTTGAGGATGACGATACTGATTCACTTGAAAGTTTAAGAGAAGAAGCCATTGAGATCAGCGAGGATGTCGAAAAACTCGAGTTTAAATGCTTACTTGGGAACAAAACAGACAGAAGTAACGCTATTGTAAGCATAAATTCAGGCGCGGGGGGAACAGAATCTTGTGATTGGGCATCGATGCTGCTCCGGATGTATACGCGTTGGGCGGAAGAGCATGACTCAAAGATCAATATGATAGATCAGCTTCCCGGTGATGAAGCCGGCATTAAGAGCGCTACTTTAATAATCAGGGGTTATCTGGCTTATGGGTATTTAAAAGCTGAACGAGGAGTGCATCGCCTTGTGAGGATATCTCCATTTGATTCAAATAAACGCAGACATACGTCATTTGCGTCTGTAGATGTTATCCCAGAGATAGATAAAGAAATAAATATCGATATAAACGAAGCAGATCTTCGAATAGATACATATCGTTCTTCAGGCGCGGGAGGACAACATGTTAATGTTACAGATTCTGCTGTACGCATAACACATATTCCCACGGGAATAGTGACCCAATGTCAGAATGAAAGGTCGCAGCATAAGAATAAGTCTACAGCAATGAAAGTTTTAAGGGCTAGGTTATACGAGAAAGAAAAGACGGAGCAGGAAGAAGCCGCAACGAAAGGAAATAGCGATAAGAAAAAAATAGAATGGGGAAGCCAGATAAGGTCATATGTATTGCATCCTTACAAGATGGTAAAGGATCATAGAACCGGTGAACAGACTTCTAATGCGGACAAGGTTCTTGACGGAGCATTAGATAACTTTATTGAATCTTTTCTTAAAATGACAGCGAGAGAGAATTAGTTCGTAGTGGAATTAGAGAATACACTTTTATTAACAAAAAGAGGAAAAATGTTTGGATTCATTAGGAATATATTTGGGACACAAAACGAACGCGTAATAACAAAGATGCAGCCTGTTGTTGAAGAAATAAACGATATGGAAAAAGAAATAGCTTTGCTATCCGATGACGAGATCAAGGAAGAAGCGGGAAATATTAGCAGGGCAATACGTGATGCGAAAAAGCAGCTAGAGCCCGAAATTGAACAAGCAAGGGCGACGGTATCCGTTTCCGCGTCAGACACCGAAAAAGATAAACATAAGAAACGTTTAAAAGAACTTAAAAATTCCATTTTAGATGAAAAATTAGTCAGAGTATTTGCGCTTGTGCGCGAAGCGTCTAAAAGAACCATTGGGCTCAGACATTTTGATGTGCAGCTGATGGGAGGAATAGTCCTGCATCAAGGGAAAATAGCCGAAATGACAACAGGTGAAGGAAAGACCTTGGTCGCGACATTAGCGACGTGTCTAAACGCGTTGGGCGGAGAAAGTGTACATGTAGTTACTGTTAACGATTATTTAGCAAAAAGGGACTCCGAATGGATGGGTCCGATCTACAAATTTATGGGATTATCTGTTGGGGTTATTCAAAACGATATGGATCCCGGGGAACGCCAGAAAGTTTATGCATGTGACGTAGTCTACGGAACTAATAATGAATTTGGATTCGATTATTTGAGGGATAACATGGTAGTGGATGCGGAAAATATAGTGCAGGAGCATCCGTCCTTCGCTATAGTCGACGAAGTTGACAGTATCCTTATAGATGAGGCGAGGACACCTCTTATAATTTCCGGACCGGTAGATGAGCCCAATAAGGCTTATGAAGAGATGAGACCGATCGTTCAGGAAATAGTAAAGGCGCAGGATAACCACGTGAGAGAGTATCTTGCAAAAATAAAAGAATATATTGCCGCGAATAACGATGAGGAAGCAGGGCAGTGTTTATATCTCGTACACAAAGGTGATCCTAAAAATAGAGAATTCCTAGATATGGTTTTGAAGGATAGAGCGATAAAAGAACTATTTGATAAGACGCAGTCGCTTATGGACGGGAAGATCATGGAGAAAGAACGGGCCGATCTTCTGGAGAATTTGTTCTATGTTTTTGATGAGAAAAGTAGAGAAGTAACCTTTAGCTCTAAAGGGCTCAGCCTGATGAAAGAAAGATTTGATCTTGATTTTGTTTTAGAAGACATAGAAGCTAAGATTGCGGAACTTGCCGATGAAGATATGAGCGATGATAAAAAAATGGCTGAAGAATCCGTATTAATAGCGGATTATTCACGAAAGCAGAAAAAAGTTGAAGGAGCGAATCAGCTCCTAAAGGCGTATAAATTGTTTGATAAAGATGTAGATTATGTGGTTCAGGATAATAAGATCGTTATTGTAGATAGCTTTACCGGAAGGATGATGCCGGGCCGGAGGTTCTCTGATGGGATACATGAGTCTATTGAAGCAAAGGAACGAGTAGAAGTGCAGAGGGAAAGCCAGACACTTGCTACCATAACTCTTCAGAATTACTTTCGTATGTATGACAAACTGGCCGGGATGACGGGAACGGCAAAAACCGAAGAAGTGGAGTTTGAAAACATATATTTATTATCCGTTGTTCAGATGCCGACCAACCGTCCCCTGCAAAGACAAAGTATGCCGGATAGGATATATAAGACAGAAGAAGAAAAATTTAGTGCCGTAGCAGATGATATCCAGAGTTGGAACAGCGAAGGACGTCCTATGCTGGTGGGAACTATTTCGATAGAAAAATCCGAAAGATTGAGTAAACTTCTGAATTCACGAGGAATAAGACACAATGTTCTCAATGCTAAGTATCACGAAAGTGAGGCTCATATTATCGCCCAAGCGGGACAGTATGGGGCGGTAACTATAGCCACTAACATGGCAGGTCGCGGAACGGATATTATTCTTGGTGGTAATCCCGAAGAACTTGCTGTGGGAGAGGTTGAGAAACTGAACATAGAAGATCATGAAGAAAAGGAAAAAGTATTTGATAGGTTTCATGAAGAGTTCAAAAGTAAAATAGACGCAAATAAAGAAAAAGTTGTGCAGTCAGGAGGACTCCAGGTAATAGGAACCGAAAGACATGACTCCAGAAGGATAGATGACCAGCTTAGAGGAAGATCGGGCCGGCAGGGCGATCCCGGGGCAAGCAGGTTCTATTTGTCTTTAGAGGACGACCTTATGAGGATATTCGGATCGGATCGGATCCGAAATATAATGGATAGAATGGGGATGGAAGAAGGCGAAGTTATAGAGAATCCACTTGTGACACGGGCAATAAGAACAGCTCAACACAGGGTAGAGAGTCAGAATTTTGAAATAAGGAAACACTTGCTTAAATATGATAATGTGATGAACCAGCAAAGAGAAGTCATATACAAAAGACGGCGCATGATACTTGCGGGAGAGGATCTTAAAAAAGAGTTTCTGGAATGTCTGGAGGTTGGACTGGAATCAGTGCTGATGGATTGGGAACAGCTCAGGGACGAAAACAAATTATCTAAACAGATAATGTATAAATATGCCATAAATATTAAGCCTGACGAATTAGTCGAAAGAAGTGTAGCCGACATTATAGAACATGTTTCAGAGGAAGCGGAAAGGATATATTCCGTTAGGGAAAAGTTTTTGGGTGAGAAGAAATTACGGGAACTCGAGAAGATGATCATGCTTTCCAGCATTGATACGAATTGGAAAGAATATTTAAGGGAAATAGATGAACTTAGAGAAGGGATCTCGTGGCGGGCTTATGCTCAAAAGGATCCTTTAATAGAATTCCAGCATGAAGCATTCCGCATGTTTACCGAACTTGTTATCAAGATAGATGAACAGGTAGCGGAACGTGTTATCAAAATATCCGCAATAGAAGAAGAATATAAGAAAAAGGTTTTTCGTCCGGAGCAAGAGACTTTTGAACATAAAGAATATTCCGCATTAGGGAGTCTGCCGAAACCTCAGAACGGTTCTAACGAGAAGCCCTCCGGTAATATTCCGGAGACGATGACGACAGACGGCGCCAGCCAGGAAGACAGCACCTATAAAAGAGACAATCCGAAAGTTGGACGTAACGATATGTGTCCCTGCGGCAGCGGGAAAAAGTTCAAAAAATGCTGTGGCAACTAATATCTATTTTCAGGCATTTCTTTAAAGAAAAACAATGAAAAAAAAAGTTATAAAACATGCAGCGTTATCCGTTCTCTCGGGAGTACTATTAGCGCTATCTTTCCCGCCTTTTGAGATAGCTTTTCTGGGATGGGTCGGTCTTGTGCCTCTAATATACGTTATCAGTGAGGATAAGAAGAAATCCGGGTTTTTATGGGGATATATATCCGGAATAGTGTTTTTTGGATGTACGCTTTATTGGATGACGAACATTACAGTTCCCGGTATGGTAGTACTTATAGGTGCACTTTCCTTATTTTACGGACTTTTTGGAATATGTGTTCGATATGCATTTGCAAAATCCGTTAATCTTTTAGTTCTTCCTTTTTTCTGGGTCATACTCGAGTATACGCGGAGTAATATTTTTACGGGATTCCCTTGGGCCGGTCTTGGCTATAGCCAATATGAAAATACAAGCATTATGCAGATCGCCGATATAACGGGGACGTACGGAATATCTTTTCTGATGGTGGCTTTTAGTGTAGCGGTATTTGCTTTCATTAAAAGAATGCCAAAAAGGACAAGATACATGGTTAAGGTGCTTTTGCTCCTTGTAGCTGTGACTGTGTATGGTATAAACAGGATGAATACTCTTAGCGCAGATGGAAGTATTGCTATAAGCGTTATACAGGGAAATGTGCCTCAAAAAGAAAAGTGGGATGCAGGGTTTGCCGAAGAGATAGTAGATAAATATACCGATTTAAGTGTTGAAGCTGCAAAAGATTCTCCTGACGTTATTGTCTGGCCGGAAACATCTTATCCTTACCTTATCGAAGGCGATCCGCGTCTTTATGCCGACCTGAATAAACTTTTAGACGTGACAGATGTGCCTATACTTCTGGGGGGAGTTTATCTGGAAGATGATAGATATTTTAACAGTGCCGTTTTTCTTGATAAAAAAGCAGACGAAATTATAACATACAAGAAAACGCATCTTGTCCCGTTCGGAGAATATATCCCTTTCAAAGAAAAATTGTATTTTCTGCGCGAATATATCGATAAACCCATAGGGGACTTTACAAAAGGAAAAGAACGCGTGCTTTTCCCGGTAACAGTTACTAATTCTGATATAAGCAAAGACGGGACGCGTATGCGCCGCACGCGATTCCTTAAATTCGGAGCGCTAATATGTTTTGAGGATATATTTCCGTATATAACCAGGGAATACAGAAGAGAGGGAGCGGATTTTGTAGTAAACATGACAAATGATGCTTGGTTTGGCAGGACTGCGGCTTCGCGGCAGCATCTTCAGGCATCGGTATTTAGAGCAATTGAGAACAGATGTCCCGTGATAAGATCTGCCAATACAGGGATATCATGTTTTATCTCGGCAAAGGGGAAGGTCTCATCTGTAATAGAAGAAGGCGGGAAAGAGATTTTTGTCGACGGGCAAAAAACAAATAAGGTAGAAATATATTCAGACAGATCCTTTTATACGACTTATGGCGATGCTTTTGTTTTTCTGAATTTTTTAGTGCTTCTTATGGTCTTTCTTGTAAATAGTCCTTTTTTTATAAGGTGGAAGAAAAACATAAAATTTTGAAGAGTCAAAATTATATGTTATACTTGCGCTATAATAATTATATTAACTAAAAATCTTGTAATAATAGCGCTATTGGATTCAGGGGAATAATGGAGAAAGATAAGGTTTTAAAGATAGTAAGGACGCTTGGAGTTAAGTCGGTTGGGATAACTTTGGCGCTTTGCCTCGTATATTCAGCCGGTATATCCAAGATAAAATCTGTGAAAGAAGCGGATCTTAGGATATTTGATACTCTGTATGCGTTTGCGGAGAAGTTAAAGGGCCCCGATAGAAGGGTGGATAATGTCGTCTTGATTGCCATTGATGATGAGTCTATTAGGAATATGGAGATCAGATGGCCGTGGCCGCGAAGTTATGTTGCCGAAGCAATCAGGAAGATATCCGAGTTCGATCCTGTATCAATCTCTATAGATCTTATTTTCACGGGAAAAAGCGATGATCCTAACCAGGATATACAGCTAGCTAATGCACTCAAGGGTACGGATAATGCAATAGCTGCGGCTTATTTTGGAGGCGACGGTAGATATGTTATGCCTGATGAAAGTATAGCGGATAATGTTAATGCATTCGGATTCGTAAATAAACCCAGGGATATCGATAACGCAGTGAGGAGAATGCGTCCATTTGTCATGTCAACGAACGGCAATATAATAGATTATTCGTTAAGCGTGAAGACTGCGGCGGAGGTTAAGGATGTTTCTTCGGAACAAATGGTCGCTGATATTCCTTTGATGGATGACGATACAGCTTATATACATTATTTCGGAGGAGCAGAAAGTTTTCCAGTTATTCCTATATGGAAAGTGCTCAAGGATGAAGTGGATCTCCGCCAAGTAAGAGATAAAATGGTTTTTATTGGCGTTGAAGCGGAAGTGTTTCATGACTCTTATCAGACAACTGTAGGGCATATGCCGGGGGTCTTAATAGCCGCTAATGAAACTCTGACTTATATTACCAAAGATTTTTTACATTCAGCGGGATTTAAACTGAATTTTGCTATCTTGTTCTTTTTCGTTCTTCTTGCGGTTATAACAGGTTTGAGATTATCTGTGATACACGGGATAGTAATCAACCTAGTCGCGATAACGGTTTTTCTCAGCGCCGGACTAGCGCTTCTTGTTAAGAGCATGGTCTTGGATTATTTTGGTGTTATTTTTCTAATGATCACACCTTCGGTCATTCTGTATGGAAATAGATATGTGAGTTTGGCTTTAGAAAATATGATGCTGAAAAAAGAATCCATAACAGACGGCCTTACAAGGTTATATGGGTATAAATACTTTGAACTAAAGCTCAAATCATCGCTTAAAAAAGCGCTGCAAGAAGGCAAAATGTTCGCACTAGAGATGTATGATATAGACCATTTTAAAAACGTTAATGATACATACGGTCACGAATTCGGTAATGTAGTATTGAAAGCGGTGGCCAAAGTGCTGTCGTCTAATTCAAGAAAGAATGATACTGTGGCACGGTTCGGAGGAGAAGAATTCTGCGTTCTTATCCCGGAAACAAAAAAAGATATTGTTAATATGCATGCAGAACGTGTACGCACTAAAGTGAAAGAAATGGAATTCACCACGAAAAAAGGTGAACAGGTGAAGATCACTATTAGCGGAGGAGTGGTTAATACAGAAGAGTATATCTCCGAAGAACATCTGGATATACTTAGGGCTGCGGATTCGGCTCTTTATAAATCAAAAGAGACTGGACGAGACAAAATAAGTTTTTTTCAAAAAGGTGATGAACTTGCTGAAGAGAATAAATAGAAATATAAAAATATTTAAGAGAGCGGTATTAGCCGGCGTCATAGTGACTGTTGTCATTAAAGGCGTTATATTGCCTGTTCATGCCGATATTATTATATTGAAGAGCAAGGAACAGATCAAAGGTGTGGTAGTTGAGGATTATAAGGATAGGATCATAGTCTCTACTATAGATGGCGAAAGAGAGATAATGAGGCAGGATATCAAAAAGATGACCTATGATATGGAGGAGCAGAACCTTACAAATCTGGGTGATCTTTATCAGGATAAAGGATCCTATAACAAGGCATACTATTATTACAGTAAGGCACTTGAAGTAAACCCTGATTATAAAAGAGCCAAAGACGGATTAAGTTATGTGGGTACATATTTGCAGCAGACAAGCCGCCGGCTTAAACTTGATCAACTGGAAAGAGCTAATGAAGAGAGCCAGTGGCAGAAAAGAAGGACAGGAGTAGTCGAGCTCAGTAAGGAAGAGAAACTCGAACGGTATTTTGGGTTCAGCATCAAAGAGAGTAAAGGTAAATTTGAGGTGCGTAGCATTAAGCTTGGCTCTTCGGCTGCTAAGTCCGGTCTTAAGAAAGGCGACGTTCTTTTAGAGGCATGGGGAAGATCAGTCAGTTATATGCAGCCCGAAGAGGTGATGGATAAACTCTTGATACCGGGGATAATGGATCTTCAGATAACCGTAGAGCGGGCATATCGGTTAAAACTCGATCAAAAAAAAGGGAAATATAATATTCTCCTTGGGGGTAAACTAGGGTTCTCTGAAATGGAAGGACTTATATTTGAAGAGGTATATCCTGAAGGACCGGCAGACCGAGCCGGGGTGGAAAAGGGGGATGTTGTAGCCAGTTTAGAAGGAAATCCGACAAGATATATGTCTTTAGAAGAGGCGGCAGATATAATAATGAATAGCAACGATGAATCTCTTTTGTTGAAGATCAAAAGAAATATTGTTATGTGGAAAAATTTCAAAAAAAAGTAGTACGTAGGAGGAAGAATGGGACAACAAAAATATAAGAGAAAAAAATATCTCATTATGTTAAAGTTCCAGCTGAAGTATATTTTGTATATACTTCTCTTCCTTTACCTCGGGGCTTTGGTTGCGGGGTACACGGTATATTGGACTACTTGGGTTACTTTGGGAGAGAAGCTTGCTAGTGTTTATCCGAGAGGAAGACTCGTTTACATCTTTAAACATGCCAATCTCGTGCTTTTAGGAAGATTACTTCTAATAACCCCTGTATTCGTTTTTATAGGGATACGTTTATCTCACAGGATAGCCGGTCCCGTTTATAGATTGAGAATGTATATGGATACATTGCTGCGTAAAGATTATTCTAAAGGGATTAAGCTGAGAAAGAAAGATGAACTCAAAGAACTTGCCTCTAAAATGGATAAACTATGCGCCGGGTTAAGAGAAGATCAAGAGAAAAGAGCGCAGATCATAGACGAAGTGACAACCGCCCTTGAGCGCGGAGGAATAGAACAAGGTTCCTTAAACGAGATCAAAACCAAACTCGAAAATATCAAATAAAGGCACACAATAGTAGCCGGGGTTTAAACCCCGGCTACTATTGTGGGTAACTATTCAAATATGTCGATTTCCGGGATACCCTTGTAATCCTTACTGTGATAGAAAGCATAGCTTGAAAAACGATATTGATCTGACGATAATACAATCTTTGATTTTACCGGGTTATTGTGAATATACTCTATTTTTTGTAGAAGCATATTCATATCTCTAAGCCCTTCGTCATAAAACCCAGCCTGCCAGACTTTACCTTCTCTTGAATGTATCATATTATATTTTCTTGCAAAATTACCTTTTATCATTTTCATTATATGTGAGTGGTCATATTCGCCTGTAGTTTGAAGTATAAAATGAAGATGAGTGGGCATTAGGCAATACGCAAATATCTTGTAGTTCAGAACTAATTGTAAAGAATTCCAAGGCTACAAGAAGGATTTTACAGTTTTTTTCATCAGTAAAAATCGGTAATTTTTTATCAGTATTAGTAGTGATAAAGTAAGGATAGCCTTCCTCAAAATATCTTTTTACTTTACTCATAATTTTTACCTTCCTTATTTTCATCTTTTAGTAGCCGGGGTTTAAACCCCGGCTACTATTGTGGATAACTATTCCGCTACATCTGCTTGTAATATACAATGTCACAAGGTTTGTTCTTCATCATTTTACAAAGCGGACAATCATCGTCTAATTCATCATCAATAAAGTCCTTTTCAACTTCTTTTATGCGATCTTTTATCTGCTGATCTGTGGGGTCGTCTAGATGTACTATATTATAGTTTTTTACCTTCGAAAGTATCAGGTCTTTACCATATGTTCTTATCAGCCTGTCAATATCGTTCATTTTTCTCTCCTCCTTTTCTAGTGCTGATGGAATCCGATACGTTTTTTGGGCTTTTCTGGTTTAATTAACAGTTGTTTTATGGCATCAAAGACTACTTGAAACTGTTGGTCGTATTTCTTTTCCATATCTTCAATCTTTCTTTGCAAATCTCTATTCGTTAGAATGATCTCTCTAAGTTTTGTGAAAAGAATCATGATCTGGATATTTACCTGTATTGCACGTTCACTTTTTAGAACGCTGGATAGCATTGCTACCCCTTGTTCTGTGAATGCGAAGGGTAAGCTCGATGAGTGTTTAAGCAATTTGAACCGGTCACAATTTGTGACCGGTTTGTTTCGTCCGGATCTTGTTAGCTGAAACATGAACATGTCAGGGAAACGGCTTAAATTGCGCTTTACTGCTTGGTTTAAAGCTTTAGTGGATACATTATAAAGATTTGCCAGATCTCTGTCTAAAAGCACTTTTTTGTTTCTAATTCTAAGTATTTTGTTCTCTATAGTTTCTTGCGGTATTAGATCTTTAATTTGTCTTTTCATAGTATTATTCCTTTCTTAATCCACCCCCGGAAGTCTCAGCACTTCCTCAGACATTACTTCCTTCTATCCTCTAATTTCTGTCTTCTACTTTCTACTCTATACCCACAAATTCCTATCCAAGGATCTGTATCCTACCGCTTCGGATAGATGATGAGACTGTATAGTATCAGATCCATCCATATCAGCTATAGTGCGTGATATTTTTAGTATTTTATCATAGGCTCTTGCACTTATTCCGAGTTCAAGTACTGCTGTTTTTAACAGTTCTTCCGCTTCGGAAGAAAGTGTGCAGTACTCCTCGACATCTTTGGAAGACATACAGGCATTACATGAAGTGATATAGTTTTTTTTATCAAAACGGATCTTTTGTATTTCTCGCGTCTTTAAAACACGATCTTTAATAACGGACGAATGTTCACCGGTTCTTTGTCTTGAAAGATCGTTATAATTTAGACGAGGGACTTCTAAATGTATGTCGATCCTATCGAGAAGAGGACCTGATACTTTTGAGAGGTAACGTTGTATTTGATAAGCGGTGCAGTTACAATTTTTATTGGGATCGGTAAAGTTTCCGCATGGGCACGGATTCATTGCTGCTACTAGCATAAAACGGGACGGGAACTTTAGTGAACGGGATACCCTGGTTACTGTAATTTCTCCGGATTCCAAAGGTTGGCGCAATGTTTCAAGGACATCACGCCGAAATTCCGGGAATTCGTCTAAAAAGAGGATACCATTATGTGCCAGAGTTATCTCTCCGGGGAGAGGGTTTGAGCCGCCTCCGGCCATTGCGGCATAGGATATGGTATGATGTGGAGATCTGAGCGGGCGATCTTTTATAAGAGAGGTACAGGAGGCTTCTCCGGCTATACTGTAAACATTGGTTACTTCAAGGGATTCTTTTAAGGTGAGGGGCGGCATTATTCCGGGAAGACGTTTTGCTAACATGCTTTTTCCTGACCCCGGAGGACCTAATAAAATAATATTATGGCCTCCGCTGGCAGAAACTTCCAGGCCCCGTTTAACGTATTCCTGACCTTTTACGTCCTTAAAATCAAGTATGTTACGGGATATTTTGGACTTTGGATCCGGTACTTTTGGAGATGCTTTTTCGAGAGGTTTGATTCCCTTTAGATGTGATACGATATCAGTGAGTGTTTTTGCGCCATAGGCTGAAATGTCGTTTAAGCTTGATACTTCGACGGCGTTACGTTCGGGAAGTATAAAAGAATTGCAACGGGTCTTTAAGGATAAAGCTATAGGAAAAGCTCCCCTGAATGGTTTTATTTTACCGTTAAGTGATAGCTCACCGCAGAATATTGTTTCAAAGAGGGATTCTGGGTCGACTGCGCCAGCTGCACTCAATATACCCAAGGCTATAGGCATATCAAAGCTTGCCCCTTCTTTTTTAAGGTCGGCGGGAGAGAGGTTAACGGTTATTTTTCCATGAGGAAAAGCGAAACCTGAATTTTTTATGGCCGAGCGTATCCGATCTCTGCTTTCTTTTATGGAAGTGTCGGGAAGTCCAACAACAGAAAACGAAGGAAGTCCGCTGCTTACATCGATCTCAACTTCTATGGGGTGGGCGTTTATGCCTACCACACATCCTGATAATACCTTGGCTAACATGTTTTCTCCTTTTAGGGGTTAAAAGTGATCTGTGGACTATTGACACTTGACGATTGACAATTGACTTTTTGAAATTGCTTCGTCGCTTCGTTTCTCGCAATGGTAGAAAGAGGGCATCAGTAAATCCTGACTCTCTGACTCTCTTCTCACAGCAGTCCTTCTCTGTCAATAGTCAATGGTCTCTAATCTAATATTTCACTATCGCGTTCTTAATATGTGTCAAGACCTCCAACTCTAAAGATCTGTTGAGCTTTATTCCTATAACATCTATTCTCCAATATTTCTCTCGCAAACTACGTCTCGCCATGTAGTAACGGCAGTTATTGACTATATGACGCTGTTTGTGTGTGTCTATAGATTCCAGCGCATGGCCGAAAGTCTCTGATATACGTGTCCTTACTTCCACGAATACCAACAAGTTTCCGTCATGAGCAACCAAGTCTATCTCTCCGAAAGGAGTGATGAAATTCTTCTCGAGAACCTTAAACTTTTTTGAAAGAAGAAACTTCTCGGCCATGCGCTCCCCGGTTATTCCGGTATCTTTACGCGTACCCATGAGACATCACGATATCTGTATGTTATTTTTAAAAGTATCGTATTCTGATATAACATATTCCTGAAGCATCTTACGTGTATCGGGAGATACTGGGAAAAATGTGTCATACCATTTTCCGTCACGGGACTGTTCCTGAGGCATGCCTAGAAACAGGCCTTCTTTACCCTGAACGATACGCAGTCCCTTGATCACAAAAGAATTCAGGATCAAAAGGTCACAGAAAGCCTTTAAGGGCCCTGATTCCTTGAGAGGGTGCAGACGCTCTATTTTGATATCCGACTTTTTTAACATTTTTGCCTCCTTTTTTTTTAGATTATCTAACATGGACTATCCATAGCAGATAATCTGTTTATTTCCGGTAGGGGACTGATATGGTTTTGAAAACTTGATCAGCCCCTACAATAGAGACACATTTTTCGGGGATTTTCTCCGAAAATAATTAAAAAAAGTTTATATTTAAGAAACTAGACAGAAAAAAGGATGGATTATTCTTTATTGAAATGATCTTGCATGGAGTCTGACAGCTCGTCGCTATCGCCTGATTTCATGGCTTTATGGACCATGATCAGTATCTTATCTGTTCTTGAATCGGTGGCCCATTTTATTCCTGTTATCACGGTTACGATAAGCAGCTGAAGGAAATGGTTTGGCAGGAGAAAAGACAGAGTAAGGGAAAGAAAAAAGAGTATAAGGAAAAAGTTTTTTTTGAATGATGAGAAAACTTTTCTTGAAAAATATTTAATGTCGAATTTGTTTGTTACTATGTGAGCTTCGAACAGAAGGTCTCTGCATGCGGAGCATTTTACCAGATGTTCCTCGATTTTGTCTTTTTCTTTCGCGGGAAGAAAATCAGCAAGATACTCGCTTAAAGCTTTTTCGCTTGGACACATTCTATTCATTTTAAGGACCTCCTACTACTATAGACAATATTTGTCGTGATTTTCTCCGTTTTTTCTTTGTTTTTATGAAACAGGATCATCTATCCAATATTTTTTTACTACATCTTTTAATTTTGATTTTGCCTGACTTATATGATTAGCTATAGTGCTTTCCGGCACGTTCAGTATCTTTGCTATATCTTTTTGTTTATGCCCGTCGTATAAACTAAATTTCACGGCTAATTGTTCACGTTTAGGCATTTTTGATATTTCTTTATCAACTAAAGCTTTAAGTTCGTTAAAGGCTATAGCTTTCTCTGCCGGATTATTCGTGTCCGGCAAAATGTCGCTTAAAGTCATGGCTGTATCCTTGATGGGGGAGTCTAAAGAAGATATTCTTTTATTTTTTCTAAAAACGAATCTCCGGCAGTAGTTTGTAGTCGTATTGATCGATATTATGGCTAACCATCCTCTAACAGAACCTGCTTTCTTTATCTCGGAAAGTCTATTGTTCTCCCAAATAGAAAGGAAGATCTCTTGTGCGATATCGTTTATGTCGATCTCGGGCAAGGGAATGCCCAAATTGCGTATTTTGTAGGTTATGCTTCTTCTGATCAGACCTGTATGCATCTCGGTAAACTCTTTCCATGCGGAGAGATCTCTCAAGACGCATTTCTGTATAAGGGATTCGTTATCCATAAGTCCATTATACGACAGATTTTAATAAAAATCAACATTTTATTTGTTTTTCATCAAATATGGGGTTTTGGCATGTTCGTATAGGATTAATAGTATTCGGTAAAGGATGGAGATTAAACAGCAGCCAAATGGCATCGGTCAATAGTCAATGGTCCATAGTTCAGAGAACTTAGTTCTCTGAACTGAACATTTTTTCTTGGTATTTGTTTTCTTAAGATGTATAATATAAACATGAAAAATGCATTAAGAATATTAATAATAACGGATGATAAAAGCCTCGAGAGTGTGCTTGATTTTTGTTTCGATGGATGGGGATATGAAGTTTTTTTTGATGATGCCGCAGAACCTGACATGGCCCGGATCATGAAAATAGCGCCCGATGTTATAGTTGTGGATGCATGTTCCGGAGACGAATCAAGATTAGAGTTTTGCAGTAAATTAAAAGAGGATTTTGTGACCTCATATGTACCGGTTATTATACTTGTAAATAAGCGCCACCTCAGGCAGCAGCTGCTCGACCTAAGGCATGGAGTGGATGACTATCTTATAAAACCACCGGATCCGTTGGAGCTTAGGATACGGATTGAAATGGCCGTGAAAAGGTCGCAGCAGAGTTTTTATGCCAGTCCTCTTACCGGGCTTCCCGGAGGGATAGTTATAGAAGACATGCTGAAAAAACGTATGGAAAGCGATATTTCTTTTATTGCCGGTCAGGTGGATATAGACAACTTCAAATCTTTTAATGACAAATACGGATATCTTAAGGGCGACAGAGTAATAATGCAGACGGCCTATATGCTTACAACTTCGATAAGAAGTCTGGGTAACAAGAACGATTTTGTTGGTCATATCGGCGGGGATGACTTTATGATAATAACGACACCGGATAAATACAACGCTATATGTCAGAATTTTATTTGTATGTTCGACACAATAACCCCGTTCCTTTATAATGACGAAGACAGAAAAAAAGGGTACATAATAGCAAAGGACAGGTCTGACAAAATAAGAAAATTACCACTTATGAGCGTTACGGTGGCACTGGTGATGAAGAACTGTGATCAGCAGATAAACAGTCTTATAGAACTGAACGACAGGATAGCGGAAGTTAAACAGTATTTGAAAAAAATACCCGGAAGCAAGTACTTAGCAGACAGACGAGTAGTGAAGCAAAACGATCATTTACAGGTTCAGGTGTTTAATAACGATGAATCTTTAGTAAAGAACTATAAACCGTTAGGACAAATCCTTATTGAGAAGAATGTGGTGACCACGGAGCAGCTTGATAAAGCTCTTAAGGTACATTGGAGAAGAGGCGTTCTTCTTGGAGAGGCTCTTAAAGAACTGGGAGCGATTACGGATGATAAGTTGACCGAAGCGCTTCTCTATCAGGAAGAGTCCCTTGAAAAGGGATCTTCTAATCAGGCCGAAACAATAGCGTAATGGATAAATGTAAGTTTTTTTTGATCACAGGTGCCACCCTTTCCATCCTATTATCCGGTTTTTCCGAAGAAGCTTTTTCGGAAAGCTGGTATCTAATCAATGAATATGATATAACTACAGATGACAGTAAAACTTTCCGAATAAGGATAGTTACCGCCTCACGCAATGAGGATGCTTGCTATGAATTGGCCGGAACAAAAGAAGGTAGCTTGCTTGGGGGAGATCTTGCAAGTACCGAATGTGTTTCCGGCGAGGAATATGAAGCTGCGCTTGAAGGAGTGTTCAGCAGCGTGCCGTCCGAAGAACCGTACGTAACACTTAGGGATGGATCGGGGAACAAAATGGTGATAGATTTTTTATCGGTTCCTAAAGAATCTATGAGTGCGTTCGCGGAAAAGATTGCCCGGCTATGCGCTGAAGAAGGATTTTTAGGCATAAAAGTTATCGAAAAGCGGGAACATGAAGAAAAAACAGATCTTGTTCTGGGTTTGGGAGAGGATGACGTAAGAAGCATTAAAGGAAATCCCGATGACATTATAGGAAGAGTATGGTTCTACGGAAAAGATATAATCATTTTTGACAAGAACCGAAAAATATCAGATTACAGCGATTTTACGGGGCAGTTAGGGATCAGATCATAGGAGGATAAAGATGAGTGAAGAAGGCGGCATAGAAAAAAGAAGACATAAAAGAGGGGGAGCTAAATTCTTTTTGGAATATAAAGTGTGTTCTCCTTTTGAAGTAGTTACAATGGTCGGCGGGGATAATAATACTTCTGTTATGACTGATCTTAGTGAAAGCGGAGCGGCGTTCTTGACAGAGTATAAGTTACCTGTAGGCACAGTACTTGAAATAAAGTTTACTGTCATAACTCGCGACTATACGGGCGGGTCAAAACATCAAAAGATAATTATCAGGAGTGAAGTGAAGAACAGTACGCCTATGGGTAAGGACGGATATCGTGTCGGGATAGAATTTATAAATGTCGATGCGGAAAAGAAAAATATTTTAGATTCTTTCGTGAAAAATAAGGATTGAAACCGGGAGGTATAGCTATGATGGAGAATATAGGAGACATCAACAGGCGTGAATTTGACCGGGTATCTGCAGGGTTTATGGTGGATTATTCGATATATAATCCAGAAGGCATTTTTGTGTCAAGAAAAACGGAATCCGGGATAATGGTTGATTTGAGTGAAGGAGGGACATCTTTTACTACCGGAAGGAAACTTGATCTGAAAACCAACCTGCAGATACAGTTCACTCTTATGGGACGCGATCACGACGGGAAAAGGCAGATAAACCTAATGAATCTTAAGGGTGAAGTTACTCATAATAAGGAACACTCTGAAGGTGAATATGCGGTCGGCATTAAATTTTTAGATATGCCGAACAGACATAAAAATGCCATTGCTTCGTTTGTGAAAGGGAATATCAAATAAGCGGTATCCACCGCCTATACGTCCATTTTTAGAAAACGTTATTAATCTAAGATTGTCGGGCTAATAGTATCCCGAGGATTGGAATATGAAAAATAAGCAGATAGAGGATATATTTCTTCGTATAGCTGATGCACTTGAGATAAAGGATGAGAATATTTTCAAAGTGCGTGCATATAGAACAGCCGCGCATAATATATCCGGTCTTTCCAGAGAATTGTCAGAAATATACTCTGAAGACGAGTCCTCTCTTGGTGATATTCCCGGTGTAGGAAAGGATCTTAAGGAAAAGATAATTGAACTTATATCTTCCGGGAAGCTGACATATTATGAAGATCTTATGAAAGAATTCCCCGAAGGGTTCCTTGATATGCTCGACCTGGCGGGGCTAGGCCCGAAAAAAATAAAGAAGCTCAAAGACGAACTCGGGATAAATAACGCGCATGACCTTGAAGTTGCCTGCGTGGAGGGCCGGCTGAAGTCGATAGAAGGCATGGGCATAAAAACGCAGGAAAAACTAATAGATTCTATAAAGCATTTTAAGAAGAGAGAAGGGCGTATGCTTCTTCCTGAAGCATACGAATGCGCGAATGATATCGTAGCGCATTTAAAAAAATCAAAATATATCAAAAAAATAGAAATAGCCGGTAGTCTTCGAAGAGGCATGGAAACGGTCGGAGACTTGGACATATTGGTCGAATCTGATGATAAAGATAAGGTTATGGATCACTTTACCGGATACCCGGAAACAGAAAGTCTCATAGCCCGCGGCGACACAAAATCCAGCATATCTTTAAAAAATGGTACTCAAGTAGATATCCGCGTAGTGGATACAAAGAGTTTCGGAGCATCACTCGTATATTTTACGGGATCAAAGGAACATAATGTAAGGATAAGAAGTATAGCCAAAAAGTATGGATACAAAGTTAATGAATATGGTGTTTTTAAAGTTACTAAAGCCGGGAAGGAAAAGTATATCGCCGGTCTAACTGAAGAAGATCTTTATAAGGCTCTTAAAATGCAGTGGATACCGCCTGAACTTCGTGAAAATAGAGGCGAGATAGAGGCCGCTCTGGAAGGGACTTTGCCCGATGGACTTTTAAAGATCGGGGATATAAAAGGCGACCTTCATCTGCACACTACGGCCAGTGACGGAAGAGCCGATATTATGGAGATGATAGAGCGCGCTAAAAAGAAAGGGTATAAATACATAGCGGTAACGGATCATTCGCAGTATGTAAAAATAGCAAGAGGGATGGATGAGAAGCAGCTCTTGAAAAGAATGGAGAAAATACGCAAAATAGATCGATCAATAAAAGGTATTAAAGTCTTAGCGGGCGTTGAAGTAGATATACTGGAAAAAGGGAAGCTTGACCTGGAAGACTATGCTCTAAAGGAAGCCGATATCGTTATAGCTGCCGTTCATTCCAAATTTTCTTTAGACGAAAAAAGTCAGACGCGCCGCATGCTTAAAGCAATGGATAACAAATATGTAAATGTGTTAGCGCATCCTTCGGGAAGGCTTATAACTAAACGCAGGCCCATAGAACTTGATTTTGATAAAGTGTTCAAAGAGGCTGCTGAGAATAACATCTTTTTAGAGATCAACACACACGGAGAACGCACAGACCTTAATGACCTTCATTGTATTCGCGCGAAGGAACTAGGGGCAAAGTTCGTTATTAATACCGATGCGCATGAAACAGATCAGCTTGATGAAATAAAGTACGGCGTAATAACCGCAAGACGCGGATGGCTGGTCAAAGACGATGCTCTTAATACATATAGCTTAGGTAAGATGTTGAAAGCATTGAGACGGTGAATAGTGAATGGTGTTTGGTGAAGAATAGACAAAAGACTATACCAGCCATAGGCTGGTCAGCCTTCGGCTGAGACCATTGACCATTGACTATGGACAGAGAATGACCGATATGGAAATTAAGGAATTTTCTCCGTCAGGTTACATAACACCACGTAAAAAAGAACACAACAAATGCAAAAGAGAGATATTTTACTGCAAACGTTTTGATAAGAAGAACTTCTGATTCAACAACACTTGCTTGAAAAAAGGCGAAAAATATTTACTTTACAAGAAAGACAACCCAAAGCGCTTGATCGTGCTTTAACAAGATACAGGTACAATCGCACACCAGACGTGGGAGCGTGCGCGAGTTTGTACCGTTTGCTAATTTAGCTTTGCAAGTGTCCCCTTTTCCAAGATTAAAAGTGTCCCCAGGGGATAAGGATCTGTTTTATCATAAGTATCGGGAGAGGTACCGTCTTCTTTTTTGACTAGAGGGACACTTTTAAACACAAAAAAGGGGACACTTGTCCTCACGAATTTGCAAACGGTACAAGGTGTGGACAGAAAGATGGATAACAGTATGGTCAATATAAAGAAAAAGATAAAAGAACTGTCGAACGAGGTAAAGCGGCATAATGAGCTTTATTACACTAAGGGTGTGCCCGAAATATCAGATGCCGCGTATGACTCATTGATTCGAGAACTTAAAGGCCTGGAGAAAGAATATCCTGAATATGAATTTAAGGATTCGCCTACTCAATTAGTTGGAGCTCCTATTCCGGATAAATTTTCTAAAGTGGAACACACCTCTCCTATGCTTAGCCTGGAAAGCGTTAATGATGAGGATGGTGCATATCGGTTTGATGAAAGCTGCAGGAAAGAAACGGGAGGACCGGTTGATTATATATGCGAGATGAAGCTTGACGGGATAAGCATAGAACTCGTCTATGAAAACGGCCGGTTTCTGCGCGGATCTACCAGAGGTAACGGATTGGTAGGTGAAGACGTAACACTTAATTTAAAGACCATTAAGAATATACCCGAACGCCTAAAAATAAAAGATCCCCCCGGGCTTATTGCCGTGCGCGGAGAGATCATGATGCATTTGAAAGATTTTAATAATCTAAATAAACAGCAAGTGAAAGACGGGAAAGATCCTTTCGCAAACCCGCGTAATGTAGTAGCGGGGTCTATGAGACAGCTGGATTATCGTATAACCGCGGGCAGAAAACTTCACGTTTATTGTTATAGAATATTGACGTATTCAGAGGAAATGCCGCCCACTCAAAAAGAGGCGCTGAGTCTTATGGAAAAAATGGGGTTTACCGTGTCTCCTAAAGCAACTTATTGCGCCGGTATGGAAGACGCTATTTTATATCATCATCGCCTGGAGGAAGAAAGGGACGCGCTTGATTACGAAATAGACGGCGTAGTTATAAAAGCTAACAAACTTGAGGTCCAAAAAAAACTTGGGATGAGGACAACAAATCCAAAATGGGCAGTTGCGTATAAATTTAAAGCGTGCAAAGAAGTCACGAGGGTCGAAGACATAGTAGTGCAAGTAGGAAGAACAGGCGTTCTTACTCCGCTTGCATTCCTCCAAAGTGTTGATATAAGCGGGGTAACGGTATCGCGCGCAACTCTTCACAATATGGATCAAGTAAAGCGGCTAGGCATAAAGATAGGAGATTATGTAAAAGTTGAAAGGGCCGGAGACGTTATACCGTATATCTCGGAGGTTTTAAAAGGAAAACGTACGGGAAAAGAAAAATCTTTCAAGATGCCTGGCGAGTGTCCCAGTTGCGGCGCTTCTGTTGAAAAATCCGATGTTTTTTACAGATGCCCGGCTGGTCTTACCTGTCCGGCACAAATAAAGGAATCCATCACCCATTATGTTTCGAAGGATGCGGTTGATATTGAGGGGTTTTCGGATAAGACAGTCTCGCAGCTTTTTGATAATGGATTAATAAAAAGTGCTGCGGATATTTACTGCCTCAAAAAAGGAGAACTTTTAAGTCTCCCCGGATGGAAAGAAAAGAAAACCGAAAATTTATTGAAAGCCATAGAAGAATCCAGGACCATTGCTTTGGATAGATTTATTTTTGCTCTCGGGATAAGAAATGTAGGAAAACACATTGCTAAAGTTTTAGCGAAAAAGTTTGGTACGTTAGAAAAGGTTGCTAGCGCAAAAGAAGAAGACTTTACAGAAATAGATGAAATTGGTCCGGAGATAGCGCGAGGCATACTTGCATTTTTTAAAGAAAAACATAATATGTCAGTAATTCATAAATTGGGTGAAAATGGCGTCAAGATCACGAAACTTAAGAAAGTGCCTGAAGGAAAACTTGAAGGAAAAAAATTTGTTTTTACCGGAAGCTTAATACAGGTTACTAGGTCAGAAGCCGAGAGGCGGGTTGAGGAAGCAGGAGGCATGGTTTCATCCGGAGTTGGTCCTTCAGTAGACATTGTTGTAGCCGGGGAAAAAGCAGGATCAAAACTTGATGAGGCAAAAAAACACGGAATAAAGATAATTGATGAAGAAAGCTTCATCAAAATGCTAAAGAGCTAAAACATATACAAACCAGAATAAACACCACTAAACATATATAAACATATACAAAAAATTCGGCTCTTTTACTCTCGCCCATAATATTCTTAAATCACATTGACATTACTATATATAGCATATATAATCCTTACAACGAGTACTGTGAGGGTTATCTGAAGATGTTCCCTTGTACAAGCAGGGGAAAGGGTTTTCTTTGCATAATCTCTTTAGAGGTGGGAACTAGTCAGATGCACATAAGAAAGGATTATGATGGAAGAGAGAAATGAGATAATAGAACAAAGGTATACAAATCTAAAAAGGCTCAAGGAGTTAGGAATAAATCCTTTTGCCGAAGAATTCCCGGGAGCTGACAGCATAGCTTCTTTGAAGGAAAACTATGAGGAAGGGCTGAAGGTAAGGATTGCGGGTAGGATCATGGCCAAGAGGGAGCACGGAAAAAGCGTCTTTTTGGATATAAAGGATTTTTCCGGAAGAATGCAAGCCTATCTGAAGAAAGATGTTATAGGCGAAGAAGCCTTTGAGGTATTAAAAGCTTTAGATATCGGGGATATCGTAGGGGTTGACGGAGAACTCTTCAAGACCAGGACGGGCGAGGATACGGTCAAAGTTAGCGAGTTTAAGGTGGTAGCCAAATCTTTACTGCCTCTTCCCGAAAAGTGGCATGGACTTAAAGATGTTGAGACGAGGTACCGTCAGAGATATGTAGATCTTATAGTCAATGATGAAGCAAAAGATAAATTCAAAAAGCGTATAGAACTTATACGCAGCATAAGAAATAACCTAAACGGTAAGGATTTTCTTGAAGTGGAAACTCCTATGATGCATCCTATAGCCGGGGGAGCGGCTGGAAAGCCTTTTAAGACTCATCATGAAGCTTTGGATATGCCGCTTTATTTGAGGGTGGCACCTGAACTATATCTTAAAAAACTTCTTGTTGGCGGATTTGAGAAAGTATTTGAAATAAACAGGTCTTTCAGGAATGAAGGTATCTCAGTCAGGCATAATCCTGAGTTTACCATGCTTGAAGCATATGAATCTTATTCTGACTGTGAAGGCATGATGAAGCTCACAGAAGACCTTATACGCACTGCGGCTCGGGAAATACTTGGAACTGAAAAGTTGACTTATCAGGGGAAAGAGATAGACCTTACAAAATGGAAACGTGTATCTTTTGCCAAGCTTATGGAAGACAATTTTGGCATAAGAACCGAGGATTCGGCTAAAGATTGGGCAGGAAAACTTAAAGCAAAAGGGATAGAACTTGAAGGAGACAAAGTTAGTAAGACCCAGATCATAAATATAGTGGGAGAGATGGTTGAACCTCAAGCTGAAAATAATCCGGTTTTTGTAATTGATATGTTCAAGGAACTGAGCCCATTGGCTAAGTCACAAAAAGACAAGCCAGGATTGGTCGACAGGTTCGAGCTTTATATGGGCGGAATGGAGATCGCGAATGCATATTCTGAACTTAATGATCCAATAGACCAGAAAGAAAGGTTCGAGGAACAAGTTAAAGCGGACCCCGACGCTATGATGGATGAAGATTTTGTCCGCGCTCTGGAGTACGGAATGCCGCCGGCTGGGGGATTAGGAATAGGTATAGACCGGTTAGCTATGCTTTTTACGGATTCAGCCAATATCCGGGAAGTTATATTCTTCCCGCATATGAGACCGGAATAGATCGTGGCTAGTGACTCGGGGCACGTGATCCGAGTCACGAATAACGAATGGAGTAGACTGTGGTTCATGACCCGGGGATCGAATCCCGAGTCCCGAGCCACGAATCACGAATAACGAATGGAGTAGACTGTGGTTCATGACTTGGGGATCGAATCCCAAGTCCCGAGCCACGAGTCCCGAATTATGTGGCCATTATTTATTAGTATAAAATATTTTCTGTCAAAGCGCAAAGAGAGAATGATCTCTTTCGTTGGGGTAATCTCTGTGCTTGGAGTAGCGCTTGGAGTAGCTTCTCTTATTGTGGTCTTATCCATAATGAACGGATTTGATAGTGAGATAAAAAACAAGATCATAGGGACTTATTCTCATATGATCATTTTGAACGAGGATGGGATAGATAATTCCGATAGAATGGCATCAAGTTTGCTGCAGGAAGAAGGGATAGTGAGCGCATCCCCTTTTATTACAGGGCAAGCTATACTTAAGAGTAAAGGGTCTGTTACGGGAGTCCTGCTTAAAGGGATAGACTCCCGTACGGAAGGTGGGGTTACGAATGTTATAGACTATATGGGAACGGGGTCAGATGAACTTAATTCCGGAACTATTGTTGTCGGGAATGAACTAATGAAAACTGAGAATATTGCTTTCGGAGATATGGTTGAGATAGTGGTTCCGTATTCTGCACTTAATATGGAACACGCGAAACTAAAAGTTGTGGGAAGCTTTACTTCAGGAAGATACGATTATGATTCCAATATCGTAGTGGTGGATCTTGGTACTGCACAGAAACTTCTTCGTATGGGGAGGTCCGTTAGCGGGATAGGACTTAAGGTGCAGGACGAGATGAAAGTCAATGATGTTAAAAGTAATCTGCAAAAGTCTTTCAGATATCCGTACATTGTAAAAAGCTGGATGGATCTTGATAAGAACTTGGTGTCCGCACTTGCTTTGGAAAAAAAGATGATGTTCATCATTCTCGCTCTTATAGTGATGGTTGCCTGTTTTAATATCTCAGGGATGCTGATAATGATGGTAATGGAGAAGACTAAAGATATCGGGATACTTAAAGCGATAGGAGCAAGCGCGTCCGGGATAAACTTAGTGTTTCTTATAGAAGGCTTGATTATAGGTATTACGGGTGTTGCGACAGGTTTTTTTGCGGGCATTTTAGTTGCGAAAAAAATAAATGTTATAGCTGGGTTCATAGAGAAAGTAACAGGTACGCCGATATTTCCTAGCGATGTGTATTACTTTACAGAGATACCGGTTAAGGTCGATATGCCTGACATTGTTTCGGTACTTACGGTTGCAGGGATACTAACTATCCTTTCTGCGCTATATCCCGCATGGAAGGCGTCAAGACAAGATCCGGTTAAAGCAATAAGGTATGAGTAGAGAGAAGCTAGAGGCTAGAGGTCAGAAAGAAGAAAGACGAAGGATGAGGGACGTTATTTGACAATTGACTATAGAAGGACTGATGTGCAACGAAAGTCATCAGTCGCTTCGCTCTTTAGAGTCAAGTTGAACTGATATGGGAATAGTAGAGTAACGGGAAACAGACATTTCGACTTTTAGATAGAAGTAGCCGGGGTTTAAACCCCGGCTACCATTACGAGTCACGAATTACAAGTCACGATTCACGAATTACGGGAAGATTATGCTGGAAGCTAAAAACATAAATAAAACTTTTAAGCGGGGCAGGAATACTGTTCAAGCGGTCAAGGGGACGGACATTCTTATTAGTGCTGGAGAGCGCATATATATTCACGGTCCCTCGGGGGCAGGAAAATCGACTTTGCTTCATCTTCTTGGAGGGCTAACGCAGCCTACATCCGGTGAAGTTATTTTTAGAGGCAGTGATATATACAAACTCAAAGATAAAAGAAGGAGCAGCATAAGGAATAGGAATTTCGGGTTTGTTTTTCAGTTTTATCACCTTTTGCCGGAACTGAACGTTCTGGAAAATGTTATGCTTCCAGCCAGGATAAAAGGAGGGAAGAAAGTTTCCGAAATAAGGGAAAATGCGTATAAGATCTTAAATAAAGTAGGCATGGAAAAACGTGTTTTGCATCGTCCCGCGGAAATATCGGGAGGAGAGGCGCAGAGGACAGCTATAGCTAGAGCGCTTGTAAATAATCCCGAAGTACTATTTTGTGACGAGCCTACCGGGAATCTTGATTCTGAAAGAAGCGGGGAGATATATAAGCTGCTTCATAATATAAGCGAAGATAGAAGTATGAGTGTGGTTGTGGTCTCGCATCAGGAAGTTAAAGAAGATTTTTTTCATGTTGAATATATCATGAAAGACGGGGTCTTGGAGAGAAGGTCGGGGAGACATAGAGAGGATAAGGTTGAAGGTTTAGGGCTTAATGCGCCAGGTTCTGATGACACCCTTCCCGTGGGGGTGTAATTCCACGGCGAAGGATGTCCCCAGAATATATTTTTATTTTTACGGGTCACGAGATACGATTATATGGAGAAACACATGGGGCTTAAAATATTTTTAAACGGTGAATTCGTTGAAAAAGAGGATGCTAAAATATCTATCTTTGATCACGGACTTCTTTATGGTGACGGGGTCTTTGAGGGAATAAGAGCGTATTCTAGATGTATATTTAAAGGCACCGAACACATAGATCGTCTTTATGCTAGCGCCGAAGCTTTAAGACTTGATATACCTATGAAGAAGGAAGAGATGCTGAGTAGCATAATTGAGACCCTGAAAGTGAATGGTCTGGATGACGCGTATATCAGGGTAGTTGTTACACGTGGACCCGGGGACCTTGGTCTTGACCCGAGAAAATGCGAACGTGCTACAGTTTTTATCATAACGGATAAAATAAAACTATATCCAAACGATTTCTATGAGAAAGGGCTTCCGATAATCGTTTCAAAGGTTAGACGTAATCATCCTTTATGTTTGGATCCAAAGATAAAATCTTTGAATTATCTGAACAACATACTTGCCAAAATAACTGCTATAGACGCGGGTACGCAGGAAGCTTTGATGCTATCAGTGGATGGGTATGCGGTTGAATGTACGGGGGACAATATATTTATTGTCACCGGGGGTAAAATATATACTCCGCCGTGTGAAATGGGATCTTTGGAAGGGATAACTCAAGACGCTGTAATGGATATTGCTAGAAAAGACGGCATAGAAGTCTCGTTTAAGAAGATGTTACCGGAAGAAGTGTACGAGGCTGATGAATGTTTTCTTACAGGGACAGCGGCTGAAATAATCCCGGTGATAAAGATAGAGGATAAGACAATAGGTAACGGGAAGCCGGGTGAGGTAACAAAAAGGCTTCTGGAAGAGTTTAGAAAGATAACTAAGATTGATGGGATTAAGTATTAGATCAAAAGAGACTATTGACCATTTACTGGTCACTATTTACTGTTTATGGATTATAACATAAATTGGGAGTAAGAATGAAATGTGATATGTGTAGTAGCGAAGAGGCTTCAGTCCACCTGACAGAAGTTGTTAATGATAAAGTTACCAAACTGCATCTTTGCGAGAAATGTGCGAAAGAAAAAAGTAATGAAATGCAGTCGCATTTTGGTTTAACTGATCTTTTGTCGGGGCTCATGGATCTAGGCTCGCCCATAGAGGGAGGCGCTCTGGAAGAAAGCCTAACGGTTAAATGTCCCGCGTGTTCTATGACGTTTTATGATTTTCGTAAAACCGGAAGATTTGGATGCGGGAAGTGTTACGATACGTTTGGAAAGCAGCTTAGTGAACTATTGAGAAAAATACACGGGTCAGACAGGCATGTCGGGAAAAGACCTTTTCAAAAAGAAACACGGCCTAAAGAAAAACCGGACCTTCAAAGGTTGAGGGACGAGCTTAACGAACTTGTCAAAAATGAAGAATTCGAAAAAGCGGTTATCGTCAGAGACAGAATAAAGGATCTAGATCGGAGGGATAGTGAAAATTGATGACTTATTAAACAGCAGAAGTGAATGGCTTAAAGGAGAGGGTCCCGGGTCTAATATTGCTATATCAACAAGGGTGAGGCTTGCAAGGAATATTAAGGGACATCTGTATTTTAATAGAGCCGATGGTAATGAACGAAAGGAAACTCTTGACGCGGTCTGCAGTGCCATCGAGAAAAGTAATTTTTTTAAGAACGCACTTTTTCTTAAGATAAAAGATACTACGGAACTTGATAGAGATTTTTTAATAGAACGCCATCTAATGAGTAAGGAGCACGCTCATCAGGTAGAGAGTAAAGGTCTTATAATCGAGGATAAAGAGATCTTGAGCGCTATGATAAACGAAGAGGATCATATCAGGTTTCAGGTTATGCAGTCCGGATTCAATTTGATGGAAGCATGGCGGATCATTGATGAGGTTGATGATGAAGTCGGGAAACTAATACCATTTGACTATTCTGATATTTTCGGATACCTGACAAGCTGTCCTACGAATACGGGAACGGGACTTCGGGCTTCAGTGATGCTTCATTTGTCTGCGCTGGTTATGACTGATCAAATAGATACTGTTTTCGATGCCATATCTAAATTGGGGCTTACAATGCGCGGCTTTTATGGTGAAGGGACAGAAGCTTTAGGAGATTTCTTTCAAATATCTAATCAGGTAGCTTTAGGACATTCTGAGATGGATATACTTGATAATTTGGAAAGGATAATAAAAAAGATAATCACCAGGGAGAAAGAGACCAGAAAAAACCTTATGCAGAAAAGTAAGAAAGAGATTTCCGATAGGATATTCAGGTCTTATGGGACGCTAAAAAGCGCGCGGATCATCACCTCGAGCGAGACAATAAAACTTTTGTCAGCCATAAGGTTAGGGGCAGATCTCGGACTGATAGATAAAATAGATACTGATCGCATAAACGAAGTGCTTTTGCTTTCTCAACCTGCACATCTTCAGAAAAGTAACGGGAAAAGCATTCCCCCGTATGAACGAGATATTAAAAGAGCTGATCTCATAAGAAAGATCTTAGGAGTGGACGAGAATAACAAATAATTGGTAGCGTACTTTTTAAAGGAGGAAATAAATGCCTGCATTTAACAGATTTACCGAAAGAGCCAGAAAAGTGGTTCTTTTAGCAAAGGAAGAAGCGAAAAGATTTAATCATGATTATATCGGGACCGAGCATCTGCTCTTGGGACTTGTCAAAGAGGGGGAAGGCGTAGCTGCTGCGGTACTTAACAGTTTAGGACTAGATTCTGATAATATTCGGGCGGAAGTGGAAAAACTTGTTCAGCCCGGACCGGATAAAATAACCGAAGGAGATATACCTTTTACTCCCAGAGCTAAAAAGGTTATCGAACTTGCTATGGATGAGGCCAGGAACTTGGGACACAACTATATCGGGACAGAACATCTTCTTTTAGGGCTGATACGCGAAGGTGACGGAGTGGCCAGTCAGGTGCTTATTAATCTGGGGCTTGATCTTAAAAGCGTAAGAGAAGAAGTGCTTAATCTTCTGGGATCAAGTGTTCCTGGATTTGCTGTGGAAGATGACGGGAAGAGAAAAAAGAAAAGTAAAACTCCCGCGTTGGATTCTTTCGGAAGAGATCTTACCGAGATGGCAAAAAATGATGAACTTGATCCGGTTATCGGAAGAAGCAAGGAGATACAGAGAGTTGTGCAGATATTGAGCCGCAGGAAGAAGAACAATCCCGTACTTATCGGAGAAGCGGGTGTGGGAAAGACGGCTATAGTTGAAGGGCTGGCTCTTAAGATAATTGTCGGAGACATTCCTGAGATGCTGAAAGGAAAAAGACTGATCATTCTTGATCTTGCGGGGATGATAGCCGGTACGAAGTACAGGGGACAGTTTGAGGAACGCATCAAAGCTGTTATGAAAGAGATCAGGAACACACCTGAAGTTATTGTGTTCATAGATGAGATACATACACTTGTTGGCGCGGGAGGCGCAGAAGGCGCAATAGATGCTTCAAATATACTTAAACCTTCACTTCAGCGGGGTGATATACAATGCATCGGTGCTACCACACTAGATGAGTATAGAAAAAATATTGAAAAAGATCCGGCGCTTGAGAGACGGTTTCAGCCGGTTACGGTCGAGCCTCCCAGTGTGGATGAGACTATTGAGATACTCAAAGGGCTAAGAGACAAATACGAGGCGCATCATAAAGTCAAGTACACGGATAAGGCGCTGGAAGCAGCAGCTAAATTAGCGGATAGATATATAAGCGCAAGGTTTCTTCCTGATAAGGCAATAGATCTTATTGATGAGGCCGGATCTAAGGCAAAATTATCTACTATGGTAATGCCGGAGGAGTTAAAGGAAGAGGAGAAGAAGATAGAAGAGTCTAAACGTGAAAAAGAAGAGGCTGTTAAGAACCAGGATTTTGAGAAAGCCGCGAGGTTTCGGGATTCGGAAAGGAAGGCTCGTCAGGAAGCTAAAGATAAAGTATCCGAATGGAAAACTTCACAGAGCTTGCAAAAAATCATTGTTACAGACGAAGACATAGCGACAATAGTTTCGGATTGGACAGGGATACCTTTAGTGAGAGTGGAAGAAGAAGAGTCTTCAAAGTATCTTAAATTGGGCGATACCCTTAAAAAAGAAGTTGTAGGGCAGGACGAGGCTATAGAAGCTATATCTCATGCTGTACGCAGGTCGAGAGCCGGGATAAAGGATCCGAACAGGCCTATAGGGACATTTATTTTTATGGGTCCTACAGGTGTAGGAAAGACCTTGCTCGGTAAGAAACTGGCAGAAGTGATCTTCGGTAATGAAGATGCTGTTATACAGATAGATATGTCGGAATATATGGAAAAATTCAATGTTTCGAAGTTAGTGGGAGCGCCTCCGGGATATGTGGGATATGAAGAGGGCGGGCAGCTTACGGAAAAAGTGAGAAGAAGGCCCTATTCTGTAGTCCTTTTGGATGAGATCGAAAAGGCGCATCCTGATGTTTTTAATATATTACTTCAGCTCCTGGATGAGGGAAGACTTACGGATTCTTATGGGCGCAAGGTGGACTTTAAGAATACGATACTGATAATGACGTCAAATATCGGCGCAGACCTTTTAAAGAAGACGGGATCTATAGGATTTCATTCGGATAAAGGTGAAGAGACTTACAAGGGGATGAAAGAGCGTCTTCTGGAAGATGTAAAGAAAACCTTTAAACCCGAATTTCTTAACAGGGTGGATGACGTAATAGTTTTTAGAAGTTTGACTAGAGAGGATCTTAAACATATCGTTGAAATAGAAGTTTCTTCTGTGGAGAAGAGACTTAAGGAGAAGAAGATAGCTATTAAAATGAGTGATGGAGCTAAATCGTTTCTCATAGATAAGGGGTTTGACAAAGTTTTCGGGGCGCGTCCACTGAAACGTACAATACAAAGGTATCTGGAAAATCCTTTGGCAGAAGAGATGCTCTCGGGGGCATTTAAAGAAGGGGACGAGATAACCGTAGACGTTAAGGATAAGGCAGAAGCATTAGTATTCAAGAAAAAATCAAAAAGATCGGTTGCCAAGAAAAGATAACGATTTTATGAGAGGAGCAATATACCACAGTAGAAAAGTGCGACTATTTATACTGCTTTTGAGTTTATCGGCGATGTGGTCGTTTAGCTATAACCAGACGCATTTTATAAAGAATTTTGCGGAAATAAAAGTATCAGAGTTTTTAGGGAAAAAGCTCACAGTAAAGATAGGGAATATAACTGGAGGTATTTTTAGAGACATGATCCTCCGGGACGTAAAGTTTTCTGTGGGGAATAATAAGAAAACTTTTGTTGTAGAAAGAGTGGAGATCTCCTATAAATTATGGGATGTCGTGCTTGACAAAATAAAGTTCTTTGAAAGAAAAAAGAATCCCATCAAAAAGATCGCTGTGTATTTCAGCGATGATAATCCGTTTATTAGAGGGTTCTTGAAATTACGTAAATATCCCGGAAAAATGGAGATTTTCGGACATATAGCGCCTATGCTCTTTGGAGAAGAAAAAAAGAGCATAATGGGAGGATTAACGAGAAGGGAAGACGCCAGGTACGATTGTGATATGGTTTGGGGCGGACAGTTAAGGGTAAAGGGGATATTAGATCCTACAACACACTGTATTACCCTGGATCTTGTGCCTATAAAGGAGAAAAAAGGTACAATGAGGATAGAGGCCAGTATAAACGAAAAAGGTCAGAGTGATATATATTACAGGCTTGATCAGGTGAATATAGGAGGATCAGAAGTTATAGGCGATGTATGGTTTTCGTACGGGAAGCAGGATGTTGCGGGGTTTTCTATAAGAGGTGAAAATATAGTTATCAACAAGCATCCGTTCTGGGATATAAATGCTAAGGGAAAGATACTTTACAAGGAAAAAATCTTTCTTCTTGAAAGATTAAAATGGGGGGATAATCTAAGTTTAAGCGCTAAAATGGGGATTAACCCGCCGCATTACACGGAAGTACAATTTGAAGCGGATAGATTTGATCTGGCCGGAATTCAGAAAATGTTCGCGAATTCGGGGGATGCGCTTGCCGGGATAGTTGACGGTGAGGTAAAAGTAAAAGGGCCTTTGCAGACGGCAGACGTGAACGGAAGAGTGTATATCGGAGAAGGACAATTGGGAGAAATGAAGTTTCGGTCACTTTTTGCTACATTAAAAGGGAAGCTTCCGATAGTCGAAATAGCCGATTCAAGAGTCGTTAAAGATTGGGGACACATAATAGTAAGCGGTGAAATGGATTTTAGCAAGATGCCGGAGGGAACAGCATTTGATAAATTAGTCTTCGAAACGGATAACAAAGTTGCCGTATGGGAGACGTGGCAGATAGCTAAAGAAGAAGATTATAACGTTGTCGAAGCAAGTAAAGACAGGTTCACTCTTACAACTGCCATAGAAAGCGAAAGAGATCAATTAGAAGAATATTCTACAGATCAAACGCAGAAAGAAGTAGGGTTTAAATATAAGATAGACGGAAAGAATAGTTTGAAACTAGAAATTGACGAGGAAACGGATTTTTTCGGAGTTGAACATAAGATACAGTTTTAAGAGGATAAATTACTGAAAAGGAATTGGATGTGCTTATGTATAAAAAAATATTAACCAGATCTATCCTAGGCCCCTTTAATTACGCTAAAAAAAGTGTACGTGAATTTTTTATGTACATAGGCGGATTAGCCGTGCTTCTTGTTCAAACCATATTCTGGATCTTTGTACCAAGAATGAGGAAAATACAACTTCTGGATCAGATGAGTAAAGTTGGGGTATCGAGTTTTCCGATAGTATTTCTCATAAGTATATTTACGGGTATAGTACTTGCCTTGCAAAGCGCTTATCAGATGCAAAAAGTCTCTGCGGAAATGTATATAGCGTCACTCGTATCTCTTTCAATAACCCGGGAACTGGGACCTGTACTTACAGCTCTTATAGTAGCCGGGAGATGCGGAGCCGCGATGACTGCGGAGCTTGGGACCATGAAAGTTACCGAACAGGTAGAGGCCTTGGAGACACTCTCCGCAAATCCCGTACAATATCTGGTCGTTCCAAGGTTTATAGCCCTACTAATAATGCTTCCGCTTCTCACGATATGCGCGGATTTTTTTGGTATAGTAGGCGGATATATAATAGGTGTGAGCAAGCTGAATATTGCGCATGGTATGTACCTAAAAATGTCATTCGACCCGTTAGCCCTTAAAGACATACTTACAGGCATTATTAAGAGCATTTCATTCGCGATCATTATATGTACAATATCTTGTTTTGAAGGATTAAATTCGGCGGGTGGCGCCGAAGGAGTGGGTAGGGCAACTACTTCAAGCGTTGTGAGAAGCTTCATACTGATCATTATAGCGGATTGTTTTTTTACGGCATTATTCTATTTTATTTTTGCGAAGTGATATTAATCTTACGAAAGGTCAGGTATGATAGAACTCAAAAATATAAGCAGAGCATTCCAGGGGCAGGCTATATTAGAAAATCTGGATCTCACCATAAACACGGGTGAATCTATGGTTATTATAGGGCGTTCCGGATGCGGCAAGAGTGTCACTCTTAAACATATCATGGGACTTCTCCATCCTGACAAGGGAAAGGTCCTGATAGACGGGAGAGATATTACTAGCCTGAACGAGAAAGATCTCAATAAGATGAGAATGAATTTTGGGATGCTTTTTCAGGGAGCGGCCTTATTCGATTCTTTAAGCGTGCTTGAGAATGTTGGGTTTCAGCTTTTTGAGTATACGGACATGAGTCTTGAGGATATAAAAAAACGGGTAGCTGAATGTCTGGGCAGGGTCGGGCTAAAAGGCGTGGAGAACAAAAAACCGGCTCAGCTTTCAGGCGGGATGAAAAAAAGGGTGGGGCTTGCCAGGGCGATCTGTATGTTCCCTAAAGTAATACTTTTTGATGAGCCGACTACCGGGGTCGATCCTATTATGGGTGACGTAATAGATGAACTTATAAGACATCTACATGAAACTCTTAAGATAACATCTGTAACGGTTACGCATGACATGAAAAGCGCATATAAAATAGCCGATCGTATTGCTATGCTTTATGATAAGAAGATAGTCGCGATAGGGACTCCGGATGAGATAAAGAATTCGGATAATCCCATTGTAAAACAGTTTGTAACCGGCAGCGCCGAAGGACCAATAACCGATAATGATGAAAACGGCGAATTAAGGTCAAAAGACAATAGCAGTCATTCACATATAAAAAACCTTAAGATTGAATTATAATGAGATAAAATTAGGGGGGGTACTAAATGCTGAGAAGCGAGAAACTTGAAGTAAAAGTAGGTCTTTTCATCGGTGTGGGAATATTTTTGATGTTCCTTTTAGTGTTTTCAATAAGCGATCTGTATCTCCTGAAAGGGGGATATAACATAATTACGGAGTTTGATTTTGTTAACGGTATAACCGAAAACGCTCCGGTCAGACTTGCAGGAGTCAATGTGGGAGAGATAAAAAAAACAGATATATTCTATGACGAAGAGAAACAAAGAACGCGTGTTGGTCTCACCGTTTGGATAAATGATGGGGTACAAGTGGAGACCGATGCTGTAGCAAGAATAAATACCTTAGGTCTTTTAGGGGAACAGTATCTTGAAATAACCCCGGGAAAAGAGAAAACGTTTCTTGAAGATGGATCTGTTATAGTGGGGAGAAATCCGGTTAATGTCGGAGAACAGATGGAAGGCATGAATGATCTTATTGACTCGTTTAATAGCGTTATGAAAAATGTTGAAGACGGGGAAGGAACTTTAGGAAAACTGCTTTCAGACGATACGTTGTATAACGAACTTTCGAGTATCTTTAAAAAGATAAACAGCGGAGAAGGGACAGTAGGAAAACTATTGTCAGACGATAAAATATATAACGATTTGGAAACATTTGTGAGCGATATAAAAGCTCATCCGTGGAAACTGCTTAGTAAGCCCAGAAGAACAAAAGATAAAAGAACGGACGACAAATAGTAAGGGAGGGGCACGGCATGCCGTGCCCGTACAGGTTTTTTATTATATCTTCGCGTATGCGGAGATACTGATTTTTATTTTTTTAATAAAAAAGAGGAGAAGACATGACTATAAGGTTGATCAGAGTTTTTTTTCTGGTTCTTAGCGCTGTTTGCGGTTATTATTTGGGCCAATTATTTACGAATTTATCACAGGAAGGGGCGATTATAGGGGCGATAATAGGACTTGTTGGAGCAACCGTTCTTATACTGATCGAGAGCCGCTTGGAGAGGGTATCTCTCAGCAACCTTTCAGCGTCTGCTTTCGGTCTTCTGTTCGGATTCTTTATGGCATGGATGGTTACACTGATACTGAGACTATTGCCGCTCAATGAAATATTGTATTCTTCCTTACAAATAGTGTTCACACTGGTCTTTTGTTATTTAGGTATGGTCATAGCCGTTAAAGGTAAGGACGAATTCAATCTTGTTATACCTTATGTGCGGTTTTCGCGTCAGGATTTGAGGGACCAGCTTTTTATATTGGATACAAGCGTTATCATAGACGGAAGAATAGCCGGGATATGTGAAACAGGATTTATTGAAGGAAAGATAGTAATCCCGCGGTTTATTTTGCAGGAACTGCATCAAATTGCCGATAGCGCTGATGACGCCAAAAGGAACAGGGGCCGCAGGGGACTGGATATGCTGGAAAAAATAAAGAGCATAAAAGGTATGGAGGTCATTATCCATGATGAGGGCTTGAGCGATATCAAGGAAGTAGACGCTAAATTAGTAAGGCTAGCTAAAATGCTGAATTGCAGTGTCGTTACCAATGATTTTAATCTTAATAAAGTAGCCACGGTTGAAGGCGTTAAAATACATAATATAAACGACTTGGCAAATGCGCTGCGTCCCGTAGTTTTTCCAGGGGAGCAGATGAACGTTCATATTAAAAGAGAGGGGAAAGAAAGAAATCAAGGCGTAGCGTTCATGGAAGACGGGACCATGCTAGTAGTTGATAACGGCAGAAAATTAATAGGGAAAAATGCTAAGGTTTCAGTGACAAGTGTTCTTCAGACATCTGCCGGTAAGATGATATTTGCGAATCTGGTGGAGGATAATAATAATGGAAAGAAGCCCCAGGATTCGCAGCAGCAAAAATAGGATAAAAATATGCGAATAGGTATCGGGTACGATATACATGAACTCAAGGAGGGTAGAACTCTTGTATTGGGAGGAGTAACTATTCCTTCTAATACCGGACCCCTAGCTCATTCTGACGGGGACGTTCTTCTTCACGCTATCTCGGACGCTATATTGGGAGCTTTGGGAAAAGGGGATATAGGTATGATGTTTCCCGATACGGATCAAGCGAATAAAGGAAGGTCGAGCGTAGAGTTTCTTGGTAAAGTATCGCGCATTATGGATGAAGAAGGGTTTTGTCTGGGTAATCTGGATTGCATAATTATTACCGAAAGTCCCAAAATAGCTTTATATAGCGAGCAGATGAAACATATTATAGGCAAAATATTAGCCTGCGATAGAGAACAGATCAATGTAAAAGGAAAAACGGCGGAACGCTTGGGTAAGATCGGCGCGGGAAAGGCTATTGAAGCGCATGCCGCAGTACTTTTGCAGAAGAAATAATAGAAGTTTTTGGGTGTTGAGGACGTATGGTGTGAGAGGCACAGGTAATGGTTGAATGACGCGCGTTCTGTGGACACCCTTTCAAAGTGGGGTGTAATCCTAGGCCTCAGGATGTCCCCAGAATATATTTTTATTTTGTACAGGCGGGGACGTCCCATTTGGTGCCACCCCACAAGAGAAAAGGAGATATCATGTGCGGGATACATGGATTTGTTATAGTAGTCGGAATAGGTTTGATCTATTATCTATCGGCTAGATCATTTTGCGGAGACATCCTAAAAGCTACTCTGGAAAGAGACCCGGCAGCTAAGAATTATGCCGAGATAATCTTTACATACGCGGGATTTCATGCGCTTGCGCTGCATAAGATCTCTAATTTTCTTAATAAAATGTCCATTCCGTTTTTGCCGAGACTGTTGTCTCAGGTTGGGAGGTTTGTAACCGGAATCGAAATACATCCCGCGGCGGTAATAGGAAAAGGATTTTTTATCGATCATGGGATGGGTGTGGTAATAGGTGAAACAGCTGTTGTAGGGGATAACGTTACATTATTTCAAGGAGTTACTCTGGGCGGAACCGGGAAAGAAAAAGGGAAGCGCCATCCTACTCTCGGGAATAATGTTGTTATAGGAGCAGGAGCTAAAGTTCTGGGAAATATTAAAGTCGGCAATAATGTTCTGGTAGGCGCAAATGCCGTGGTTTTACGTGATGTTCCGGACGATTCAACGGTTGTAGGTGTTCCGGGCAGGGTAGCAAAAAAACGCGGGCAGCGTATACCCGGCGGGGTTAACTTGGATCATTCATCTCTCCCTGACCCGATGCAGCAGGCTCTCGAAAAATTACAACATGAGATAGATCATATTGAAGAAGGGCTGGAAAAACATAAACCCTAATACACGAAAATTATGCTTACAATATATAACACCTTAACTCGAAAAAAAGAAGAATTTATACCTTCTGAAAAAGGCAAAATAAATATGTATGTTTGCGGACCTACGGTATACGATGTGCCGCATATAGGGCATGCGCGGAGCGCGTATGTCTTTGATGTCATAAGAAGATATCTGGAATATAAAGGGTTTGAGGTAACCTTTGTCAGGAACGTGACAGATATAGATGACAAAATAATCAATAAAGCTGTTAGTGAACTATCGGGAACGGAAGAGCTTAAAGAAAAAGTTAAAGAGATTGCAGTAAAGTATCTTGAAGTATATCACAAGCAGCTTCAGATATTCGGGATAATGCAGCCTACTTGTGAACCCAAGGCTACGGAAAATATTTCTCAGATGATAGGCTTTATAGAGAAAATAATAGGGAAAGGGTATGGGTATGTGTCCGGAGGAGATGTATATTTCAGTGTAGATAAGTTTGAAGGATACGGCAAACTATCGAATAGGAATAAAGAAGAAATGGTAGGCCAGGCCGCAGCAGATAGAAACGACAAAAAAAAGTATCCACTTGATTTTGCCTTATGGAAATCCGCTAAAGAAAATGAACCTTCTTGGGAAAGTCCTTGGGGAAAAGGGCGTCCGGGATGGCATATAGAATGTTCTGTTATGAGCACCAAAATACTGGGAGAAGGGTTTGATATACACGGAGGCGGATTGGACCTTATTTTCCCTCATCACGAGAATGAAATAGCCCAGACCGAAGCTGTTACCGGA
Organism: Candidatus Aadella gelida; assembly: GCA_030765205.1. GTDB lineage: Bacteria > Omnitrophota > Gorgyraeia > Tantalellales > Tantalellaceae > Aadella > Aadella gelida. The sequence continues at coordinate 5,170 of JAVCDB010000070.1, read as the reverse complement.
AAGAGTTTTGCTAAATATTGGGTGCATAATGGTCTTCTGACGGTAAAGGGTGAGAAGATGTCGAAATCACTCGGGAACTACATAACAATAATGGATTTCCTCGATGAGTATAAGGATCCGGATATCCTTAAAATATCTTTTCTTAATAGCCAGTACAGAAGTCCGATGGATTACGGTGCCGATAAGATGGCGGCAAGCCGGAGTTCTAAAGAAAGAATAAAGATCTTTATAGACAAAGCTGATAAAATTGCAGTGCAAAGTGAGATAAAGCAAGGTGATATTGATAGCACGCAAAGGCTAGTTTCCGAGCTTCGCGAGAAGTTTACCTCTGCTATGGATGATGACTTCAATTCGCCGTTGGCTCTAGCTGTTATATTCGAAGCGGTAAAGAAGGGGAATGAGGTTCTAGCTCTTCCTGAAATAAAGGGAACAGACATTGCGGTAGTCTCCCAGATAAAAGATTTCGTTCTGGAAGCGGCAGATGTCTTCGGGTTATCTTTCGGCAGTGATGAAATAGACGCAAACGTCTCAGAAGAAATAGATAATTTGGTTGCCGAAAGAGAAGAAGCCAGACTTAAAAGAGATTATGCCAGGGCTGACGAGATAAGGGACGAACTTTTAGATAAAGGAATAACCCTAGAAGATACTCCGGAAGGACCGCAATGGCGCAAAAAATAAATAAAGGCATTTTTATAACTTTCGAAGGTCCGGAAGGATGCGGGAAAAGCACACAGTCAAGGCGTTTAGCGGACGAGCTTGCCTCCTCCGGATATGAGGTCAGGTATACGAGAGAGCCCGGAGATACTGTTTTGGGGGAAAGTATAAGAGACATTATCCTCGGAAAAGATGAAGAATGGCTGGATGAGAAGGCTGAACTTCTGCTTTTTGAAGCCGACAGGGCGCAGCATGTAGCCGAGGTTATAAGGCCGGCGCTCCAGAAGAAACAAATAGTAATATGCGATAGGTATAATACCGCTACCTTTGCCTATCAGGGATATGGGCTGGGGATAGACATGGATCAGATAAAAAGGATAGATGAGGTCGCGACCGGAGGATTGGTTCCCGACCTGGTTATTTTGATGGATTTGGATGTTAAGGCAGGTCTTGAGCGAGCCGGAAACAGAGGACTCGCGGATAGGATGGAAAAACGTGATCTTGAGTTTCATGAAAAGGTTAGAAAAGGATACCTTGATATGGCTGAAGCGGATTCTAATCGTATAAAGGTCATAAAAGTTGATAAAGGGATAGATGAAACGTACACGATCGTAAAGGATGTAGTGGATGTCGCTATTAGGGAACATAAAGGGACAGGATAATGCTGTCCGATATCTTTCGAACAGTCTTTCTTCAGGGAGATTATCTAAAAGTTATCTTTTTTCAGGGCCTGAAGGGGTAGGCAGGGCTCTTTGCGCAAAAACGTTTATTAAGGCTCTTGTATGCAAAAATACCCTTTCGTCCGGAGAGGGATGTTCTCTTTGTCCGGCATGTGTCAAGATCGAGAATAACGCGCATTCGGATATCACATGGATCAAACCTGAGAAGAATAAAAGCATCAAGATCGAACAGATACGTACCGCGAGGGAAGCGCTCGGTCTCAAGCCGTTTGAATCTCCACTGGGTATATGCGTTATAGAAGACGCACATTGCATGACAATACCCGCCGGGAATGCTTTACTTAAAGTTTTAGAAGAGCCTCAAGAAAGTTCCGTATTAATACTGATCACGAGCAAGAGGGAACTTCTATTAAATACGATAATATCAAGATGTTCGGAGGTAAGGTTTAACTCTCTTTCCGTAGAACTGGCTAAAGATATAATAATGCGGGAGATGGGACATCTAAGAGAAGAAGAGGCGCAATTTTTGGCATATTTTTCTCAAGGATCTCCTGGAAAAGCTCTTGAAATAATAGAAGAAGGTATTGAAGAGAAAAAAGAGAATATTATTGCTCTCTTGGAAAGTATTTTAGAAGAAAACAGTCCCGGAAAGAGGGATTGGATGAATGATGATAAGGATAATATTCTAGAGGACATAGATATTCTTATTATGCTTTTAAGGGACACGGTTTTAAGCGGGGAACACTTGGAAAATCTTATGATAGATAAAGATTTTATGGGAAGTGAGCTTTGCGGACGGCTGAAGAAATATGGAGCGGACGGGATATATGACATGGTCGGGGAGCTAATAGAAATGCGTAAGGCATTAATGTCAAATATTAATCCCAAAATAGTAGCACAGGTTTTGCCGGGAGTTTTTGATAGACTATAGACAAATAATGCCTGATGTGCAAATGGGACAGGAATTTGACAATAGTCAATTGTCCATAGTCAATAGTCAACAGTTTACTATTCACTGTTTACGAATCACGAGCCACGAGTCACGAATTAACGATTGGAGCTGAAATAATGCATGAAATAGTGCAGGTGCAGCTTAGGGCTGCAGGAGAAATAAAACATTTTATAACCAGTGGCATGAAGCTTACCACCGGAGATAAAGTTATTGTAGAGGCTGACAGGGGATTAGAATACGGGGAAGTGGTGTCTTCTAATGAAGAGATAAAGGATGTTAATTCCCTGCCAAAACCCGTCAGAAAAGTAATACGTAAGGCCAACCCTTGGGACGAAAAGCAGATAGAGAAAAATAAGAACAAGACCAAGGATCTTATAAGAGTGTGCATGAAAAAGATAGAAGAGCACAAACTCCCCATGAAACTTGTGGATGCCGAGTATTCTTTTGACAGGTCAAAGATAATTTTTTATTTTACTTCGGAAAACCGTGTAGATTTTAGAGATCTGGTAAAGAATCTTGCGAGCATTTTTCGTGTGCGCATAGAACTTAGGCAGATAGGAGTCAGGGACGAGGCCAGGATGCTAGGCGGACACGGTCCTTGCGGAAGGAGTCTTTGCTGCATGTCGTTTCTGAAAGATTTTAACCCGGTAACTATCAAGATGGCAAAAACTCAGAATCTCCCGCTTAATCCAACTAAAATATCCGGTCTCTGCGGACGGCTCATGTGTTGTTTGGGATATGAGTACGATCATTATAAAGAATGCTCAAAAAACATGCCTAAAGTCGGAAGGGATGTTAAGACCGGTCAAGGGGAAGGCAAAATAATCGGCGTTAATCCGCTGAACCGTACGGTTACCGTAGATTTTGGCGAAGGAAAAATAAGAGATCTAAAAGTATGTGATATAGAAGGATGCGGAAAGGAAAAAGGGCAAGACGCTAAAAGATCAGTGAAAAGAGGAAAAAAGGGTCAAGATGAGGGACGAAAGACAAGAGAGGATAGAAAATAGAGGTTAGAAGTCAGAGGGCCAGGAACTAAAGTGAAAAAATAACCAAATCTAAACATGAAGCAAAAAGAAGACAACATATGAACAATGGTTCTATAGTGAAAAATGCACGGTAGTTAGCACCACGTAAAAAAGAACAAGCAAATGTGCGAAGCTGTTACTCGTGCTGCAAACATTTTAAGTAGAAGAACAACTAACTAAACAGTTTTTTACAAAACGGCATTAAAAGCATAACTTTGCAAGCGACAGAGACAAAATGTTTGATGTGACTAAACGAGAACCAGAAACAATCGGGGATCAAAAAGATGAGAAAAAATAAATTTTACATAACAACACCTATCTATTACGTTAACGCTAATCCTCATATAGGACATGCATACACGCAGGTTATAGTAGATGTTTTAGCTAGATACCGGAGGATGTGCGGGGAAGAGGTCTTTTTTCTGACGGGCACAGATGAACACGGAGAAAAGATAGAGGAAGCTGCAAAAGCCGCCGGTTTTGCGGAAGGTATGGAGAAAGAATTTGTTGATGGTATAGTGGACAACTTCAAGAAGGTATGGGAGAAACTTGGAATATCATACGACGGGTTCATACGTACCACAGATGAGATGCATAAAGAAGTAGTGCAGGACCTTTTAAATAGGATGTTTGAAAAAGGTGACATATATATCGGAGAATATGATGGTTGGTTCTGTACGCCTTGTGAGACTTTCTGGACCGATACGCAGGCAGAAGACGGCAGTTGTCCGGATTGTTCCAGGAAGCTCGAGAGGATAAAAGAGAAAAATTATTTTCTTAAGATGAGCAAATATCAAGAATGGCTTAAGGAATATATAGAAAAAAATCCGGAATTTATAATGCCGCGCTTTAGGAAGAACGAAGTGTTGGGGTTCTTGAAAGAGGGGCTTAATAATCTTTGTATTTCACGTCCCAAGAAAAGGAGTCCATGGGGGATAGAACTTCCTTTCGACAAAGAATATGTTGTTTATGTATGGTTTGACGCATTAATCAATTATATTTCTGGTCCTACGATCGCGGGCAAATTGGACAGGTTATGGCCTGCTGATATTCATGTGATGGCTAAAGATATCCTGCGTCATCACGCGGTTTACTGGCCTATAATGCTGAAAAGCGCCGGTTATGAGATGCCGAAGACCGTGTTTGCGCACGGATGGTGGAAAATGGGTGATGAAAAGATGTCTAAATCCAAAGGTAATATAGTGGATCCGGTAGAACTGGCTGACAAATACGGGATAGATTCTGTTAGATATTTCCTGATGAAGTCTGTAAACCTCGGCTTTGACGGTACGTTTAGTGAAAAAGCTTTCATTACAATGTATAACAGTGATCTGGCCAATGATCTAGGAAATCTCTTAAACAGGACGCTTACTATGGTAGAGAAGTATTCAGGCGGAGTGTCTCCGGAACTTTCAGGCGGCGAGGACAGCGCTCAAAAAAAGCGCAGCGAAGCGCTTAAAGCTAAATTATTGGAACTTTCACCCTTAATGCATGAGAAGATGTGCAGCCGCGATCTAAAGTTAAAACAGGCGCTGGACGCTGTAATGGATATAGTGGGAAAGGCAAATAAATATATTGAGGAATCCGCTCCATGGGAATATTCCAAAAAAAGTGACACAGAATCCATAAAACTTATTCTAATAGACCTCTTGGAGGTTTTAAGAAGCGCTGCTGTGGGGATATATCCTTTTATACCAGAGACCTCGAAAAAGATGTGGGAGCAGTTAGGTCTTGAGGATCAGGATTTCGAGAAGAACAAAGCGTCTCTTTATCCTGCTGATAGAGGGAGCGGAGCGTGGAGAATGTTCCCGGCCGGGACCAGAATAAATAAGGGAGCGCCTTTATTCCCGAGAATAGAT
>JAVCDB010000079.1 GCA_030765205.1 Candidatus Aadella gelida | reverse complement strand
TCATTTCAACTTCCATTTTTGTAGACGAAGCTAGATCATACCCATTCATGAGCAGCATAAGATGCATCGAGGCAAACCCTGTCCGTTTGTTCCCGTCTACAAAAGGATGATTCTGAATTAGTGCATATCCTAAAACCGCACACTTTTCGAAAAAATCAGGATAAGCTTCTTGCCCGAAAACTATACCTCGTGGCCTAAAAACAGCTGATTCAAGAAGCCCTTCATCGCGGATACCGTGACTTTAACACTTCAGGGTTACATGGTATACTTCTGAGTAATATGACGCATATTGATAAAAAGATGTCGCTAAGCTTATTTTTCTTACTATATTTGACATGTCAACCGTTATATGTTATGATAATTAACGGAATACATGTCAAATAGGAGGATAGTAATATGTATATATCAAGATATCTAGACCTAAACCGTTCATTAAAAAATAAATCACTGTTTTTGATGGGACCAAGACAAACCGGAAAATCGTGGCTTATCAATAAAAACCTTAGTAAGTACCGTGTCTATGATCTCCTGGACAGCGAAGTATATCTAACATTAAGCCGCAATCCTAAAAGGCTTGAAGAAGAGCTAAAACCAAATGAAAAGATCATTATTATTGATGAAATTCAAAAAATTCCTTCTCTTCTCAACGAAGTCCATCGGCTTATTGAAAAATATGATATTCATTTCCTTCTGACGGGATCCAGCGCAAGAAAGTTGAGACAGGGGGGCACAAATCTTCTTGGTGGCAGGGCAAGATCAAAACATCTGCATCCGTTTATTTTCTGGGAACTTAAAGAACACTTTGATTTATTAAAAGCGTTGAATTATGGGTTGATCCCTTCCATTTATTTCTCTGATGAACCGGAAGAAGATCTCAAAGCCTATGCTGGCGATTATTTAAAAGAAGAAATAGCGGCGGAAGGATTAACTCGAAACGTCTCTGCTTTTAGCCGGTTTCTAGAAGTTGCAGCCCTATGCAACGGATTAATGTTAAATTATTCCAAAATATCCAATGATGCGCAAGTTCCCTGCAGCACGGTACAGGAATATTTTCATATTTTGCGAGATACTTTAATTGGATTTAATGTTCCGGCATGGAAAAAATCATTAAAAAGAAAATCTATTTCAACTTCTAAATTCTATTTTTTCGATGTGGGAATTGTTCGTTATTTACAGAACCGCTCTCTCCTTAAAAACGGCTCACCTGAATTTGGAAATGCATTCGAAACATATTTCGCACATGAACTTAAAACATTTGTAGATTACACCGGGTTAAAACAACTTTCCTATTGGCGGTCGAAATCCGGATATGAAGTTGATTTTATAATTGATGACACTATAGCAATAGAGGTAAAAGCAAAGAAAAATATTTCGTTAAGAGACTTACGTGGAATGATGGCACTTAAAGAAGAGAACAAAATAAAACATTATGTGGTTGTTTCTTTGGAAAAACGATCACGTCAAATAAATGGTATCCACATACTCCCATGGGATGAGTTTCTTCAGGGGCTTTGGACTGGTTCCTTCAGCTGATAAATTTTAGATGCATTGCCTGGCATGATTAATAAAACTTCGTATTGTGCAGATTAGAGAATATTGCCTTCCCATAAAGCTTTCAAAAAAATCTTCCAAGGAATAATTTCTATTTTATCGTGAACCCTTTTTTCTTTTTCATTACAAACAAGAATACTTTTTTTAGGAGAAAACTCATCGCTAAAAGCTTTTAATCCAATGAAATCTTTTTTCCCTACACGGCTAGCTCCTTTTATTTCTATAGCAACTTCTCCTTGGCCTAAAATAAAATCTATTTCAAGCCCTGATTTTGTACGCCAAAAATTTATTTCAAAATTCTTCTCAGAATATGATTTATATGCCACCATTTCCATAAGCAAAAAATGCTCAAATGCTCTGCCAAATGCTTCCCCTCTTTCCTCTTCTAAATGACGTTTTGTTATACATCCGGCAATTCCTACATCAAAAAAATAATATTTTGGAGCTTTGGTAATAACCTGGCGCGACTGTCTTTTTTTAAAAGGATCAACTCGTATTGCAAGCAAGGTATCAACCAATATTTGATAATATTCTTTAACCGTTTTTGCATCCACTCCACAATCTCCGGCAATATTCGAATAATTAGTGAGTTCACCATGTGAATAACCGAATGCTTCAAAAAATCGTGAAAATGCGGAAATGTTGCGTGTTAACCCTTCCGCAAAAACTTCTTCCTTCAAGTAGTCCTGAACATATGCTTTCAGTGACCGCTGATAATCTTTGGATTGCAAATAATGTGATGGTATCATTCCTTGATTTAGGATACGAAGAAGATTAATTGTTTTGAGTTCCGGAGTAACAAAAGGAAACATTTCAAACCTCCAAGCTCTGCCGCCTAAAAGATTGGCGTGTCCCCTTTTCAGTTTTCTGGCACTTGACCCGCATAATATGAAACTTAGTCCTTTGTTCTCAATCAGCCAATGTACTTCATCAAGAACTTGTGGTACTTTCTGCACTTCATCTAATATTATCGGATATTTTAAAGCATCCTCGTCTTTTGCAAGTATTCTCTCCCTTAAAACTGATGGGTTTTTTGAAACTTCAATAAATAGATCTGTTTTTAAAAAATCATAAATAATGCTTTTAGGAAACTGCTTTTTTAAATATGTAGTTTTTCCTATCTTTCTAGGCCCCCACAGAAACGTAGATTGCTTCTTCGGCAGTTCAATATTTAGTATTCTTTTTATATCTTTCATTTTATGCGTTCTCCTTTTTAGTCATACTAATCAGGAGTATATACCATTTTTATCCAAAAGTCAATATTGCTTAATCATTTTTTAAGGATAGCAAACTATAGTGGTCGGGTTTGTTTAGACAATTATAAGTGTTACCGCCGAGGGGTTGCATTTTAAATATTAGTTTGACAATTTGATAAAAATAAGGTATATTTTCAATATATATGATGAATATTTGTTTAGTTTTTCATCATATATATTGAAAATATACAAGGAGGATATCATGCAAGCTGATAATAAACAGCTAGTTATAGAACAATTGGATATGTCTTTAAAAAAATTTAATTCAATAAAAAACATGTCAACACCTAAATGTGGATGGATAAGAGTTATACGTACTGCTGTAGGTATGACTCTTACGCAATTATCAAGACGCCTTGGAGTAAGTGTGAATAGGGTATCCGTAATAGAGCACAGCGAAATATCCGGAGCTGTGACAATTTCAACTATGAAAAAAATTGCTAACCAGTTAGATTGTACTTTCGTTTATGGTGTAGTTCCTCGCAAAAGCCTTAAACATATGATTAAAAATCGTGCAATAAAAGTTTCTAGAAAAATTATGAATGATTCCTCTCACACAATGTTTCTTGAAAAGCAAAACCTTCCACAAGCTCAAGAAAGAAAAATGTTTAATGCTAAAGTTAAAGAATTATGCACTAAAGTTCCGCATTATCTTTGGGCAGAAATATGATATAGGGATGAAGTCGCTGCCAGAGTGCATCATCGCATGGTAGCTATTCATCTATTTCCAAATGGAAATGGCAGGCATGCAAGGTTATTCACGAATTTAGTACAAAAATCTTTATTAAAAACTGAACCATTTACCGGTCCTTTAGCGAATAACTCGTACTGCGTCCCCCCGCAGGATCTTTAACAAGAACTCCTTGTCGGATGAGATCAAGAATATCCCTGAGAGCCGTGTCATGTGAACATTTTGTAATCTTCGCCCATTTGGAAGAAGTAAGCTTTCCTTGGAATCCGTCGAACAGTTTATTGACCATAAGGCACTGCCTTTTATTCATCAATCCGGACGGATGAGATTCCCGAAACTGAGACCTTTTGAACACACCGGACAATATGCGTTCTGTCATATCCAGCGCCTGATCCAAACAGATCAAAAACCATTCAAGCCATGCCGTGATCTCAATACTCTCTTTTGTGGTTTGAACATTTTTCTGTGTTTTTTCAAGAATCTCGTAATAAGCATTTCTATCCTGACGGATCTGAGCCGACATACTATAAAATCGCTCTCGGCTGTCATCTGCGCGAGCAAGCTGCATATCCGCAATGGCCCGGGCAATGCGTCCATTTCCGTCATCAAAAGGATGAAGTGTAACAAACCACAAATGCGCGATACCCGCCTTGATTACAGGATCCAACGAAGTCGAAGCATTAAACCATTTTAAGAACTCTCTCATCTCCCCATTAAGACGTTTAGCTGCCGGAGCTTGGAAATGTACGCGCTCACGTCCTACAGGACCTGACACAACCGTCATTGGCCCAAGCTTATCATCACGCCATGCTCCAATCTTGATCTTTCGCATTCCACTTCGGCCACCAGGAAACAAACTCGCATGCCAACCATACAACCTGTCTTTTGTAAGCATTTTCTCAAAATTTGAAGTAGCATCCAATATCATTTCCACAATACCGTCAACATGACGGTCTGAGGAAACAAGTCCGCCAATATCCATCCCAAGTTTACGGGCAATAGACGAACGAACCATTTCGGAATCTAGAATTTCACCTTCGATCTCACTACTTTTGACAATATCCAATGTAAGCGTTTTAAGCACTGCTTCAGAACGTACAGGAAACCCCATCGCCTCCATGCGTCCGATAAGCCGGCCTTGTCTATTACGCACAGCTCCCGACAGGGATGCGATCGTCGTAAGATCCCATGTAAATTTTGGCCAATTTTTTAACTGATGAATGTATTTCATCATAATCCCCCTCATCTCTTTCTTATGCGTAAAAAACACTCAATATTCTACGCATATTATGCGAAGAATATACCATATATTCTACGCATAAGCAAGTATTGTTTGCACCTGCAGTATTAGATAGCGAATAAATCACTGTTTTTGATGGGTCCAAGACAAACTGGGCAGAGTAGCCATTAGATAGAGCGCCTGTAATGTATAAACACAACCTAGGCAATAAAATCCAAATAGTTCTTTTTATTTACCAACTTATATTCTGCATTCTTGTATGTATCTAACCATTCTTTCTGAATTTTTACTTTCTTCTCTGACCATTTCATCTCATACCCATATAATTTGCCATCGCGCTCTTCGATGAGATCGATTTCTTTTTGGTCATATGTTCTCCAAAAATAATTATTTGCTTGCTGGTTCAAGTATTCTTGCTTCTTAAATCGTTCAATAATAAGATAATTTTCCCACAGCATACCAATGTCATTACGTAAGGATAACGGATTAAAATTGTTTACTAAAGCATTTCTTACACCTATATCGTAAAAAAAGAATCTGGAATTTTTTGACACTTCTTTCCTTAAATTGCGGCTAAATCCTGATAACTTAAATACTACAAATGCCTTTTCTAATAAATCCAAGTACCGATCCACGGTGTTTTTGCTCATCCCCAGTTGCCTCCCAAGCTCATCATAGGAAATTTCCTTCCCTATCTGAAAAGAAAGCAATTGTAATAGCCGTATTAATTTGTCCGAATGACGCAACCCGTCAAGTTCAAGTATATCCTTATAGAGATACGAACTCACCAGTTCTCTTAAATAAGTTTTTCTGGAAGTATTATCTTCCATTAAAACAACTTCCGGATAAGATCCATATATCAACCTTTCCTCTAAATGAGCCGCGCTTTCTGCTTGATTTTCAATATGCTTAAGTTCTAATTGCGCAAGCGGGAACATTTTTAAGGTAAATTTTCTGCCGGTAAGAGGCTCTCCGACCTGACTAGCTAGATCAAAGGAGGATGAACCGCTGGCTATTATTTTGACTTTTGGAACATGGTCTAAAATAAGTTTTAAATTCAGTCCTATATTTTTTATTTTTTGGGCTTCATCAATAATTATTATTTTTCTTTTTCCCACAAAACTTTTCAATTTTTCAACTGATTGACTACTTAAATAATCATGGACATTTATATCCTCACCTGTCACAAATAAACAATCTTCTTTTATCTCCTGTCTAAAATGCTCCAATAAAGTGGTTTTTCCGCACCTTCTTGGCCCATAAATTATGACAGCTTTCTTGGGTGTTAATAATCTATGAAGGTTATCCAATTGAGCCTGAGGAATGTACATAATAAACCTACCTTGTTACCAATAATTCAGTCAACATCATGACTGAATTATACCATATTTAGTCATCACAATCAAGTTAATCTAGGTGGATGCGCGGACAGTGTCCCGTTTAGTGCATTTCACGAAAGTAAAATAAGGGATAGGATCAGCTCTCCTCTATACAGCTAACCTCTAGTAACCGGGAGCCCGCATATGCTGTAATATCACTTTTTATTTTTTTACAAATAGGCGTCCTCAATTTAGCTTCTTATTTTATTTATCGGGTGGTTTTTCCGGGATTGATCGTTTAGGGTCATGTTCTCTTCGTATATTTTTATTCCTACTTTGTCGAAAGTCTCACTGATAAAGGCATTGATGCTCTTTTCTTTTTCTATTCGCTGCTTTTCCGAGATGACTTGTCGTTCGACCTCATCATATGGACGTAATCGTGCGGGTTCTTTTTCTCTTACTATGATAACGTAAAATTTGCCGTCTTTCTCTCTGATATCACTTATAGTGCCTACTTCCTGAGCTACTATGTCGATCTCTGCGGAGGAGTCTAAAATACCGTCTATTTCGGGGTTCATTCCGGGTGAATCTTCAGTTATCCATGTTTCTTTTTTGTCCACACCATCGTCTTTTTGCGTTATTTCTTCTAAGCCTTTTCCGTTATTAAGTTTAGCAATAGCTCTCTTAGCTTTTTTCCTGGAATCAAAACCCGCGTAATCTATTTTAACACGCTTTTTTGTCGTATATTTCTCTTTATTCGTATCGTAATGATCCTTAAAATCCTGTTCGGTCAGAGCTATCTCTGAGACCTTTTTCTCTAGTATTTTATCGGCTAATATGCTGTTTTTGACGTTGTCCAGCTCAAAAACTATTTTTTTGTCCTTATCCAGCCCTTCTTCTATTGCTCTTTTTGCAAGCGCGGTCTGAACAATATATTGTTTTATAAAATTCATGCGCCATGTTTCGCTGTTATAGAAATTTTCTTTAAGAAACCGGTTAAGTTTATCAGCAACTTTTATTATTTCTGAAAAATGTATTGTTGTATCTCCCACCTGAGCTATTATTACGTCTTCTTGTGGCGGTTTCTCCTGGGCGGGACAAAAACCTGGCCTATTCGTTAACATAAATACACATACAATAAGAATTGATAAGATAATGTATCTCTTCATTTCCGATCCTTTCTTTTTATAAAGATCCCTCGATTCGCTACTCTCACTCGGGATGACAAATTGGTAGCCGGGGTTTAAACCCCGGCTACTGTTTGGAATCTAATTCCCCCCTATTTCCCTAAAAAGTCTTCTATCTGCTCTCTGTCTTCCGGGTATGTTGCGGTTGTGAATAAAAGCTTAATGTCTTCGCGTTTTCCTTTTTCTTCTAAAAAATCACAGTGGGCTTTTTGTAAGTGCTCTATTATCTGCGCTAAGCTATCCTTGCCGGTAGAAGGCAGAACTATACGCATAACATTCCCGTCGCGTATAACAAAACTGCGCATATAACTTAATGTGTTCATCCCTAAGGATTCAAAGGTGTCGAGGATCTCCGATACAACTTCTTTCCCTATTTTTTGTTCTACCTTATCGACATTCTCTATCTCTAGTACTGCTGTCGAAAAAGGCATCTCCTGTTCCTTGAATTCTGTGATGCCCCTATCTAGCTCTTCATTAACCAGTTCTAAAGGAGTAAATTTGGGTATAGTAAAAATAAATTTTGTTCCTTTTCCCAGTTGGCTTTCAGCATGAATCTTACCCTTGTAAAGCTCTACTATCCCTTTAGATATGGCTAATCCGAGCCCGGTACCTTTTTCTCCGGGTCCGGCTCCTCGCCCAAATTGCTGGAATTTAGAAAACAGTTTTGAGGCATCCTCTTCTTTTAAACCTCTTCCCGTATCCGCAACGGAACACTCTACCACGTCACCCTTATCTACGGCAGATATGGTTATACTTCCCTTGTCGGTAAATTTTAGAGCGTTTCCTATCAGATTATTAAAAACCTGTATAAGCTGATCTTTCTCGGCATAGACGACTATATCCTTACTTGAACATATTATTCCTATTTCGATACCTCTATTGCGAGCTTTTGGCAGAAACGAAGTGTGCAGAGTTTTTATCAACTCTGCTATATTTGTTCTCTCACGCTTTATTTCTAATTTCCCGCGTTCTATCTTGGATATATCCAAAAGATCGTTTATTATGCGCGCAAGTCTGTCAATATCCTCTAAACCTACTGAAAGAACCTCACGCTGTTCATTCGTAGTATCCCCTAATATCCCGTCTAAAACCTGCGCTACAGCTTCGCGGATGATAGTAAGAGGCGTCCTAAGTTCGTGAGATACTGTTGATATGAAATCTGATTTAAGCTGGTCTAATCGTTTAAGTTCTTCGGTTTTGCCTTCGAGCTCGCGATACAATGTTTTGATGCCTTCGTTGGTTTTTTTCATGCCCCAACTTTGTAGTTCAAGTTCTTTTTTTGCAATTTCTAACTCTTGTTCGGCTTTTATCCTTTCATTAGCAAGACCCATCATAAGATTTATACTGTGCTTTCCTAGTATCTCTATATTAGTGCGTTTAATATTCGCTATATCTTTGCGCACCTGATCGGATTCCGAAGCATTAATTACTTTGTTTATAGTTTCATCTTCAAGTAATCCTGTATAGTCAGTGAATACAGGTATTCCATTTTCTTTTGCGAGCTTAATTCCCGGCGCAGAAGCATCCGGGTCAACTACACCCTTAATGACAATGTTCTCATTACTGCAAAGTAACTTAATTAAGGCCGCACCTTTTTCCCCGCCTCCAATTATAAGTATGTTAGTTTTATCCGGCACTTATTTCTCCCTCTGTTGTTTGAATGGTGCATTATCTCAATTTCCAGAAACTAGCTCGTCATTCTTTTTATCGCTTCTATAAGAGGACCGCAATCTATTGTCTTAACGCAATATTCATCTACTCCGACTTCTTTTGCGCGCAGGGCATCAACATCATCTATGCTTCCGGTTTGCATAACTATCTTAGGGGCCTTGATATCCTTTAGCATTCTTATTCTCTCGCAGACTTCAAAGCCAACGGTGTCGGGCAATACTGTATCCAAGATTATGATATCGGGTTCCTCTTGCTCGGCGAGCTTCACGCCTTCTTCTCCGTTAATTGCTATAACAATATTCTCGTATCCTTCTTTCTTAATAAACCTGACTATTATCTTTCTATCCTGATCGCTGTCATCTATAACTAGTACCTTCTCGTTAGGCATTTTGCCTCCTATTTAAATCCTTGGGTATTGTAAAGAGGAACGCCGCGCCTTTCCCAACTTCTGAATCTACCCAGATCTTTCCTTTGTGATCTTCCATAATTTTCTGTACTATATTTAGTCCGGCACCCGTCCCCTCAAACTCTTCTTCTGTCTGTATTCTCTTAAATAGCCCAAACACTTTATCGTGATCCTTAGGATCTATCCCTACGCCATTATCCTTTACCCAAAATTCATAACTTTCACCGATATCCTTAAATCCTATTTCTACCCTAGGTTTAGATGTCTTATTTTTAGACGAGAACTTGATAGCATTATTGATAAGATTCAGGAAAACTTCGTTTATTTTTATGCGGTCGCAATATACTTCTGGCATGTTAGGCTGCACCCTTAAATCGACCTTACTCTGCTCAACATCATACTTAATGCGTTCTATGGCCTCTTGAATAAGAACGTTTATGTCTACATTCTCATAAGGGTTCTTTATCCTCGATATACGCGATAAGGTTAGAAGGTCTTTTATAAAAGCATTCATCCTTTTTACGCCTTTATTTATTTCCTTTATATGATCTCCGGCTTCTTTATCGAGTTTATCACCATAATCTTCTTCAAGAAAAGACGCGAATGCGCCTATGCCCCTAAGCGGCGCACGCAGATCATGACTTACCGTATAAACAAAACTATCGAGTTCATGGTTGGCTTTTTTTAGAAGTCCTGCTTGCTCTTCTATTTTAACGCGTTCTTCTTCAACTTTATTTTTTGCTTCAACAAGGCTATCCGTCATCTGATTAAACGACTGGGCAAGTTCTCCGACTTCGTCATTAGTGTAAGCTTGTGCCCTGGCAGAAAGATCTCCCGCGGTAATGATCTTGGATGTTTTGGTAAGTTCTTTTATTGGTTTTGAGATCGAGCCGGCAATCACTATAGCCATAACAGCTACAACAAGAAGAAGAACGATGCTTATTGCTAATAATAGTTTCCGTAATCTAACGGCAGAGGAAAAAACTTCCTGTGTGTTCATTTTTACTATCATGCCGAGATCAAAGAAAGCCAATTTTTTCCATATGGCAAGAACTTCTTCTCCTCTATAGTCCAGAAGAATGCCCGACCCTTTTTCATCTTGAACGGCTCTTTGGGCGCTTTCAGCCGTATCCGCCCCCATTTTTACTGTTCTATTAAAAGTAGCATCCGGATCGAACCGCAAGGGTGTGGTAAAAATAATATCTTCACCTTTTTGAGTAACTAATATGGTCTCGCCCGTCATGCCTAATCCGGAATAATCTTTCACAAAATCCAAGAGCCCTTCATTGCTCATACGTACTATGACCACACCTATCATCTCGGCTTCTTTCATTACGGGTTCCGCGATAAATGCCGCCGGGCCGCCGCTTGCCGTATTATACTCAAAATCAGACGTTTCCTGCTTCATCGATTCCTGTACTTTTATAAACACTTCCGCTAACTGAGAATCGTCGTAGAGTACGACTTCGTAGAGAGATCTTGTTCCCGGCCATTCTTCAAGAGAAAAAATAACTTCTCCTTGAGACGAGACAAGCACGATATCATCGTACTTATAGGCTCTCTGATAATATGCCAGGAAAGGCCGATATTTCTGTTCCGCGGTCAGATATGTTTCGGATCCAGACCCGCCTTTTAGCGCTGCAGTCATCTCATCAACTGCGGAGACAAGGTCACTCATATACGAAAGTCTGGCAACATTCTCTTCTTTTCCTGACAGAAAGGCTTCTATAAGATTAGCTTTATTATTCGCGATGGCTTTAAGGCTGTTGGTAACTTCTTCTTCTAGCACCTTTCGTGAAGAATCATAGCTTATATACGTTGCTATGGTAAGAGGCACTAACGCAATAAAAAGAAACCACAACATAAATTTTATAGTTATTGAATGCTGTTTGTTAGTTTTCATGAGGATTCACCGTTTTTTGATTTAAACACTGTTTATTATTAGTATTATATCAATATGCCCGATATTGAACAGAAAAAACTCGCACTAGCTTTGACTTAGAGGTCAGAGGGTAGAAGTCAGCGGTCATCAAACTGAGCTTCATAACACCTTATCTATAAAATCATACACCCTGTCGTCAAAAATAATATCACTTCCGGCAATGGGACGGTTAAGAGTTACTCCCTCAAGATCTCTGCACCTGCTTAATGCTACATAAACCTGACCGTGCGCAAAAGCTCCTCTTCCAACATCTATATTTACTCTGTC
This sequence comes from Candidatus Aadella gelida, assembly GCA_030765205.1. Lineage (GTDB taxonomy): Bacteria > Omnitrophota > Gorgyraeia > Tantalellales > Tantalellaceae > Aadella > Aadella gelida. The sequence continues at coordinate 10,890 of JAVCDB010000079.1, read as the reverse complement.
AAAAGTCTGCCCCTGGCTCTTATGTATAGTTATCGCCCATGCTAGCTTCAGTGGATATTGTTCGAAATGACCGTTACTTTTTTCGGCTATCCGGTCGGTTTTTTTATCATATTTGTAAACTATATTTTCCCATTTTTCTTTTTTTAGCTCATATATCTCTTCTGCTATTTTGACATGGATCGAATCTTTATCAAGAGCAAATATTTCGCCAAGCGTTCCGTTAACCCATCGTTTTTGTTGATCATTTTTTATTAGTATTATCTGCGCTCCCCTTTTCAAGCGAATGATCTCATTAGTCGGATATGCTCTTTTGTCAAACTTTCCATGGATATCAGCTTTATACTCATACTCCTCATCGTCTATACCATTAAGCTTATACTTGTTGATATTTCCGGCTTCTGCGTTAGTTGCGGTAAGAGTCACAACTCCTTCTTCCGGTTCCTCTATTTCGTCCATATATCGCTCATTAATACTCGCCAGATCATCTTTAGTAAAATCTTTTACCCTGATCTTGTTAAGCATCCGAATGAACTGTTTGCTTTTTTGGCGGTATATTTTTGTTAATTCAAAACAATTTAATGCAGTTTCTTTTATCACATTAGCACTGAAAAAATATGGGGTATCATATCTTTGATCCATGATATCTTTCATATCTCTATCTACAATCGGCGGAAGCTGAAAAAGGTCGCCTACTAATATCAGCTGTACGCCTCCGAACGGTTCGTCATATCTGTCTCGATTCAAGCGCAAAGACCTATCTATCCCGTCCAAAAGGTCTGCTCTTATCATAGATGCTTCATCGATAATGAGAGTATCTAGATTCTGGAAGACCTCGTTTTTACGTAGACGCTTGACGTGTTCATCATGTATAAATCTGGGAGGAAATCTGAAAAACGAATGAATGGTCTGCCCTCTGGCTTTAATCGCGGCAACTCCTGTGGGGGCCAGGACGATAATGTTCTTTTTGGTATTTTCCTTAAAATACTGCAGGAATGTAGATTTCCCGGTACCCGCTTTACCTGTTACAAAAACCGGTTCCCGGGTCCTTTCCGCAAACATGAAAACTTTTTTGAAATCATCATTTAATTCGAAGTTCCCCGGAAGTTCTGTTTTTACTTCTAAAGCTATTTTTTTTCTTCTGCCTGGCAAATTTTTCCTTTCCTATTCTTTTCCGTGACTGGTGACTCGTGATTCGTGATTCAGACAACCAGAATTGTAGCCGGGGTTTAAACCTCGGCTACTGCTATTCTGTGACTGGTGAACCGTAAACAGTGAGCAGTAAACGGTTTAAAGTCAAAAGTCTAAAAAATGTCATCCCGAGCGAGTGAGTGTAACGAGTCGAGGGATCTTGCAGGTCCTTATAAAGATTCCTCCACTCTCTTCCTGCCTGCCGGCAGGCAGGCGTTCGGTCGGATGACACAAAAACGCTTCCCCACACTTGTCTCTTCGAAGCTGTACCATCTTTTTGGTCCTCGAACAGCGAAGAAGGATCGGTCATACCCGCTGACTTCTACCTTCTAGTCTCTAATTTCTCTTTCCCAACAGCCGGGAAGCATAGAGTGAACTTTGTTCCTTTACCTTTTTGACTTTTGGCAACAATTTCGCCTCCATGTTTTTTCACTATTCCATGTGAAATAGTAAGCCCCAGTCCGGTTCCTTTCCCCTGTTGTTTCGTCGTAAAAAAAGGTTCGAATATTTTATCCAAATTCTCCTTGATAATGCCTTCCCCCGTATTCTCAACCTCCACAATAACCCCGGATCTATCTTTTGAGTTCCTAGTCCTAATAGTCAAATCCCCTCCATCAGGCATGGCATCACATGCATTGGTTATCAGATTTATAATAATCTGTTGAAGCTGACCCTGATTTCCTTTGATGCATAGTAGATCTTTATCTATTTTTTTTATAAGCCTGATAGTGTGTTCCCTATTCGAAAAAAGATATGCCCTAAAACTCAATGTTGACGAGATAACATCGTTAAGACTAATATCTGTCATTTCTCCTTTAGTGTCTTTGGCAAACATATTTAAATCTTTGACTATCCTGGCCATATGTTTTGAAGCGAGTATCATCTCATCGATCTCATTACCTTCATCTGACCCTACTGTAGCTTTCTTTTTATAAGTGCTCAGAAGTGTCAACAGTCCCGCCAGGGGACTGTTTAGTTCGTGTGCGACACCTGCGCTTAACTGTCCGAGACTGGAAAGTTTTTCAGCTTGGATAAGTTGATGCTGTGATCTTTTAAGCTCGTTGGTCCTTTTCCTGATCCTTCTTTCTAATTCTCTGTTCCATTTTTTTATCTCTTCCTGGGCTTTCTTAAGTTTTTCTTCGGCTTGCTTTCGTTCGGTTATATCTCTCGCAATAGCTATTACCCTATCTTTCCCGTTTATTACGGTCTTTTTTAAACTTACTTCTACCCAAATAAGCTTCCCTCTTTTGTTCTTACCGTACCATTCAAATATCTGCGATCCTTCTTTAACGGCACGTCTGATGTAACCAGCAGCCTCTTTTTGAGTGTAAGGTGGACTCCCCTGACTTATGTCTTGTACTGATACTTTTTTAATTTCAGAAAGCGCATATCCGTACATTTTACATGCCTTCTTATTAGCATCCAGTATTGCTCCTGTTTTCATATCGTGGATAAATATAGCATCGTTAGCACTCTCAAAAATAGACCTGTAATTTTCTTCGTTCTTTTCGTATTCTTCCTTTGTCTTCACAAGCTGTTTTTTTAGCTTCTTCAGACCATCTTCTTTTTGAGTAATACGTTTTTCTGTTCTTTCGTTCTTTTTCATATCATGCCTTTTTAAGGTTTTGGTAAATCCTTTATTGAGGCTAATGACCTATCCATCTCTTCCTGAGGGAGATGATAGTCCTTGAGTTCATTGTTTAAGAATTTTTCATAACCCAAAAGATCCATCAGCCCGTGCCCGCTGTAACAAAAGACTATAGTTTTTTCCTTACCTTCCTTTTTAGCTATCTCGGCTTCTTCTATAACCGCAGCTATAGCGTGACTGGTCTCGGGAGCGCATATCGTACCCTCTGTACGCGCCCATAAAAGCGCCGACTGGTAACATTTTACCTGACCATATGATCGCGGTTCGACAAGTTCTTCCTTAACAGCATGACTTACCATCGGTGCCATTCCGTGATACCTAAGTCCTCCCGCATGTATTGGAGGCGGAACGAAATTATGCCCTAAAGTGAACATCGCAAGAAGAGGCGTTTGGCATGCCATATCACCAAAATCATACGCGAATGGTCCTTTTGTAAGCGTCGGACATGCGGTAGGTTCAGCGGCGATAACTTTGATCTTATCCCCATTTATTTTATCGCATATAAACGGGAACGCTAACCCCGCGAAATTACTCCCTCCGCCCGCACAACCTATAATTATGTCAGGAGCTCCTTCCCCGGCGATCTTAAGTTGTTTTTTAGCTTCAAGTCCTATTATAGACTGATGTAACATCACGTGATTAAGCACGCTTCCTAACGCATACCGCGTTTTTCCGGTCTTATCGCTTACGGCTTCCTCCACGGCTTCGCTGATGGCGATACCGAGACTGCCCGGCGTATCCGGCATTTCTTTAAGTATTTTTCGTCCGAAATTTGTCTGGTCACTCGGGCTGGGGACACAAACTCCATTCCATATACGCATCATGGTCTTTCGGAGTGGTTTCTGATCAAAGCTTATACGGACCATGTATACTTTACAATTAAGACCTATGACATTACATGCAAATGACAACGCACTGCCCCATTGTCCCGCACCTGTCTCTGTGGTCAGATTCTCTATCCCGAACTGTTTGTTATACCATGCCTGAGCCACGGCAGTATTAGGCTTATGACTACCTGCGGGGCTTACGCTTTCATCTTTGTAATATATTTTAGCCGGAGTATCTAAATGCTTTTCTAGATTGTGGGCTCTTCTTAAAGGTGCGGGTCTCCACCGGTACAATATTTCCAAGATCTCTTCTGGAATATCTATCCATCTCTCCGTACTAACTTCCTGCTCGATAAGGTTCATCGGAAACACCGCAGCAAGCATATCAGGAGTTATGGGGTTCCCGTCCGGCCCGACAGGAGGACTCATTGGTGTAGCAAAATCCGCCGCAAGGTTATACCATTTTTTAGGTATATCGCTCTCGTTAAGAAGTATTTTGGTATCCGTCATGTCTCCCCTCTTCTTTTCTGTGGAATTTGTGATTTTTAGTCAGGCAAGAAGATAGAAGTTAGAGGCCAACCTCTAACTCCCAACTTCTATCTTCTAATCTCTCATCCCTATTTATTAAGCTTCGTGATCTTCGTACCTTCGAGCGTAAGGTTATACATCAGGCCTTTCTGATCAAAAACAAAAGCTACTACGGGCTGGTTCGTGCTCTGCGTATCTATGGCCCCTTCCGCTCCAACAGCAATAACCGCTACCGATGCGTCAGCTCCTACCTTCCAACCGTCACTATTAAGAAATTTATCAAGTGCATTCTGCTGCATAAAGGCGATTATGATAGACTTTTTCTGTATGCCAAGCTGAAAACCTATAGAAGCCGAAGCGGTATTGTAATAACCTTCTGTTTCTCCTCCTACCAGAAGTGATCCTTCCCCGTATTCTCCTCCCAATCCTATCCCTGCTTTAACAACGCTCGGGAAGACAAGAAGTCCTTTAGCACTTTTTATTAAGGAGTCCGCCTCTTTAACTTCCTCAAACATATTCAAAGTTTCCTCCACCTGCGTGTCTATCACTTTAGCGGAAGCCGCGACTGCGCTACCAATATGCACCTGACTTGTGAAAGCAAAAACCAAAACCAATGCCAAAACAACCTTTCTCATGGAACCCTCCTTTTTTAATACAACATTATTATTAATATTATATTTCTTTGTACTCTATTCTAGAACAGTTCAAAAAGAAATCAAGAAAATTCAGCGAATTATGAGTAATCAAAATAATTGGGGGCGCTGCCTAATTATCTTACTTTTTTTTGCCTTATTAATTAAGCACCGTCCCCAATTATTTGCATTCTTTCGGGTTTAAAGTATACTTAAAGAACAAAAAATCAAGGATATTATTTATGAAATTTTTACTTTTTAAGAAAAAGACTGTTACTCTCTTGGTTGTGGTGTCCCTTTTGGGTACCGTATTTTTTAACTACTTTATAAGCCATCAGAACAAGATGATGTATCAACAGATTACTCCTCGTGACCCCGTATATCATGTTATTGGTTCTTTTGTTTCCTCGTCAATCTGCAACAAATTTGCCGATAAAGCTGCTGGCTCCTCACTAGAGGAGATCGAACTTCTTCTTACTGATCACAACAGAAATCCAACCTTTCTTCTCGACTTTGTTTATGAGGCCAAGTCTGGCAAGATGAAAAGTCTATTATACGAGACTAATGAAAGCGAGATGATCAGAGCCGAGAAGGTTTTTCCGGTTAAATACGGAAATAATCAAAAAGGGAAACTTCTGGTATATGACATGAATAAGCAGATGGAAAAGAGATTCAACGAGTATACGCGAGTAACGACAATTGTCCGTCTAACTTTTACTATTATTTTACTTCTTCTCCTCTCTATTTTTGTTTTTCTGAAGCATGCTTCTTCTCTTAAGGAACAAAAGAAAATTGTCGAAAGCCAGAAACGTCTGGCAATAAACAAATCCAAAAGAGATGCGTCTACCGGATTATATACTCAAAAATTCTTCAAAGAACTTGTTCAGGAAAACATAGAAAAAGGGTTTAAAGAAGACTGTCCGGCCGCTTTAATAATGTGTGATATCGACCATTTTAAACAATTTAACGATACTCATGGCCACCTTGCCGGAGATAAAGTGCTGGCAACTGTTGCCCGCATAATAGGGGAAAATGTCCGATATTACGATCTGGTTTCCAGGTACGGAGGAGAAGAATTCGCTGTACTCCTTACGGGAACACGCAGACAAGAAACTCCTGAAGCTAATGCGGGAGACATCTTAGATGTTGCCATAACAACCGCGCAGCGCATAAGAAAAGTTACTGAAGAAACTCCTATACAATTTGACGGCAAAACTCTTAAAGTCACGATAAGTCTTGGTGTATCCATCTACGAATTATGGAAAGATTTTAGCGCCGACCAGTTCATTAAAAATTCCGATCTAGCGCTTTACAAATCAAAAGAGAACGGAAGAAACTGCATCCATCATTATATGCCCGCTACCGACCAATATAATAAATACGTATAATCCACAATTAAAATAAAATTAGGGACGTCACCGCTCCCTAGTGGGACGTCCCTAATTACGTCCCTGATTAAAAAGGTCGGGTTGATCTAATGTTTTCTGGTTTTCTATATATTTAAACACTTTCTTGATCTCTTTTTTTTGACGATCACTCCCCCGTATCATAAATTCCGCAGCTTTATCCGGATCTTCTATAACACTTTTCCAATATGCATAATTTTTGGGTTCTTTTTTCTTCATTTTCATCTTAATACTATCAAAATCCCTACAATTAGTCTCCCTTTATTTAATAATCTCGCAATTAATTAGATGCCTAGAAACCGAGGAGCAGCCAATACTGCGACGAGACTCCCAGGCATCACAGTTGTAATTTCTTTATTTAAAGCTAGTTATAAGTTTTCTTAAAAATTTTGACAGTTTTTGGACAATTCTTAATATTAATTTATGCCTCATTTTTATTTCTTACAACTACTTTTCCACCGAATTATGCCATACTCTCACATAATATCAACCAAAAATGTGTAAGTCATCACATTTTTCGACCATATTCTTACATTGTCATCCTATTTAGGGTATATTATCTAGTCTGAAACGGGATATTTACAATAATCTTTTAAAATGGAAGTCATCTAAAATACGGAAACCTCTGGTTCTTACGGGTGCTCGTCAAACAGGTAAGACATATATTCTTAAAGAATTTGGAGATAACGAATACCAGAATGTTCATTATTTCAATCTTGAAGAAGACCCGGGATTGACACGTTTCTTTGAACAGAACCTAGACCCAAAACGGATTCTTTCAGATTTATCTGTTTATCGTAACCAAACAATTAAGCCCGGTCAAGATTTGATAATCTTTGATGAAATTCAGGTTTCAAACAAAGCCTTGACCTCTTTAAAATATTTTTGCGAAGACGCTAATGAATACCATATAGTTTCAGCCGGCTCTTTGCTCGGCATAAAATTATCTTCTCCGGGTTCTTTTCCTGTAGGCAAAGTTAATTTTCTTGATATTTTTCCATTAACTTTTTTTGAGTTTCTAGATGCAATCAATGAATCCAGATACCGCCAATTGTTAGAGAATATTAAAATTTTTGACTCTACAACACAGCCTTTCCATGAAAACCTGACCCGAATTCTTTGCACGTATTATTTCGTAGGAGGAATGCCTGAAGCCGTAAAACATTTTGCTGCCACAACAGATTATGCTGAAGTAAGGCAACTTTAAAAAGATATAATTAATTCTTATATCCTGGACTTTTCAAAACATGCTCTTACTTATGATATTCCAAAACTTTCGTTGATGTGGGATTCTATTCCCTCACGGTTAGCCAAAGATAATAAAAAATTTATTTTTTCTGCCCTTAAACAAGGAGCACGTGCAAGAGAATATGAAAACGCTCTTATTTGGCTCACTGATACCGGGTTAATTTACAAAGTAACTGCTGTTGAAAACAGTCAGTTTCCCCTTAACCAACATGCGATTAATACTTGTTTTAAGGTTTATTATTTAGATATCGGGCTTCTGGGGGCAATGACTAAAATTCCTATAGAGATGACAGTACAAGGCACCCGACTCTTTAACGAATATAATGGTGCTTTTGTTGAAAACTATGTCGCTCAGCAACTTACCGCCGTGATGGACCAAAACATGTACTATTGGCGCAGTAAAAACGCAAAAGCTGAAGTAAACTTTTTATGTGAAATCAACGGAAACATTTATCCCCTTGAGGTTAAGGCCGGTATAAACCCAAAAAGTAAAAGTCTAAAATCATACGCTGATAAATTTTCTCCGCCATCCCTTATACGTACAACATTATTGAATTTCAAGCAAGATGGAGACATACGTAACCTACCTCTTTATGCAATATCCTTATTGCCTAAACTAATCCAATAGAGTTCTTCCCTGCCTTTATTTCTATGTCCCTATTGGGGGCGGGTCTTCACATTTGTCATATTTCAGGCCCATAATATTTATAAACGTATTGTGCTCGCTTGGTTGGCCCAGCACTACTGTCCCCTTCGGCATGAGTAAGCATATCGATAATTACCTTACCCTGATCTTCTTTTAGTGAATAAATTACTACCCTATCCCCTAAATAACGTGTATCTTCATGAAAGAACTGTCCATTTTCATTTATCAAAAATACTAATCTGTAAAATGTTCCGCTTCCTCCGCCACTTTCTGAATAGAGTGCTGCTATATCTTGTTGCCCATCACTATTAAAATCTCCATACACATATTTGTCTCGATAATATATATAGATATATCCTTTTTCCTCATACTTACCATCTTTTAATTGCACCCTCTCTTCATGTGCCCCACAATGAATAACATACATAATATTACCTAGCATCTCATGCAAAACTTCTGTCTGAGCGCTTACTATAAACGTACTTATCAAAATTAAACAAATCGTAATGTAGATTTTTTTCATATTAATCACAAATAAATACTGGTCTATCGTCTATAGTTACCCAACGCCCTGATGCACACCGTGATTTTATTTTCTTACCTTTTTTCTGTTTCATCTTTTTTAGAGACAATTAAACCATACTCTTCGGCAGTAGCCTTTTCAAACTGAAAATGGCCAGCAGCATCAGATGTTCCGCGTTTTTCTTTAAATACACCAAAACTGCTTTCCTGTCCATATACCGCCTCCAATGTATTCACCGTTAAAGTATCATTGCGATCAAAATATCTTGAAGCATTTTCGAGAGCTTTTCTTTTATGTTCAGTTTCCGTCTCAAGCCATGCATCAACATTTGATTTTGGGATTTTATTCTTTGTCATTTCACTCCCCTTATACCCTATTTTTTCTACAGCTATCCTTGTTCTAATATTTTTCTAGCCATATCATGTAACTCTGAATTCGACAGAGCAATGATTTTCTTTTTTACAATACGAGAAAAATATTCTTTCTCTGTTTTTGTCATTTTTTCTCCCCTCAACTTCTTTTTAAAAAGAATCCTTTGTTTAGGAAAGAAAATTTGAGACAACGCATACTCTAAGGATAGTTCTTTCTGTTTTCGAACCACTTCTCGTGTTTTGTTTTCTTCTTTTTTGTAATAATTTAGAAATATATTTTTAATTCTTTCTGAACTGATTTGATATTTTGAAACATTAAAAGTTCTATTCATTTTTAAATAACTTAAATATACATTTATTTTATTTTTATTCTTTTCTGATAAATATTTTAATATCGTATTCTTCCAATCAAACTCAACTCGAAAATATTTATATATAGCCAGCGATAATTGGATAATATTTAAGAATATTACCTTATCTTTTGTGTTTTTGAGTTTATTCAGTATTTCATCATAATGAAACCCTCCTAATTCTATGGCATTTGCAAGCATAATTGGGAATCCTTCCAACAAACGTATATCTTCACTTGTAATTACATTATAAAGTATTTTATTCGTATCTATAGGTTCTTCTTTTTCAAAAAGATTAAACCCTAAGTTTCCAGCTTCTTCTAATAATTTTCTGTTACCCATGTATATTCTCCTTTTCAAGAATTTTCAAGAAAGATCTTAGTGTTTTGTTTTGCTTCTCTTCATTGTGATCATATTTGGCTGCCCCTATAAACCTCTTCTTAAATATTGATATGTCTATTTCTTCTCTTTTCAGCTTAACTAGCATAAGACAGTCATCAATATCTACAGAATCCCCCCTGAACAATTTACTAATTAATAGATCATAATGGTTAAGAATGCCCACATATAAGTGAGTCAACTCAAATAAAGCAGTATTATTGCCTTCCTTTAGGGGAGATTCTAATAACTCCGTCGTATGAATGTTATTTCCGCGAAACAGATCAAATATATACTCTTCCCCTTCCCTTTGCCAACCCCAGCCCCCTATGGGATAATAGCCGATTTCTTTTATTGTAGATATCAAATATTTATACTCCTCCATCATGGGAACCATAAAATCAACATCTTTAGTAGAATTTTTAACACCTAAAAGAGTCAAGGCAGTTCCACCGCATGCTATTAAATGAACTTTTCTGTTGAAAAATCTATTCCAAGCACTTAAGGAACTGACTAAATCATCTTTAGTGAGTCTATATTTCATATTTTACACCAATTAATACAATTATTTGTACTGAACCATACAATATCTTGTATAAAATATACACTATTTTTTAAATATTGTCAAGTTTGTATCATGCTTTTTAATTCTACTATAATTTTCTGAACCTTTTATTGTTAATTAACAACGTCCTCGTGTCCGCTCCCCACATTAGTCAATCTATACTACCGACTACCTTACCTCTACCGACTAACTTCTAGCTTTTTCTTCTCTCATTAATAGGGATCTGTCCCTAATTTATGTCCTAGAAAATGCCTGGCAGGAGCGGGCTGTTCGTCGCATTCCTTCACGCTCTCTCCTGCATTTCCTCATGCCCTTACGGCATTCGGTCAGACTTTGTGTTACATTACTTTTATCTTACTTCCACCTTCGTACACTTACACAGTCAGTTAAATAAAAAACCCCCATGATTAGTGAGGGTTCGTTCAGCTTGGCTGGGATGCCTGGACTATCAGCTAGGCACTCCTAAACCCTTTCTTTACTAAGGATTACACTGCTTTGCAAAATTTTTGGACAGCTTTTGGACAGTTTTAAGCTAAATTAACCGCACATCATTGGCGTACTCTTGTCTACACAATTATAT
>JAVCDB010000075.1 GCA_030765205.1 Candidatus Aadella gelida | reverse complement strand
TTAGATTACTGGAATGGTCATAGTATAAAATCGATTTCAAGTCGAAAAAAGTCTTTTTTAATATAACTGCAAGTTTTGTCATAAGTTACAAGAAGTATTTTTTAAACAACGAGACAGTAGTGATTTGACACTTGCACTTATTCATTTCGCATTTCTTTGTTTTTTGGAATAAATACATTGCTATTCCGGCTAGCAACACAGCTATGACAAGAAAATCTAGTATGATTTTTATGCTCATATAGCTACCTCCTATTAAAATTTAGCCTTTATATCCAACTGCCGCAGCTGATCTGGTTCATTATGCTCATTCGAAAGTGACCCATTAATGTTAATTGGCCACATACAATAATATTTTATTTGCCATTTTCTTCCAGCTTTTTATGTCTCACCACCCTTGCGCGTACCATATAAATCACATCTTCAGCTATATTGGTTGCGTGATCGCAAATCCTCTCCAAGTGTCGAGCAACTAGAAGTAATGGAATTGCTCTTGTAGCTGTAGTCCCATCTTTTAGCATATACTTATTCATCAGCTCTTCTTGTATCTCGTTCCTCAGTTTATCTGCTTCCGGGTCTGACAAAATAACTTCTTTTGCTTTTTGTTCATCACGCTCAATAAATGCATCTATAGAGCCTCTTACCATCTTTTGAGCTATTTCTGACAGCTTCGGAATATCTATTAAAGGCTTGAGCAAAGGCTGGTCCTCTATTTCTAAAACTCGTTGTGCTATATTTACAGCTAAATCAGCTATTCTTTCAAGTTCAGCATTTATCTTCATTCCTGTAGTTATAAATCTTAGATCTGTCGCTATCGGCTGTTTTAAGGCCAACAGCTCAATGGCATTCTCTTCTACGATATTTTCAAGTTCATCTATTTTAGTGTCATCCTGAATAACACTATTAGCTATATCTCCATCTCTATTTTTCAAGGCTTCAGTAGATTTTAAAATAGCTTCTTCCGCCAAAGTTGCCATTTTCAATAAGTTCGTATTTAAACCGATTAACTCTTTATCAAAATGTCTATCCATAATTTCAACCCCTTTGTATTTTTGATTTATCCAAACCTACCGGTTATATATTCTTCTGTTATTTCTTTTTCCGGATTAGTAAAAATCTTCTGTGTTTCGTTATACTCTACCAATTCCCCAAGCATAAAAAATGCAGTATAATCAGATATCCTAGCTGCCTGTTGCATATTATGAGTAACGATTACTATGGTATATTTCTTTTTTAATTCCTGTATTAACTCTTCAATTTTAGCTGTCGCGGTTGGATCAAGTGCAGATGCTGGTTCGTCCATCAAAAGCACTTCAGGCTCAATAGCTAAAGCTCTGGCTATGCACAATCGTTGTTGCTGTCCTCCTGAAAGATCAAAAGCACTTGCCTGCAACCTATCCTTAACTTCTTCCCACAAAGCAGCACCTTTCAAGCTTTCTTCAACTTTATGTTCGACATATTCTTTATCTTTCCTACCGTTAACACGTAAGCCATAAGCAACATTATCGAAGATCGATTTTGGAAAAGGGTTGGACTTTTGAAATACCATGCCTACCCTCCTCCTCAATTCTACCACATCCATATTTTCAGCAAAAATGTTTTGACCATCTATCAACATAGTTCCACTAGCTCTTGTTCCGGCAATAGTATCATTCATGCGGTTAATATTCCTTAAAAACGTCGATTTTCCACAACCAGAAGGTCCTATAATTCCAAGAACTTTGTTTTTACATATATTCAGATTAACATCTTTTAAGGCATGTTGATCTCCATAAAAAAAGTTAAAGTCTTTTACCTCTATCTTTGTCTTTAACATCCTACTCCTTCTTCCTCTTTCTTAATTTATATCTTAATACAACAGCAAACATGTTCATCGAACAAATCAGGACTATTAAAACAAGTGCTGTGGCATATGCAATGGGCCTGACTGTTTCTATGGCATGGTGCTGTGTAGCCATTATATACAGGTGATACGGTAAAGCCATAAACTGTTCGAATAATGATTTTGGTAAAAATGGTAAAAAGAACGCTGCACCTGTAAAAAGTATGGGGGCCGTCTCCCCTGCTGCCCGGGCTAAACCCAGTATGGTTCCTGTTAGCATCCCTGAAATAGAATACGGCAATACATTAGTTTTTATAGCTTGCCATTTAGTTGCACCAAGAGCCAACGCTCCATCTCTATATGATTGGGGCACATTCTTCAAAGCTTCCTCACTGGCAGTAATTGTCCAGGGAAGAGTCATAAGACCCAATGTTAACCCTGAAGCTAGCAAACAAGTACCAATACGCATCATCTGCACAAATAACACTACACCAAAAAGCCCATATACTATTGAAGGCACTCCCGAAAGATTCCTTATTGACATGCGTATGATACGGGTAAATATATTATCGTCGGCATATTCATTAAGATATATTGCACATCCCATACCAAGCGGAACTGCAAGAACTGCAGTCAGTATTGTTACAAAAAAAGTACCGACTATCGCTGGGAAAATTCCCCCTTCTGTCATGCCATTTTTAGGCGGCTGAGTAAGAAACCTCCAACTTATCGTCCCAATCCCCTTGCTTACAATATCAAAAAGTATTAACAGCAATATTAGGCCCACTAATCCCACGCACAAGCGTAATGTCCAAAAACCTAATTGTTCTGTTATCATTTTTTTGTTCATACTCTTTTTCCCTGATATTTATGCAAAATTATATCTGATGTCATATTTACGCAAAAAGTCATAATAAAAAGGACAAGCCCCACTGCGAACAATGCATAATAATGCGTTGTATAGTAAGGCACCTCCCCCAATTCAATAGCTATAGTAGATGTCATTGTCCTCACGGAATCTAGGTAACTTCTTGGCATTGCCGGTGCACATCCGGTAGCCATAAGAACTGTCATTGTCTCACCAATGGCTCTTCCCATGCCCAGCATACACGCAGCAATTACTCCAGATAATGCTGCCGGTATTTTAACCTTGATAACCGTTTGCCATCGTGTGGCTCCAAGAGCCAAAGATGCATCAGAATATGTCTTAGAAACACTGCTAAGAGCATCTTCGGACAAGCTTATTATTGTTGGAAGAGCCATAACTCCCAACAAAATTGATCCATTTACGGCATTCAACCCATTGGGAAGTCCAAACGTCTTTGAAATAACAGGGCCAACGAAAACTATACCAAGAAACCCTATGACAACAGATGGTATCCCTGCGAGTATTTCAATAATCGGTTTTACAATCTCTCTGATTTTAGGACTTGCCACATCTGAAAGATATGCAGCGGCACCTATACCTATAGGTACTGCAAGCAAAAGAGCACCTGCGGTCACCATAATCGTGCTTACCAGCATTGCTCCTATTCCATACGTCTCTTTTACATAAGAAGTTGGATTCCAGTTAGAACTAAAAAGAAACTCTTTTATATTGATTTCTTTAAAAGCTGGTATGGCCGTAAAAACAAGAAGTGAAAAGATCCCTATTAGGATAAAGACTACTAAAAGACCATTAAACAAAAAGAGGCCATGAATAAGTTTTTCTTTGATCTTCATTTATCCATAACCTCCTTGATCTGTGTTTTATATACCTATACTCTTTTTATTTAAATCTTCGTATTCCTTGGGTATCGGGAAAAATCCTGCGTTCTCTACAATCTCTTGTCCTTCTGAACTAATTTCGAAAAGAAGGAAATCTCTAACAGCCTCAGTTGGCGTGCCATTTATATACTGGTTAAGAGGACGTGCTATTGGATATTTACCGCTTTTTACCTCTTCAGCATTCAGCGGGCTAGCATAATCTGCTCCAGCATGCGCTGCAACACTAACTACATTCAAGTCTGTTGCCTCTTTCACATATCCTACGCCAACATATCCAATCCCGGATTTATCATGTCTGACAGCTTCTACTATCTGTGAATTCCCATTCATCCTCTTCATCCTTGCAGAATAATCTCCTTTTAAAACAACATCTCTAAAAAAGACAAATGTACCAGAATTAGACTGCCTGCCATAAAGTGTAATCGGGATATTATCGCCACCTATATCGCTCCAGTTGGTAACCTCTCCTCTGAAAATCTTACCGATCTCATCCATTGTTAACTTTGTGACAGAATTCTTTCCATTAACGATCACACTTAACCCATCCATCGCTATAACAACCCTTTTAGGAGTTATTCCTAAAGAAGTAGCCCTACTAATCTCTTTGGGCTTCATGTTTCTGGAGGCATCCGCAATATCGCACTGGCTGTTCATAAGTGCCGCTATACCTGTTCCAGAACCACCTCCAGTTACAGCTATATATTTTCCGGGGTTCTTTTCCATGTATACTTCGCTGAGCTTTTGGACAAGATTTATCAGCGTATCAGATCCTTTAATTTGGATCATATCTCTAGCCTGAAGATTGCTCGCACCCAAGACTAAAGCTAACGCCAAGGTTGCAATTATTCTTATGTATTTCTTCATTGTTTAACTCCTTTTCTTTCCTTAATTTTACTATTTTCATGTTTCGTGATTATTACGCCTGTGTGAACTTTGCGTGAACTTAAAATTTCGTCCTTATATCTAACTGTAGAAGCTGATATGGTTCATCATAATGGTTCGCAGAAGAAAACACATCTATAGGCCACATATAATAATATTCCGCTGCCAAAACAGTATTTTTTAATATAGCATATTCAATAGCAGTATTAAATCCCTGTCCGTTTGTACCACCTGCTGAAGGCGTACCGGCAACATTGCCTCCCCGTGCCGTATAGTCAAACCCATAAAAGTCTGAATCAGGCAAAAAATCAGGTACAGCATTTCTTTCAATATACCTATAGTCACCTCGCACTTTCCATTGCCCACGTTTTGCGGGTTTTTTGTTTCCTATATAAGCTCCTGCTAACCACGCAAATCCGTCCTCATTCGGATTTGTGTTCCATATAAGATCGCCATACAATCCATTCCCAAGTTCAATATCAAATATTTGTTTTGCATCATATTTAATCAATACATCAATAAGATTAAAATCTTCTGCATATTCGTTTGTAGCTGTTACAAAATCATTGGTCTGAGAACCTGCCACCGGTGTTGTTATTCTAAAGCTTGGATTATTCTGAACGTTAGCAAAATCATAATATGCACCACTTATATCTAATACAGCTCCCCAATCAGAAATAACATCCATTTTAAACCCTGCCTGCCCTACCCATAATAATGGATCTCTTTCACTTGTTCCAAACTCATCTAACCAAAACATAGCTGCATTAGCATATAAATTAGTATTTGTTTCAGCTAAATCAAAATTTGGAGACATATAATTAAACGCGGTACCAGCAGGACAAATATCACCATCCCATAAAAGCTCAGTTTTGTTAAGTGGATTGCTGAATTTACCTAGGGAGACAGTCATATCCCCTATTGCCTCATCTAGTTCTGGCATCCATTTTATGTAATACTGTTCCAGTCTAAAATCCTGTGTCTCAAAATTATCGTCCAAGGTCTGATTAGTTGACCGCGGATCATTTCCGCCAGTAACTGCCTGTATCCCCGCTTTTATCTGGTCATTGACCTTACCTTCGATTCCTAACCTTGCTCTCACTCTTTGACGTGTTCTTTGGTGTGCCGGACCAACCCCTTTGCCCCAATCTGTTTGGGTCCTGAACCTTACATCTCCTTTTACTTTTATCTTTTGTGTCCATTCGGGTGCAGCTATAGCCTTCCCTTCTGCCATCTCTTTTGCTGCTTCTTCTTTTGCTTCAGATTTTAAAATCTGTCCTTCATGAGGAGTAAGAATGCCTTTTTCTACTAATTTGTTTACCAAGATATCCATTTCACCCGCCCACACTCTGGTAGCACAAAAACTCATAAGTAAACCTACTACCAGGACCATGATCATTAACTTTTTCTTCATCTTTCTCTTCCCTCCTTTTTAGTTAAACTTCTCAACGTTCAACTAAATTGTATATTTTTCATGTGGCGGAATTTTTACAGAAAAGTGAACTTTATGTGAATTAAAATATGGGCGTATTTCGTCCTAAAGGGAGTAAAAAGATGCATAAAAGATGGTTGAGTTGAACTATGCTTTAGAAATTGTGAAGCTGAAAGTGGAGCCCTGTCCAAGTACGCTCTTGACCGTAACTTTTCCACCATGCCCTTCTACTACGTGCTTTACGATGGAAAGTCCAAGTCCGGTTCCACCTGACTTGCGAGACCGTGCTTTATCAACACAATAGAAACGTTCAAAGACCCTGGGGAGGTCTTTTTCAGAAATGCCTATGCCGTTATCATTAACATAAATTTTAATAAATTCTTTTTCTTCCGAGACTGTAATAGAAACCTTTCCGTTTTCATCTGTATATTTTACGGCATTATCAATCAGGTTCAAAAGGACCTGTGTGATAAATGTCTCATCGGCTAAAACGTTTGGGATACTGCTATTTATCTTATTTTCTATAGCTATTGATTTTTTATTCGCATGATCTTCAACTTGTGATACAGCTTTTTCAACTATCAGATGCAAAGAACAAGGCCTTAAATTCATATCAACCTTTCCCGATTCTATTTTTGAAAGATCTAATAAGTCTTCTATAAGCCTTACCAAGCGATCAGAATTCTCTTCTATGATTCCTATAAACTCTTTCGCCCTTTCTTTGTCATCTATAGCTCCAGCATTTAGTGTTTCCGCAAAACCTTTAATACTTGATGCAGGGGTTCTAAGCTCATGCGATACGTTAGCAATAAAATCTTTGCGTATTTTTTCTAAGCGTCGTATTTCCGTGACCTCGTGAAACACTAATACCGCACCCTCTGTTTTGCCTTCTCTAAATATAGGAGTCCCATGCACTATTATTTTCTTTTCTTCAGGCAATAAAATTGATATTTCTCTCGATTCGACTCCTGCTTTCATATTTAATACTTTGTCGGTTATTTCCTGGACTTCAACATTTCGAATAATTTCAATGGGTTTTTTGCCTTCAGCTTCATGTTTAACTGCAAGTAAATCTCTTAAAGATTTATTCATTAGGAGGATCATTCCAGACGGATCTACCACCATTACTCCGTCAAACATGCTGAAAAGAACAGCCTCAAGTCTCGCTTTATTATTTTCGAGTTGTTCTATTTTAGAACAGACTTCCAACGACATATGGTTAAAAGCCCCAGCAAGATCTCCTATTTCATCTTTAGCCTTAACCGATATTTTCTTTGTAAAATTACCCGACGCTATTTCTCTAGCAGCCTCGGAAATATGTTTTATTGGTTTTGAAATAAAACTAGCCGCTATAAAGCTACCCAGAACTGCGATACATAAAGCTATTAAGAGCGCAGTGTATAGAACTTTTTTTAAATGTCCTGATATTATGTCAACTTCTGACAACGGCAAAGACAACCTTACAACACCTTGTGTTTTATCTTTCCCAAAAGATACAGCAAGATAAAGCATGTTTTGCTGCATAGTTGTGCTAAAACGCCTACTTTGGCCTATCCCTGCCTTCAAAGCTTCTTGCACTTCAGGTCTATAAAGATGATTTTCAACATTATCTAACTTCTCTCCATTGAGTTCTGAATCCCCCAGCACCTTTCCATCAAGTCCAATAATAGTTACTCTGGAACTAATACTCTCGCCGGCTTCATCGGCAATACTATCAATCTCTTTTAGTCGAAGATAACCCGGAAAGTCTTTCTCGAGAAACAACTTTACAAGTAATGCCTCTTTTGTCAAGGCAGTCTTGATCCTCTGATATGTATAATCTTTAAGGGTTGAATCGAGGTAAGCAAATACACCTAACAAGATACATGCTGTTATCAAACAAAATATAATAGTTATTTTATAGTGAATACTTATTTTCAAAATCTATTCCTTCTCACTGAAACGATACCCGACACCTCTTATCGTCTCTATTAAATCTCCTGATTCCCCAAGTTTTTCACGCAATCTCTTAATGTGCGTATCTACTGTACGGGTCGTTACCTCCGAGGCAATGTCCCAAACATCATCCAATAATGTCTCTCTTGACTGCACTCGTCCCATTCTTTGCATCAAGATAACTAGTAATTTAAATTCCATGTTTGTTAGCTCAATTTCTTTTTTATCGCTAGTTACTTTATGTCGAGACAAGTCTACAGTAAGCTTCCCTGCCTTTAGCAGATCTTTTTCAATTACTGCCGGCTTCAGCCTTTTTAATATTGCCTTAATACGTAAGATTAATTCCCTAGGGCTAAAGGGTTTGACCATGTAATCATCTGCTCCTAGTTCAAAGCCTACTATTTTATCAACTTCCTCACCCTTAGCTGTAAGCATTATTATGGGCATATTGGAAAGTTTCTTATTCTGTTTTACTCTCCTGCAAACTTCTAACCCATCTATGCCAGGAAGCATAATATCAAGTATAATCAAATCGGCAGGATTTTTATCCAGTGTTTTAATAGCATCTTCTCCATCAAAAGATACCATGCACCTAAATCCTTCTTTTTCCAAATTATACTTAATAAGTTTGGAAATATTTTTGTCATCTTCAACAATTAAAATATTTGCTTTGCTCATGATTTTAGTCCTTTTTATCTTCAAAAATCCTTACTCTTATTATCCCCTAGCTTCGAAATAAATCAATGCATATTATATCACACACATAGTATAGAATTTTTATGTGAAGTTCGAATGAACGTAATGTGACAATCATGTGAAAATATTTCACGTTTTGTTCACGTTTTGCACAATTATATCCTGCTTACAGCCAAAACCTTGTTGTGCCCATCGACCGTCGTATGGCTGTAAAACCTTGTTACGACCCCGATATCTTTGATCCCGGCTATCGCCATAATATCTACTATTGGCACATTCGCCTTTCCACATTCGGTTAAAAACCTGTGTCTAAAATAATGCGGAGTCACTGACACTTCCAGCATCCGCCCACTCACCTTTTTCAGGTAATCCCTTACTCGCCCTGCAGTGCATTTCCTGCCCATTTTATTGGTAAACAGATACTTCGTTTTCCTTTTTAGACTGACCCTATACGCTTCCCTGATTACCTGTTGCAGGTCCTCGTCCATTTTCTCTATAGGAGCATCCTCCCCCGTCTTCGTTATCCTGCCCCTAATGTCGATTTTTACAGGGTTTATTCCCAGCCATTTAACGTCATTTTTCTCTATTAGAGTAGTTTCCTCTATTCGACGTCCTGTTCGGCATATAAAATATATCGGGTAATAGTAGTCTGGGCGGTCTTTCTTCATAAAATCCAGCATCGCTCTTAACTTATTGTTCGAAATAATCGGGTATTCTTTCTTTCCTGGTCTTGGGTTCTTTATGTCTTTCAGTTCTTCTATTATTTCCTTGCTGCAAAAACCCAGCCTTCTAAGCCGTCTGAGCATAGATTTTATACATACGATTTCGGCCTTCCAGCCTCCTCTCGGGTCGTGTCCTAATTCATTAATAAAGTATATTTTGTAGCCTAAGAGAAAGTGAATCGTTACTTGATTGATGTTTTCGATATATGCATACTCCCTCTCCCGAAACTCGCCGAATAGTTTCCAAAAAGTCCGTTTATGTCGGTGAATGTTCTTTTTACATACCTCATCGGCAAGCAAATCACCATACAGCTTTTCCCACGCCTCATCAAAGGTTGCAGAATACCGCTCTTGTCCGTTCTGCGACACTGGCATATTCTTCCTCAGCTCAACTATACGTTCATCACGAAGAATCCTTGCTTCTTTAAAAGAATCTGCTTGTATGCGGCATTGGATCCTCTTTTTGTTTACCTGAAAATCAATACGGTAACTGTCCCCTTTGATATGTTCTATGCCCTTATATTTTTTAGCCATTCAACTCCTTAAACCATTTTTCGATTTCGGATTTTGTCCCACACAGCCGCTTGCCGACCTTGCGCAATGGTATGCCTGCCTTTTCTCTCCACTTTTTGCGCCTTATTGTATTGGGCGAAATGCGGAATAAACGTGCAATGTCATCAACAAACAATATTTTATCCTCTATTATTTTAGTGACCGTCATGATACCTCTCCCTTACCTAATACATCAAGTTAATCTTCTAACACTTAATGAATTTATCCATATAGCCATAAATACTCTTATCAAAAATAATATCCCTGGGCCTTATTGCCCTTTCCAGTGATATTCCTTCCAAAGTCCTGCATCTGCTCAAACCTACGTAGACCTGGCCGTGTGCGAAAGCTCCCCTGCCCAGGTCAATGATTATATTGTCAAAAGTATGTCCTTGGCTTTTGTGAATTGTAACCGCCCAAGCCAGTTTTATTGGATATTGAATAAACTCTCCTACTATTTTCTTCTCAATCCCGTTGGTTCTACTGTCATAATCATATGCATATTGCTCCCATGTCTCCTGTAGTACTTCATATTTATTGCCATCGATATTTACCGTAATAAATATCTCATTTATATCATCAACTACACCTAGTGTTCCGTTTACCCATCGTTTATACTTGTCGTTTTTAACAAGCATAACTTGTGCGCCTTTTTTAAGTTTTAGATTATAATAAGTAGGATAGGAATCCTGGCGGAATTCACCTCTGATTATTGCTTCATATTCATATCCCTTTGATTTTATCTCTTCCAGATGTTCCCTGTTTATGTTATCCACCAGCCGATTCGTTGTTCCAAGAATAAGATGCTTCTGCTTTTGCTGTTTATCGGTCTGAACTCTACTGTTCAATAGTATTAGATCCTTGGAGGTCATTTCATCGCGCCTTATTCGGTCTAGAAGCAGTATGAAATCTTTATCTTTTTGTCTATAAATTTTTGTTAGTTCAAAACATACCGGTTTTATTTCATTAAACACATCGGCATTAAAGAAATAATGTCCTCCATATCGTGGTTCAAAATATTTGTTTAATTCCGTTTCCTTTATGACCGGGGAAAGTTGAAATAGGTCTCCTATAAAAATAACTTGTTTGCCTCCAAAAGGAATATCTTTACCAATATTTATGCGAAAGACTTGATCTATGGCCTCCAGAAGGTCTACTCGCACCATGCTGACTTCATCGATAACAAGAGTATCTATTGCCTTCAAGAGGTCTTCTCTCTTGCGACTTGGGTAAATATCGTCCTTCTTTAGCAATCCCCATGAAAGCCCAAAGAAAGAATGAATTGTCTGCCCTGAAACATTTAATGCCGCAATACCTGTCGGCGCTGTGATTACCACTTTTTTTCTGCTGTTCTCCTTGAAGTATTCCAAAAAAGTCGATTTCCCTGTCCCAGCTTTACCCGTAATAAAAACCGTTTCATTAGTGTTTTTAATAAAAGAAAAAATCTTCTTAAAATCATCATTAATTTCCATCTTATTACTTTTTATTATATTTTTTGTATGCATATCTTCTTCCCTTGTGTTGACCCCCTGCTCATAACTGCTACGGATATTTTCTGTATCAGTCAGCGGAGCAGGCGACTACTCCGCTTTTTACTCTTCCTTTTCTTGATCTTCTTCAAGCCAATCATCTTTCTCTTCCTCTATTTTATAGGAAGTTTTGTTTTCCAGCCCCTTACGCGTTATCCTTACTTTTGTTCCGGGTTGGATCTTGTCGAAGGCTCTCGCGAGTGTACAGGCGGCACTTCGTAATGTTTTTGTTTTTCCATCCATTTCAAATGTGTAATTAACGATTTCTTTTCCATCATCGTATGGATTTGGAACAACTTCAAATTCTTTGAATATCAATTCTATTGACCCTCCATCTTCCAATTTTACAAATTCACTGTTCCGGTTTACAAAATCACTTAACTTTCCCATATCTTCTTCCTCCTCTTTCGATTTGTTTTTTTTGTTAACAACTTCCTCATAGTCTCTACTTTTTACACAACGCACCCCCTTTCCTAAAACTTTCTTTGTTAAATGAATGCTTTTAAGCAATTCCTCATCTATTCCTTCCTCAACGATATTCTTTAATTCTCTGGCAAAATACACGACGTAGTCTTTCTTGGGTATTTCTGCTAACTGTGCTTCGTTTGACACAAAATAAACATGTTCTTCTAATATCTTGCTTTTCACCTCCAAAATCACATCGGCCGACTCAAACTCATCCAATGTCATCTTCAAAAAATCTGGCGTCTTTTTTCTCTTTACTGTTTGGGCTTTCTTGAAATATTTCAAAATCTGGTTCGGTATCATCATTGTCACTCCTGGTATCATTTTAGTAACACACCTTGTTACCGCTTAACTCATGTATAATCAGTCAGTTATGTCAAAAGTATCACGGTAACGTATATTTCAAAACAGTATCTGTTTCTATCTATCAATCTTTAATGTCTATGTTGTGTGTTCATATTCTCTCTAATCTCATATTTGTGTGTCTATTCTAAAAATCTTGCTACTTTGCTACTAAAACCGCTTAACACCTTATAGATAAATATGTTATACTGGTAACAAACACGGTAACATCATAGTAACATTTGGTAACAAACATCAAAATGCTTGAGCATCTATGAGCGCCTTAAGCGATGCCGGGGCTTTCTCGTGATCCAAAATAATACACCTTCTGTTCACCCCAGCTAGCTTCTTCTGGGTCTTCGGGTTACCGTTATGGTCTTTTTCATGCGGGATCCAGTAGGGCTCCTCCTTCAAATAGTCCAAAATAGTCGACTTAGGAAACGGGTTTTCACCTGTGCCTTTAAATGTACTACTCCAAATACGATAAACCTCGTTAAACCATAAATATATCTCACCGTTGTCGTACAATACATGTGCCTTATCTATAACCTCTTTGGAGTGTAATCCTTCCAGGTCATCAAAAAACTGGTTAATTATATCAGCGTCCTTCTTTTCAATTTTTTCCCTTTTTGCTTCAGAAACTACCCACGCATAAAAATCATGGTCTTTCCTTATAGAAAGAAAGCCAGCAATTGGAACAGCATATATCTCCGCATGATCGCAATCTAATCCATGATTAGTAATTAAGTCTTGCTTTATTTCCTTTATGACTGATATAAGCTCTCCTGTGCTTTCGTCTGTCTTCTCCATTATCCATTTAAGCCCTATTGATGAAAAACTGCTGCTGATTTCGTTGATTTCGTCATATAAACCATCGTTTCTTCTGTTCTTTGATAGACGAGTAGGAATACATCTATTGCGCAAGGCGGGATCTTCCGGTAATTGTTCCCCGCTGAAAATGAAATTAGCTCGTATCTTTTGAATATAAGTTCCGAATTGTGTCTTACGCCCCTTGCTTGCACCGGTGCGATTGACCAGATTTCTAAAAAAGCCGTTAAACCTTATAATTTTTTTATCGTTTCGATACTCGTCGAGCCAAACAGGAAGTGAAGAAAAGTATCCCCCCTTTCGGGATATTCCCACAGGTGTTGTCATTTCAGGCAGGCTCTCTCCTTCTGTCCGCATTATCCCAAATAAGGACAACAACCATCCCGCCAACGTATCTTTACCCGATCGCGTTTTGCCATATATAAACAAAAATGGAAATAGCCCTAGTGCTTTGAATACACTGTTAGAATAAACCCCTGCTTTTATCCATCCTATCGCAAGCCAAGCTTCATATCCGCCAACGTTCTCTTTTAATTTATCCACAAACCAAGCTTCCTTCTCTGACATCTCTTCAGGTGAGAGTTTTTTAAGCGCAGGTAATTCTCCGACATCTTTATCATTTAGCGATAGTGCTTTGTGCCCACAACCATCAATCCATATAATCCCGTTATCATCAGGCTGGTAATGTTTTCCGTTTTTTATCGCACAATTATTAAATAACCAAATATCATGTTCTTTTAAAAATCCTAAATGATCCGATTGATATATTACTTTCCCTTCATCTTTTGAGAATTCGAGTTTCCATAGTTCCATAAGGTCCCTATCTGTGCCTTCAAACAAGAAATTACCTTTGGCAAGACAAAACTCTTTGAAACGAGCAAGCGAAGCCATTTGTTGTGAACCCAAGATAAACTCTTTAGTCTTATCGCCTTTTATATTTTGAAAATACACTTCACGAGTACATTCATCCGAAGTGATAAACCGATTTACAATGGTAAGAGTAAAATTGCTTATTTGAATAATTTTTTCTTGTTTCCCATCATACCCAATCTTAAGATACCTATTTTTATCTTCATATATATTGCAAGGCTCTCCCATTTGCTGGTTTAATCGTTTTTCATAAAGTTTCCTATATTGTTCTGGAAGTTTGTCTATTCCCAAACTCGCATTCTCAATTTTTCCATCTTTCAGGAGTTTATTAATATTATCTATATTTTCCTTAAGTGCCCTGGCCTTGCCTATCTGATGTGATAGATAATTGTCTCCAAATGCACCTTTTTCAAAATATTTCTCTGATATTTTATTATTAGCATTAGAAAATATTGCCTTAATAACATCATTACCATGTCCTGCTTGCACTAAGGCATTTATTACCGCCAAGTCGCATTCATTACGACTTAAATAAAATCCTTCCGTATTACCATTTTTTATGAGCTTTTTGATATGTGGTTCCACTCTAATTTTTCGAAAATCTATCTTTGGAAGTTCTTTAGAAAAAGAAATAGCCGTGGAACTTTGAATAGACGATATGGGCACTGCATAGTTTTCAAAATCCTCAATGTTATAACGTGCGTCCTCATTAAACTCTATAACCTTACACGGTCTGGGATTGTCAGGTATTTTTAGGTTATTACTTCCTGGAGCTCGAAGTATTCGTGTTATGTCATGCGTTCCTTCGTCCCCTCCAATATGCTGTGTAACACCTTTCAATACACCTTCTATATACTCAACATCTTTAATTTCTTCCGGTTCCTTCAAAACCCAATAGGAATGCAATCCTCCTCCGCTATCAACTATAAGCGTCGGTGAAAACTCAAATGTTTTTAGGGCATTTAATGCCTCTTCTTTAGTTGAAAACTTGGAAGGTTTCTTATGTCCTACTTGTCCATAATCTATATCTACCCATAATGTAGTAATATATCGAATGTTTTCTTTTTTTCCGTTTTTATCGGTTATTCTAAGGCAAACCCCAAAATAATAATCCCCTTCTGGAATATGCTTTATAACGGATTCGATTGATTTGTGAAACTTTCTAATTGGAAATTTTCTGCCTAGTATGAACTCACGGGTTTCTATAAAACCCTTTAATAGGGATGGGACTTCTTCGAATAGTGTATTAAAAAACTTCTCTTTGTTCATCATCACTTTTTCCTTTTTTTAAAAAATTTATCTAATTTTTTCCATTAGCTCCTCATAGGCCTCTGCAACAGCAACAAGAACAACTTGATACGTCGTTTGATTGATGGGATAGACCGTATTTAACCGGACTCCCTTGTATTCTTTCTGCGGAAAAACCAAGCGAATGCCGAATGGCGATGAAGGGCTGGAATGTATTGCTACATTGCATATACGAAAGTTATTATTTATGACAAAGCTGACGAACCCCAGATGCCCTGCCTTGTTTACGATAGGTTCGACAGATACTTCAGAAACTATTAAATCAGTCACCACATTCTCCTTCATTTAAAAAAAAAAGAACCTACAACGTTTTTATAAACATCATAGGCTCTTTTGAATAAAAATATACGGACACAGAAAATACTATTATTTGTCCGAATTACTTAACATATGTGATTTTGAATGGTGTTTCTTTTATTTTTTCCTTTTTTTTCTTAGCAAATATGTCTTTTTCTACTCTTTTTACTGCTTTGCGAATAGCAGCATTAAGAGGAGACTCACCCTTAGCCTTCTTTCTACCTCTTATACCGGAAATATATTCTTCCCTTTCCGCATAGAAATATTTCTTAACCTTCTCTGACAGCTTTCCGGACTTTACACACTCAAGCAAAGTTATATCGTCTTTAAGCAATTTGAGTTTCTCCGCTTCGTCTATCATATTTCCTAAAGCTTTAACTTCTTTCCTATCACTTTTACCTCTTACCGTTTCATCTAATAAATCTTTCAGAATAAGATTTATATCTTCGTTCTTCTTCATCCTTCTTAAAACAAGAACATCTACTTCCTCAGGATAAGATGTCAACCATAGTTCCGCTATCCTTTTAAGACTCCAGCCAAGTTCTTTATTCAGTTTATACCAGCTAATATCCCGATTCATCTTAGCTTTGCCTTCATTGAGGTCGGTGTGAATGCTTTTTTGCAAGGCTTCAATCTGCTTCCACCGTCTTTTTATGTCATCCTGTTTCGCCCAGCTGTCCAATTCTAAAAATACTGATTTTTTGCCAACCGTGCCGTATTCCATCGTTCCCAATAAAACAGAATCTTTAACATATTCTTCCAGTTTTTTTAACTCTCCATTCCAGGCTGGCTTAATATCCCATCTCTCGCAGAATCTCCTCCATTCGAGATAATCCGTTTCATAGACAGCCAGCTTTCTGTTAAACCGCTGTTTATTCTTCAACGATTTCTTTGCAGAATATCCCGCGCTCTTTAATACTTCTTCTTTTTCAGGGTAATCCCATTTCATCAGCGGATTATTAATAGCGTATTCTCTCAAAACTTTATTTGAGCATTTCTTAACCCGGAAAAATGGCTTGCCCAGATAACTTTTTACCTTCTCAAGCTCACCCTTGAACAGAAGATTTTCCTTCACAGCAATGCTTTTCTGACAACTTTTCCCAGGCTTCTTATTGCTATCATACTCCGCTAATATTCTCTCAACTTTATTATCCACTTCTTCTCCACATTTTCAGCATACTTATGCATAACATTCAAAACAGAGCGCTGCCTAAAATAAGTTTATCTTTCTGCTAGCTCCTGCTATTTTTAAACCACTTACGAACTAATACATCCGCTTCTTTTTCTTGAGCTTCCATCAGTTTTTCAGCTAAATGCATTTCACTATCTGAAAAATCCAACAAACACTTATGTTTTAAAATATGATGGGCTATTTCATGTAAAATTGTATGAATAATTTCTTCTTCTTTTCTTTCGAATAACTGTTCTGAAAAGAAAATAATAGCTCTTTTTTGTTTTAAATGAAAAGCGTTTTTTCTCATATAAAATGCCCATAGCGTATGGTTGGACGCCACAAAATATACTTCACGCGTTACTTTATCAATCATTTGATCATCTAAGATTGCCAAAGATTTCATTAGCCAGCCTAACTGACTATCATCAAGTTCGTATATACCCGCAAGTAAATAATGAATGTCCTGTCGATTGTATTTCTTATTCATTCACTTCCTTTCACATCACAAATACCAAGCACAAAAACGGTCATCGATAATAATAAACGTGATAATTTGCAAGTATTATACCCCTTACAGTATTATTTAACAATTCTGAAATATTTATCCTCTTATTTTGATGATAAATCGGTCTTTCCAGCAGCTATCTTCAAATCTTCATTATTTATATAGAGATAGCGTTCGGTTGTTCAGATATTCCGGTGTGAGAATAATTCTCTTATGATAGGCATGTTCTCGGCTTGAGTTAAAAGTGTAGTAGCAAACGTGTGCCTCACTATCGCTTAAACCACCTCAACCAATTTTTACCTCTCTCTTTCTTGATGGCTCTGTAACTTGCGAAAAACAATATCCCACTTACCAGAAAACCTACTCCAATGAACGCCACGTCTTCTGGGAATACCTTCTGATCAACCGTCAAGCAAGTATGTATAGGGAAAAGCACAAGTCCTACGAACGCATACAGCCCGATTGCTATCGCTATCCAAATCCTCCACGTCAACGGAATTAAGATAGGGTCGTCTTTTGCTTTCTCATACAACTTATCCAACAATGGCTTTTTTTCGTCTTTTTTATTTTTTTGATTATCCATTTTTATTTACCTCCCGATTTATCTATTATAACATTTATTCCTTTTCCCATTGTTTTCTCCTCTTTTCCTGCATTGCCTTTATAATTTCGACAGCCTCTTCGTGTTCTTTCTGAGTTCTTGTTATTGCTGACCAGTCATCAACAACTCCTATTACTTTAGGATTTTCATATGCATCTATCATCGCATCATATCCTTTTCCGCTTGTCTCAATGTAGTCTTCTGCTGTTGTTGTCTCACCTGTATCCCCTTGAAAACTATGCCTTACTCCGTCTGGTGTTTCATACACCAATCGGCCGTACTCATCTCGAAACTTCTCTCCCTTTTCCTTTATTTGAGTGAACTTATCTGCATCAGCAAGTTTTTGTGCTTTTATTTCTTTTATCAGTTCTGGACTTGCCTTTTCTCCCCTCGTCTCCGTAGAAACGAGCTTAACTTCAACACTTGAAGCATATACATTAGTTGCTATCAGAACGGCGAGAAGCACCGGCAAAAAAGTCTTTCTGTATCCCCGCATATAGTCCGATACTTCTTCGGTTTTTTTATATACCCTATCTGATAATTCTTTTTTTACGTTATTCATATTTTTCATACTTTTCCTTTTCTTCCTTGAAAAATTTAGCTGTCTTCTTTCATAATCCCTTCCGGATCAATATCATATCTTTTTCAGCTTTCTCTTGCAGCCCCTCCAATCATCTTACCCTTAAATCGATCTTACCAACAGCCTCTTTAAGATCTTTGTTGTCTATATGTAAATATCGCTCCGTGGTACGCAGATTACGATGCGATAAGAGCTCCTTTATGGTAAGTATATTCTCACCCTGTTTTAAAAGAATAGTCGCGAATGTATGCCTCAAAGTATGTGGCGAGAGTTTATCTTTCTCTATCCGGGTCTGTTTCATATATTTCTTCACCAGGTACCAGACAGAAGCGTTGGCTATTCGGCTATTCCGCTTACTTAAAAAGAGTGGTGAAGTCGCATTTACATCTTTCCTTCTTTTTAGGTAGCGTTTAATAGCTATCATAACATCATCGTTTGCCGGTAGTACCCGTTCGTGGTTCCCTTTTCTTGTCACTATCACCGTCCCATCATCAAAATTAACACATCCCACATCAAGCTCTACTAATTCGCTTAACCTTAACCCCATTCCAAGCAACATCGATACAATCGCCATATCTCTTTCCCTGAAATATCCGGTTGCCGTCTTCTTTATGGTCCGCAATAGTCTCTTGTATTCTTGTTCCGTAAGGTAAGAAGGCTCTTTATTCTGGACTTTAGGCATCTTTATCTCACTCACAGGATTTACCTTTATCCGTTTTTCGCCCATAAGAAACTTAAAGAACGCTTTTAGTGTAGCCAGTTTTCTGCCCCGAGCAACACTGGAGTTGGGTTTTCGATACCCTTTGTCCGCTAGAAACCGCATATATGCCTTTACTACATACTGATCGATATCCCCAATATCCCCGCCAGTCCCGAGCTCGTTATCTGCGAATTCACCGAATTTCGATAGATCATAGGCATATGCAGATACCGTCTTCGGGGATAAGCCCCGTTCTGTACCAATATAGGCTAAAAAGTCGCTAATTTCACGTTTCATATGGCGTCCTCCCTTCGTTACTTCAATCATTGCCATGAGATCGGGCATAAAGCAAGTTATTTGTGATTAAATAACGTGTTTAATTGAATATATTGGATATACGAAACACCCAGGGAAAGGCCTGATTTTAAGGGGTTTAAGTCTTTATAGTGTATAAGGTTATGTGATCTGGATTTGGCGATATTGTGTGATTAGGAGAACCCGGGGTGTATGTTTAATTGCAAATAAATAAATCTAAAAAAATGACACAGTAGCCTTTCTTCCCACAGCTTTGGCAGCCATAAGGACTGCTCCGGCCACGGCATCAGTAACATCTTTTGAACCGGTTACTGGCGGATGGTCGACTTTCTTCCCCTCCTTTAGTTCTAACCGTCTTACCTCTTTAAGGAAGGGTTCGTATCTATAATACTTTATTTTTTCTTCATATATTTTTTCTTTGAGGGTATCATAGGCACAAGTATCTCTATCAACGCTCAACGTTTCAGAATATATATGGTTTTCTCTTAAAATCTGAATACTATCTACGGATTGCCAGCCGTCATAAGTAACTTTCCTCAATCTGAATCCTCTGTTTTTTATTTCTATTATCATATTCCTTATATCGGCAAAACGTATCTCTCCTCCAAGCGGAGGCTTTATTTGAAGCATTAAATCCACAACTAACATATCTTCTTCATTATGAGCCATAGCCACCCCCGTAGCGTCCCTTTTTAGCGACAAGTCTACATGAATATGGTAAGACGTGTGTCTCTTGCCCTTAAACCAGTCATAAAAGTTACCGTTCTCATCTATCGGATGTTTAATTTCCTCTGTTATGCATTTCTCTATCAAGCTAAATTGCTTGAAGAACGGCTCTAATGCTAGAGACGGTATAGCCATATAATCTCGTTTAAATACTTCTGGGTTTCTTTTGGCTTCTATTTCAAAATCTTTAGGTATTCTATATTCATCAAGATCTATCCATTCCCCGCTGAAACATGAGGCGGGCTTTGAGTCCCAGAGCATCTTTCTTCTCGCGAATATCATGGGATTGGTATCCGCTTCACTCATCTTCTTCTCAATAAAGTCATCTACATAACGCGGTGAACTTATTATGACGAGAAGTCCCCTATCCCCAAATCTGTTCTTGATACGATTATGCAAGGCATTAAAAATTTCCTCTGCGACATCGTGGTCTTTGGTCTCTGTGTACCAGGCCGCCTCATCCATTACCCCGCCAAGGATATTAAGCCCTAATGGAAAAGTCTCCCTGGAATTACCAGGAAATACTGTAACTCCCTTTGGAAAACGAAGCTCTGACTTTATGTTTGAGTCCGGCGGATATTTTGTCCTGAACCAGGGACTGTTATCTATACGCCCTTTTATCTCATTAAATACTACACGTTTGCTCTGGTCCGCCCTTACAGACATATTAATGAAACATATCTGGCTATCCTTTGCCAGGCCTAAAACGTCTTGGGGATTTCTAAGGCACAAGGTCTTATATACAAGATACGCCATTATGATTGAGGACTTGAAACTCTTACCCGCACCGATCCCTTCACAAAACACGGCTTCTGTATAATCTCCTGCAAATAGTTCTTCCAGGTCGTCTTTTATTGAAGACCAACATTCTTTTTCCGCGTTTAAATATTCCGGACTATCAATAAATGTCCTAACATCAACAACCCTATGCTCATATTCGTGATGTTCTATAAACCAGGCTAAATCATCCAGATCTTTCTTTGTCGTCTCACCACCCGTTAACAGTTTCTCTAATTCTGGCAACGAGGCTGTTTCTTTGTTCATTCGTTAGGTTCTCCTCTATTTCCTCTCTTGCTTTTGCTACCTGTGTAATTTGTATAGCATTTATATTGACTATATTTTTATCCTGTATGACAGATTGAAGTTTCCACAGAAGTTCTTCATTCTCTTTTATAATCTTATGCACGCCTATTACAGCGTTCCAGTTCACCGGATGCATCTCTTTTATGTTTACAAGATCAGTTTTAAGTTCCCTTAATCTTGTTTCGAGCGATTCTTTCGCCGCTTCTACAAGAATAGGCGTGTCAAACTGTATTCGGTTATCCGCACACCATTTGACCGCGTTACGAATAGTATTCTCTCCACAATCAAATAGTTCCGCTAACTGCTGTTGGCTTAAATGTCCAACAGAGTAATGCACCCATATCTTAATATATAGTTCTTTTGTTGCGTCTTTTATAGGCTCATACATCCTTACCCCCTATATCCGAAACCATAAAATTCTTATCAAGAATATTTTCCTTATCAACCATCTCATATCCCTTAACTCCTTTATCTAAAAGAAAATACCTGCATAACATCTCAAGCGCTAACGCTTTTGAATTTTTCACTTCCTGGGGCAAATGCTTCTTTATTTCTTCTATGGCTGTATCCACTGTTTCAGCTTCTTCTTTTCTTAAAACTACTGTCCAGACAACCCTTGGTTCTTCCTCGTCTTCCGTATTCACCTTAACCCCGTTTTCAAAGTTTTCCGATAGTTTTAATAGTTCGAGGCTATCTTTTATCTCAATCTTTTCATATGGGAGCATTTTTTCAAGCTCCTCTATTTTTATTTCCCGGTTAAGGTCATGTATAAGATTTGCCAGTTTTATAGGGATCACCGACCCTTTCATATAATTTAGCTGAAGTGTCTTTATTCTGGCTTCATTATCGTCATAATCTTGTATAACGCAGGGAACCTCCCCCCACCCCAATTCCTGGCAAATTCGCCACCGGTGCTCTCCATCAACGATTTCATAGGCATTGTCCCTACTTCTCACAACTATTGGCACACAGAGGCCTTTCCGGGCGATTTCTGCCCTTAATTTGGCCATAATATCCTCTGATACCACATTGGGGTTATACTCGTTAGGTTTAAGTTCACTTGTTTTAATATTAATTACATCCATGTCCTATCACCACCCATTCTTTTGATTTTTGTTTATGTTCCTCCGAGGCTACAGATTCACAATGTTTATATGCAAACTCTTTCACTTCACACTTTCGATATTTAGATACAAGTTTTACCAGATCTTCTAGTTTATTGTTCCCTCCGGCATTACCAAAACTTATTACCCAAAGCGGGAACTTCTCTGACTCATCAAATAAAGAGTCCAGCATATACATACCTTCCTTCTCCGAAAACCCGCTTTTAGGAGTTTTATCTCCCAGTATGTCGTCTAATACAGCATATTCATTTTCATAGGCAAGCGTTCCCGCATAAGGCGGATCCAGATACAAAACATCTCCATTAACTTTCCGTAAAAAATCGAAAACATCTTCTTTATGCATTTCGTTCTTCTCGTTATTAGTGAATATGCCACTATTGATTTTGTCTTTCTCCTCTCGCAGGATAGTTACTGAAGATTTTAGGTTACCATTTATATGATTTGTATATGTAGATTTTATCTCGTCGTATCTTCCCTCTGCCATAGGTTTATTAAAAGCATTGGGTGATGAGAATTTGGAATATGGTCTTAAAGTGAAAATGTATTTGATAAGTAAATATTTTAGAAGAAAATCATCCGCGTTTGAAAATGCGTTGTCGAGAAACTTCGCGTGTTTCTCAAGAAATACATCAGGAACATAATTTTCCTCGATATAATGATTGTTGTTAGGATGATTTCTGAATAGGTTCTCAGTGTCTGTATGGTCTATTTCTATCCTATTATTTTCTATTAACGCCTTACCTGCTATATAGCTCCTTTCAGCAATATCATTAGCAATAACCTTAAACCCTTGAGCCTTTGCAAACAAACTTACTGCCCCGCTCCCCATAAAAGCATCAACAAATGTCATATTAAACCAATCGTTTCTGTGATAATATTTTGAGATGATTTTAAAGATTATTGAACATAACTTTCTCTTGCTACCAAAATAGGGCAAAAGCGCATTAAACATTTTAAGAGCCATAAAACCTCCTATAAATAAAAAAAAACCTGAACTATACAATTCCACGTTTTCTCCACGTCTTCTTGTATAATCCAGGTTTTGCCTGTTTTATATAGCAGATTGCTCTGCCCTTACCACATCTTCAAAACAAGTATATCATATTTTTAGAGCTTTGGTAATTATATCTAGGTAGAAAATTTATTGAGGTATGGATAGATCCGTTTTTGGCACTAATTTTGCCCCTGTTATTTGAATTTATATCCTAACATCTCAACGGCAAAATCGGCTTTACGGTTACGCAATGGCATGTCTCCGGGGAACATCCAACCAATAAGCTCTTGGGTGTTAGACGGACCAAATTCACTTAGTTTATACTTAGGATCATTTATGAGTCTATGAATTCTTTCTATTATTTGATCTTCCGAAAACAATAGATATTCTAAAGACTTCCGTATTCTTTTTATACCATTTTCCTTAGTAAATTTCTTGTCAGCCGAAAATCTAACAGCTCTGCTATTCCCTGAATGTAAGCTCCTATACACCTCTTCTGCTTCTTCATTACTTAATTTGTTGATCCTCTTTCGCCCTAGCAAGAATTTCAACCGTTTAGATACCTGAGGCATATTCTTTGTCCAGTTAGGGCCTGCTGTATCATAACGTATATATTTTTTAAATAATCTTGGTACTTCCGCCTCCCTATATTTCAGATCTCCCTGTATTTTTCTGATATTCTTTTTATCCCATTCAACTTTGATCCAATGCCAAAAATGGTCAACTGTTAAATACACTGGAACTTTAGGCCACTCTTCTTCAGATAAGACCTTTATCAATTTAACAATAATATCAACTTTTTCCCAAAATTTCAGATAGTCTCGAGCCTCTTTACATATTTTGTCAGGTTTTATTTTTTTCTTACTTTTTCTTGCTTGATTGAATTCTTTTTGGTCAGATTTAATTTTTCGCAAACTATCTTTATTCCTATCGTATATTGTTTCATATTTGTCTAACTCTATAGGAGTTAAAACATTCGAAAATTCTTTCAGCCTATCAAAATGATTTTGTATTTCGGAAAGCATCCCTTCATTGTCAGTATCTACCAACATATTCGCTTCAATATTATTAAAAAGACCTCCATTTGTAAAATTAGAAGAGCCGATAAATCCCGTTTTTTCACTTTTATCTCTATTGAATAAATAACATTTCGAATGAAATGATTTTGTGACGTAATACAAATTAACTTTAGTTGTATCTAGTTGCAATAATAGCCTTAAAGCTGCAGGTTTCGTGGGAATTTGAAGGGCTACATACAAATCAATATATTTACCTTCTTCTACCCATTTTTTAATTAATTCCATATCGGTGAAAAAAGCGACCGCAATTTCTATGTAGTCCGCATTTTCTCCACACTTTCGCAAATGCTCCCCAAATACATTTTGATCTATATTGTCAATTAGTTTGCTCATCGTCTTGTTTTCCTACATTTGTTATGTATAGTCCTCTAGAAATACTGGTTACTTCTTCTCAAGTGTAAACTGAACCTTGTATAGTCGACTGCTGCTGCCATATCTAACCATATATCCCCTAAACTTACAAAACAATTCCGGGTAGACGGGTTTTTACTTACCCATACTTAATTCACAAATCGTTTTGATCATATGCCCTTAAGTACAACGTCTGGCAATTATTTTATTTTTTGACTACAGGGGCAGGTTCCAAACTTTTTTCTTTATCATTTTTTTTGTTTTCTACTTCTCGCTCTGCACTACCCTTCTTTTCGTTATTACAGAATTTTCCGTCAACCAGATTGATAGTACCAAATGTGATAAAAAGTGTAAGTCCTGTCACAAAGAATATGTTCATCAAAATAGCAGTAATTCTTATCTCCTTTTTATTAATATCGAAATTTTCTATTTTGCCAGCTCTATCCATATTTCCTGTCATTGTTTGAAAAAAGAAAATACCACAAATGATTGTGATTAAAAAGAGCCCCCATGAAGCAATTAATAATCCCATTTTTTTAGCATCCCCCCCAAACACATCCGACAAAAGCGACAAACTCAAAACTATTGCCCCAGTCGCAATTATTAATATCTGTTTAGCCATCTCAATATATGTATCATATGCTTTTTCTTTTGCACTCATTTCATCCTCCTAACTTGTCCAAGGGGGGCAATGACATAGCTCATCGTCCCCAATGTCTCTACTCGTAATATTTTTTTTGCCTCGTTCCTTTGCAGCCTTCGCTATATCAGAAACAAACTTGTGAACTGTTGACTGTAGTTGATGAGGTTTTATCAATCCTCTCATTACTGCAAATTGTGCGATCCACCTATAATCATTAAGTTTCTTGGAAATTTTGTCATAAGCAGCACTTTTTATATTTATTTCTGTTTCTTCTAAAATTGACGCCAATAAATCATCAAAATTAAAACGCTTTAGATCATTTTCATATTTCTTTTGGAATTCCTTATCGATTAAAAACTTATAATCTGGTATTTTTTCATTTATTGCCGACATTATTTCTCGAGCAAACCTTCTATGTACACTGATTATATCAAGAGCTTCAAGCCCAATTATTTCAGATTCTGTAATCTCAGGATATTTTATGAGCAGTTCTATATCATTCATTTGCATGAAATCATTAACAAGCCTCATAACACCTAAAATACTGGATAACCAATCGACCGCAATACCTGAACTTTTATTGACCTCATCGCTCAAAAATCTCTCTAAAATGTTATTACTAAAATAATACTCTACATCATCCTTATCTTCCAAATTATACTTCGATTGCTTTACAGCAAAATATCGTATTACACACGGGACACAATACCCACAATGTATATTCCCTAATGGCTGGCTCTTTGGGTCAATATTTTTTATGGTTTGCTTTATCGAGTTTAAGTGTGCACAAGAGCTTGTGTGCTTAATGATATCTTTAAACCCATCTTCACAGATAGAATCAACTACTTCTCCCTTTGTTGCTAAAGCAAAAATGTTTCTAACTCTAAATTCTCTTTTATTATCAGTTAAACTGTTAGCCAATTGAGCGAATTTATCTAAAAAAATGGGATGTGCTGTATGCGTTGAAAAACTCCCTATTCTTGACATTGTCAAAGGGAGGTGGATAGTCATAATGGAATGTTCATTTATAAAAATATCTTTTATATCAAATCTATTAGCCACAAAAAATGCTATACTTAAAAAATAGAATGACCTCATCCTTTGTGACTCTTCCGCTGCTCCGCCACTAGGTTTAGCTTGTGTATGAATGTGTGGTATTGTTTTGTCCAGCCTATCCCCAATGAATTTAACAATGTCTGAAGCCTTTGACCCATCGCCAGTCACTTTCACTAATATTGGGTTTAGCCCTTCCCCCATCAACCTTATTGCTCCTGAAGTTGAGTCAAGTCCTCCTGAGAAAAGAGCAACACTATCTACATTATCGAATTTTTCTCTCCATTGCCTGGATTGTTTCCTTCTTCGAAAATACATTCTCCTTATCTGACTCTTACAAGTAGAATTATATTGAGAAAAGTTCATCCTAACATTATCCCCTGACAAAAAAGATATCATGTCTTCCAATAATCTTTTTTGTGTTTCCCAAAATATTAGATTTCGGACTGGAATATAAAAATCCATATTCCTAATCCAATCTTCCCTTTTCCCTCGTCCACACTTCTTGTCAGCGGCATAAACAATGGTTGCAATTTCATATAAATCCAGGACTTCGTCAGTTAAACGAGATATTTTCAATTCCTTTAACAATTTATCTAACCCATGTGATATATTCTTATCCGTTCCATGCAAAACAAATTGAATAGATTCGGGATACTGTCCTTGAACTCGATCTTTTATACGATCGTCTATTCCGAAGGATGATATGATATTATAGCTATTCATCATCACCCTCCCTCTCGTAGAATTCTTTGTTAACTTTTCTAATTACACTTTCTATTGTTTTTTTAGTCTTCTTGCGATTAAGACCCTTTTGTTTTAGGTTTGCCTCCAGCTCAATCGCTTCTTCTCTTAAATTTATCTTCTTAAACAACCCATCCAATTTTATGTCGATAGAATCAAACAAATCGTTCTCGGAACTTATTGTGGGAAAATTCATATTTCCGATATACGCATCTATGTCCCTACTAATGTAATATTTCAGCATTCTTGCGTAATACTTCTCTATGAACTTTAATCCAATATCCTGAATTCCTTTATTTTCCTCGATGTATCCGTTGATGTCTGCAATTAACTCTTTGTAGTCCTTGCTTTTATCCTGTGATGCTTTTCCAACCGTCTCTATAAATATTTCCCCAGCACCCAGAACTGCCACTTCACCGTAAAGTGAGTTAAGTTTATTTTCTACCAAAGATTCCTTGGTTATATTTAAACCTACGCTGATAAACTTAAAATAAGGGTTATTCGACTTTTCAATAAACTTATTGCCTTCTTTAGAAGTTTCTTTTATAAATTCTAAAGATTGACACAAAACTTCACTAACGGCTTCATCTACCAATATCTTTTCAGGATCAGGTCCAATTGCATGGACTATTTTCCCAATCAGTGGCTGTATTTCCAGATTAGGAATCAAGTATTCCGATTTGACTTCTCTCCACTCTTTACTTCGTGGTGATGGCTGTGATACTGAAGTTCCCATATATTTCCTTTATATTAAAAAAAAATTCCCATTCTCACTTGTTTTGCCTTCTATCTAACACCTCAGGTACAGCGTCTGGCAATTATCCCATTAGCTCTTTTCAAAGAATATTATTAAAATCATTTTTATCGAATGGCTAGGTGCCTCTTACCCTAACATCACCTTATCCGTTGTTTTAAAATGCATCTTGATCACTTTGCTTAATTCTCTCTTTCCATGCTCTGA
The DNA here is from genome assembly GCA_030765205.1 of Candidatus Aadella gelida. Lineage (GTDB taxonomy): Bacteria > Omnitrophota > Gorgyraeia > Tantalellales > Tantalellaceae > Aadella > Aadella gelida. The sequence continues at coordinate 10,017 of JAVCDB010000075.1, read as the reverse complement.
CACAATTGTCTGGGCAGCTTGAACAACTTGATCGGATGCACCCTTTGCTGTCGGCACATTATATTTTCTACATAAACGCTCTAGTTGTTCGACAAATATTTTGCGGGCAATAATTGAGGCTGCTGCAACAGCAATATTCTGTTCGGCCTTTGGCATCTGAATTAATTTAACGCTTTTCCCTTTTTCCATCAAAGCATTATTAAGAAACTGCTCGTCACCAAACTGATCGGATATTGCACCATCACAGCTATATTTTTCAAGTAGATTTTCAAGTACCCTAGCATGTCCCCACGCTAACAAACGATTCAAGTTTTTCATTTTAGAATACAATGAATTGTATTTTTCAGGTGAAATAGCAACGATATTAATTTTATCCTGCCCCATTACCTTCGCTATCTCACTACTTATTTTTTTGATCTGCTTATCTGAAAGCTTTTTGCTATCTTTCACTCCTAATTCAATAAGTTTTTCTTCATCTGAAGCATCAACTAATACCCCTACAATTACCAGGGGGCCGAAATAATCGCCTTTCCCTGATTCATCTATACCAATAATTGAATTAAACGAATCTATAACCTCTACTTCGGGTTGATTCTCTTCACTAGTATTTGTTTTTAAATCAACATCTGACCATCCATACTCTATCAAAATCCGATAAGCATCTTTCATGCAACTTTTTATCCCTCCCACGCGCTCAACGGCTTCTTCTAATGTAGGGACACTTATAATGTCTTTTTCTGCGACTGGATCTGAGTGCATTTCCTTGCACCGACTCCCCTCCCAAGTTGCGATCATGCTCTCAATAACGTGCCCATTGCGTATTTTATCTTTAATATATTTTTTTAGTTTTTCTTTTCTTAAAGCATTTCCAATGTCAGCAATATTTGAATCAGACCGATATTGATTCAGCGTGAAGAAATTCTTATCTATTAGCACTTTTATAAGAAACCCTTCAAATATTTTTGCGTACTGTGCTACAACAAAATTGTATTCGAGAAGATTTTGCTGAGAATCCTTCAAGATCTCAATTAATCCTTCCCCTGTAAAGTAAGTTTGTTTGTCATTGTGAAAAAGAAAATCAATCAATTTATCTTGCTTAACAACCCCTTTTTGTTGCCCCTGCTCAAAAACACTATGCCTTGACTCAATGTCCTTCTTCAAAGAACTCTGTGCCTCTTCTGGGACAAAAAGCAAAGCCCTTTCCATATCCGTCAACGGTTTACGCTTATCAACAACCTCTACAACCTTATCAACCAATTGAGAATATGCCCCTTGAACCAATAGTTTTCCTGATGCATACTGAGTAATCGTTAAATATTCATTGTTATCTTCCATTCTGATCCGATAATCTACATGTTCAGTTCGATCACAATCAACTATTTCAATATTTAGCTTACCAAAATCATCTTTTAGTTCGTTTCTCAAGCCTTCAGGTTTTATATCAACACAAACATAAATAGGAATGGTCTTGTGTTCTTTTTTCTTGGCTACTTCTTGATTAGTAGCCTTTAGCTGAAATTCATTAATAAATTCTTCCGACGCCTTTTCGAATACAACTTTTGAAGATTGTTGACTTTTATTATTGAAATAAAGAATTGCTGAAAAGGAAACTCCGTCTTTTACAAGAAAATATTTTGCCCCTAAGCCACCATTAACGTCTTTTGTTGATGTGACCATGGCATTCATTTGAGAGAACATCGTCTCCAAGCGCTTAACCGCTTGATCTTTTGGTTGAATAAAATCTAAAGAATTGCCCATAAATATAACTCCTATTAATTCTTGCTAAACGTCTTGTAAAACCATTCTATTCCTATCATACACTTTATCAATAATACTCCCTTATATACCCATACGCCCTATCAAACAGTTCTTGATCTGCGTGAAGTTTATATTTCAACAAAGTCTTTCTTAGTGCTTTCTTTACTTCACGTTCACCGGCTGCGGTTGATTGCCAGCCTGGGAAGCGGACAACTTTAACAATTTCATCGATATCATTAACTATGCGTTCAACAATAGCTGGAGTCTGATCTGTTCTCGTTTCTAAAAACAATTCGGTGAGAGCTGATTTTGCACCTTTGCGTTCGTGCTCAGTTTCAACTTCCTTTTCAGCTGCAACAATATCTTTTGCCAAATCTATCAAATGCTTCAAAAGATCAACGCTGTTAATTAAGCCACGTTCCGCTTTGTCTCGAAGGTCTTCAAGCCGCTTCCCTAGTTCCTCGAATTTGGGTTTCCCTTTATTTTTGCGAAGACGATTTACTATCTCTATTTCTATAAGCTTCGTTTTCTTATCATCTTTAGCCTTCATCAAGTCTTCAACAACATCCACATCTAAAATGATCTTTTCTAGATCATCGCTGATTTTTTCTACATGAATATGCTCATGGATTAATTTCATTGTTTGAGCACCTAAGGCATGCCAAAGCAAACGTCCGGTGTCTCCCGATGGGGGTTTCACTGATTCATATACTTTCGTGAGCCAGCTATAGTCTTTTTCATAAACATTCAAAATAGAATCTGGGGACAACGCTTCCCAGAGTTTTGATAAATAGCTATAATCTTTAGCGAAAGCGTCTCTTTTGGTGTTTGTATTAACACATTCTTGAGCTAGCAAAAGACCCTCATACCCCTCAACACCCCTATCTACATTTGGGAAATGTGTAACGCATAAGGCAATAGCCACTTTCAGTTGCTCTTTTAAACTACCAATATTCGTGATAACGTGGCGAACTGATTGCTCGTCAAACTCTAATGCCTTAGCAACATTATCAAAAACGCCATAATAATCCACAATTAGTCCATGCGTCTTATCTTTATAAACCCTGTTAGTACGACATATCGCCTGCAAAAGATTATGGTCCTTCATGGCTTTATCCAAGTACATAGCTTGCAATATAGGAGCATCAAACCCCGTTAAGAGCTTTGATGTTACAATAACAAACTTCAAAGGATCTATGGGGTCACGAAAACGATCTAAAGTCTTTTCCTGCTCATCCCTATCCATTCTATACTTTCGTTTAAAATCGTCATCATCCGTATGGTTTATTGAGATAACGACTACACTTTCATCGGGTGAAATGATTTTATCAAGCTCCTTTTTATATTGATCGCATGCAAGCCGATCAGGACATACAATCTGCGCCTTAAGTCCTTGAGGGTCAACCTTATCGTTAAAATGTTGAACAATATCCTCAACGATTTTTCTCACGCGTTCCGGTGATTTTAAAAACGCGGACATCTGCGCGGCCTTTTTTACTAACTGCGTACGCTGTTCTTCCGATAATGTTTCTGTCATGGCACTAAACTCAGCATCAATGATTTCTTTGTCCACATGCACATCCAAAAGACGTGGTTCGAAATGAAGCGGTAGCGTAGCCTTATCCCTCAAAGAATCTTCAAAAGAATAGCGCGATAAATACCCGCTTAAGTCTTCCTCTGAGCTAAAGGCGCGAAACGTATTTCTATCACGTTTATTAATAGGAGTACCTGTTAACCCAAAGAAAAACGCACTCGGAAGTGCGTCTCGTAACTTCCTACCTAAATCACCTTCCTGAGTCCTATGAGCTTCATCAACAAGGGCAATAATATTATCCCTGTCATTTAAAACACCATCTGCTTCAGCAAATTTATGCATCATCGTAATAATGATTTTTCGGGTATCCTGCTTTAAGAGCCTTTGTAATTCTTCCCGGCTGTCCGTCGCTACAATGTTCGGCACATCGCTGGCATTGAATGTCGAGGTGATCTGTGTGTCCAGATCAATTCTATCAACGATTATGAGCACTGTCGGACTTTTAAGTTCAGGCGCACTACGCAATTTCTGTGCAGTAAAGACCATAAGAAGTGATTTCCCTGAACCTTGAAAATGCCAGATAAGCCCTTGCTTAACGATGCCTTTTTTTACTCGTTCAACAATCAGATTTGTCCCTTCATATTGCTGATATCGTGCAATGATTTTAATTCGTCTATTTTTCTTATCTGTAGCGAAAATAATGAAATGCTCAAGGATATCTATTACTACTTCCGGATCAAGCATAGATTCAACCGCAATCTCGACTTCCTTTAGCCCGAACAGCTCCACTAATGCCTTATTTTCCTTTGTTTCATCCCTCCATGGCCCCCATATCTCGAGCGGCATACGAATAGACCCGTACCTGAATGTTTTGCCTTCAGTAGCAAAAGAAAAGATATTTGGCACAAAAAGCTCTGGAATACTATTTTCATAATCATCGTGAATCTGCACCGCTCCATCCAGCCATGATATCGCTGGTCTAACAGGCGTCTTAAATTCACCAACAATAACTGGTATGCCGTTAATCAAAAGAACCATATCCGGTATCTTTGTTAAGCCTCTTGTCACTTTATATTGATTGGTAACTATATACGTATTGTTCTCCGCATCTTCAATATCTATTAACCGCACTGGAACATGTTGATTATTTTCACCAAATGGCATCGTCTTGTCACCTTGAAGCCATTTAGTGAATTCTTCGTTTGCCCGAACAAGTCCGACTTCGCGTACTGATATAAGAATTGCTCTCAACTTGTAAATCACTTCATCTGCCCGTTCCGGCATCATTCTTATTTCAGGGTTTATGCGCATGAGTGATTTCTTTAACAGCCCCTCCACAAGCACATCGCTTTCGTTCCTACCTAATTGATCAGATGCTATGTATTTCCATTTACTGGAGAGCTTCGAAATTACATATTCTTCAATTGTATTTTGTTCGTTAAAAATCATGATTTACCCTTTTTTTTAGCTTCCTCAGCATGTGTAAGTAATTTTTTAACCGTTGCAACAGTCAAATGCCCGTTTTGATTATCCACTGTCCTTTCGGATATCGTAAGCATATTCTTCTGGAAATGAGAAAAAAATATAACTCGCAAATGACTATTCTTACTCAACTGATAGTTATTAAGTATCAACGTCTCGAATATTTTCATATATCCAGCCATTTCACTTCGTGATGTTTCGTCAAAAATCACCTTATCAGAATCTTTAGTTTTTCCCGTATTCCGAACTTTCAAAATCCTTTCGAGGTCTGATATAAAATCATTAATAACGCAGATTAATGTTTTATCGTGCTTAGATTCTAAATTCCTATTTTTAAAATAATCATAAATATACGGTCCAAAAAGAGCAACTATTACTGCACATAATGTTAACCAGTCTTGTGTTGAACTCATTAATCTTCCTTTCTTTTATAAATCACTTCATCTGCCCTCTCCGGCATCAAGTTGATTTCGGGATTGATCCTCATTGGGGACTTCTTTAAGAGTCCCTCGACAAAGACATCTCTCTCATCTCTAGATAACTGGTCTGCTGGAATGTATTCCCCTTTGGCGGACAGTTTAGAAATAACATATTCTTCAATTGTATTTTGCTTGTTAAACATCATAATCAAATATTTGGTTTATCAAACTTTTATTCAGTTCTTTATTTGCTTTATAATACTCATCAATTATTTTTCCATTCAAGAAGATGCTATCAATTTTTTCTAGCACGCTTGAAATAAATCCCTCACAAGGAAGTGGAATTTTTAGATTAAAAAAATCATTGGCGCTAACGTTCAGCAAGCCATGATTCCTAGCTCCTTCCTTGGCAATCGATAATATCTGCTGATTCAAAAACCCAAAGTTGAATAAATGTTTGTAATAAACATTCAGTTCGCTGGATTCTTTAGGCTTAAAGCAAATATACAATGGGGAAACTACCCCTTTTTTATATTTATCTAGAGATTTAATTACTCCCGCTGGAAATCCCTCAGAATAGCTTTTGTTATAGACGAATTCTCCTTCTGATATAAGATAGTACCCCTTAAGATTTTTGCTTGCAATTTTTCTTGTGAAGTACTCTTCTTGATTAACTAACCCCTGTTGCGCTGAAATTGTAAGAACATTATCAGATTCCAGATTTTTATTTTTCTGAACTATTCGATCAAAGACCGAAGACATTGTAACCACTGTCCAGTCTTTAGGGATGTCCCCTATCCTAGAAATATGCTTTAATTCACCCTTTTCATTGCTTTCTTGTCCTAAAAGTAAAGATTTCAGAGCTACATTGGTAAAAATATCGTTTTTCTTTCTCAATTCATAAGTTTTATCAATTACTTGAGTTGAACTCCAAAGAAATTCTGCTAATTGGCTTTGTTTCTCTTTTGGCGGTAAATGAAACTGTTGCTCCTTCAGTGTTCCCCAATTAATTGTCGGGGATAAAGACCCCACAGATATTTTAACAGCCCTGTCCATGAAAACATTGGAATGTAAAAAGAAAGGAAAAAGTCTTGGATGGATAACATCAGGGTTTGCCCTCAAAACCAAAGAATGAGCAGAACAAAACCCATTAAAGTCCACAAGAGCTGCTTTTCTTAGATAGGCACGCCTTCTGCCAAAAATGACATCCCCCGGATAACATCTTAATTTTGTCCCTTTTACATCGCTCTTTTTGCCCAATCGTTTAAGATGAATCATTTCCCCATCAATGTGCTCAAGCCCAACATAGATTTCTAAATCAGTATTCATAGGATCTACACGTTCAGAAATATTAACCGCTATATCACTAAACACGTGTTTTTCCCAATTTGTCTTTTTAATTTTAAGCACGTTATTCCTTAACCCTCTCAAAAAATGCCTCGAAACCTTTTTTTAAAATATTGCTACTTTTGTCCCAAACATTGATCAAATCTTTTAATTCTACTTTTTCACTGTTATTTGCTATACCCTCACTGGCTAAATATAGTGGTATACTTAAATTACCGTTATTAGAAAGAATCTTTTCGATCTGAACTATTTTCGTGAAACATTCAACATTTTTGTAGTTTGAAAATGCTTTATGAATTTCCTCAATATGTCTATCTGTTAAATAACTATACGCACTATCTCTTTTGACTTTGTCAGCAGCGTTGATAAATAAAATTCTACCCTTCCTTGTTTGTACCTTCCCTTTATTGCAAATTAGAATACATGCTTCCATTGGTGAATTGTAAAATAAATTTGGGCCTAGGCCAACTACGGCCTCGACTACATCTGACTCAATCATTTTTTTACGCATATTTTCTTCTGCGTCACGGAATAAAATTCCATGAGGCCAAAGGATCGCACAACGTCCATTTTTTTCGTCTAGACTTTCAATAATGTGTTGCTGAAAAGCATAATCTGCACACCCTTGAGATGGAGTTCCATAAATGTTTCTCCCATAGGGATCTTTTGCAAACTCGGCTCTATTCCATCTTTTCATCGAATATGGCGGGTTTGCAAGAATGACGTTAAATTTTCTCAGTTTATCTTTCTCAAGAAACGCCGGATGCTTTAATGTATCCCCTCGTACTATTTTAAAATCCTCAATACCATGCAAAAACATATTCATTCTTGCAATAGCTGATGTCATAAGATTAAGCTCTTGGCCATAAAGTTTTAACGAACGATATTCTTGCACATCTTCCTTGAGCTTATTTACACACGACAAAAGCATCCCTCCCGAACCACAGGTTGGATCATATATCGATTCACCTGGTCTCGGGTCCATCAAGAGAGTCATTAGTTGAACAACTGTACGGTTAGTGTAAAACTCTGCAGCTGTATGGCCTGAATCATCTGCAAATTTCTTTATAAGAAACTCATATGCTTGACCAAGCTCATCATTAGGCACATTTGTGAGAGACAATACCTGCGATGAAAAGTGCTCTATTAAGTTAATAAGGCTTTCATCACTTAAACGATCCTTATTGGTCCACTGTGCATCACCGAAAATACCAAAAACTGTATCTGGATTCGCCTTTTCAATTTGACGCATAGCTTTCTGTATCGCTTCCCCCATATTTTTTGTGTTTTCACGCACATGTTCCCAATGCGCACTCTTAGGAATTTGAAACCGATGGTTCTCTGCAAAAGCAGCATATTTAAGATCGCCTCTTGACTCTTTGAGAGCTGTTTCATATTCTTCGTCATAAACATCGCAAATACGCTTAAAAAATAGAAGTGGAAAAATGTACTGCTTATAATCTCCCGCATCAATTAGCCCTCTCAAGAGTGTGGCAGCATCCCATAAATATTTTTCTAATTTCTGTTGAGTAATCATTTCAACAATCCAAACTCCTTGAGCTCATCCCTCATTTTATTGTCCGTCTTAACAACATCCACAAACGCCTCTTTTAAGATTTCCAAAGCCTCATTAACACTGGGTAGGTTGTCTTCTATTTTCTTTTCCACATAAAAAGGAATATTTAAATCGCAATCGTTTTCCAGTATTTGTTCTAATGTTGTTACTTTAGCATAATCCTGAACGTCTTTATAATCTCTATACCATTTGTAAATACGATCAATGTTTTCTTTCTCTAGAAAACTTTGAGCCCTGCCTATGCGCACTTGATCTGAAGCATCAATAAAAAGCACTTTACCCTTGTTGTCGCCTTTTTTAAGTGCGCGAAGTACTAAAATACATGCAGCTAATTGTGTGCCATAAAATATATTAGAACCTAGCCCAATTACGGCCTCAACAATATCCATCTTGAGTAACTGTTTACGAATCTTACCTTCTTTGCCTTTGCGAAATAGTGCTCCCGGGGGAAGCACAACAGCAACACGCCCATTCGGATATTCCATAGATTTAACCATGTGCTGAACCCAAGCTAAATCAGCATTGTTATCAGACGGTACACCGGCAATATTTCGTCCATATGGGTCTTTCTCCCACTCTTTAGCCCCCCATTTTTTAAGTGAAAAAGGTGGATTAGCTATAATGCAATCAAAAGTAGCAAGATTGTCTCCACTGAAGAATGCCGGGTTTCTAAGCGTGTCATCGCGCACAATTGTAAAATCTTCAACTCCATGCAAAAACATATTCATTCGAGCTATAGTGGAGGTTGTAAGGTTTCTTTCCTGCCCAAACACTTTGAGTGTCCTATAATCCTGATTATTTTCTTGGAGATGATTAATGCATTCCAGCAGCATGCCTCCAGTACCACAGGCTGGATCGTATATTGATTCCCCGGGTTTAGCATCAATTATTTTGCCCATCAAGTTGACTACTGAACGCGGAGTATAAAACTCCCCTGCTTTTTTATTGGTTAGGTCAGCAAAGTGCTTAATAAGATATTCATACGCGTGCCCCAATATATCCGGCTCGACTTTTGTGTTAGAAAGATTGTATTGAGAAAAATGTTCTATGAGATTGATGAGAAGTTCGTCTGAAAGGCGTTCTTTATTTGTCCATTGGGCATCACCAAAAATACCATATAGGAATTTCTGGTTGGCTTTCTCTATTTCACGAAAGGCAAACTGAAGTGCCTGTCCCACATTTGTTGTTATTTCCCGCACATCATTCCAATGACAGCCCTCTGGGATAATGAATCGATGAAATTCTGGGAGGCTAGCGTATTCTACATCGCCACCGGATTCTTCTAATGCCTGCCTATACTCTTCATCATATACATCAGAAATACGTTTAAAAAATAGAAGCGGGAATATATATACTTTGAAATCTGCGGCATCAACCGGACCCTTTAATATCCAAGCCGCTTTGGATAAATACTGCTCAAGTTGGGATAAGTTTATCTTGCTTGAATTCATTTAGATCCTTCTTTTGCCCATTTAAAAATCTCTTGCCTTTTAAATCTCCACTGCCCACCAAACTTAAAGCACGGAATCTTCTTTTCTCTGCAAAGACGTCTAACGGTATATGGATGTAATTTAAACGCTTTTGAGACTTCTTCGGCTGTAAGGAATTGTTCAATTTTGGGTTTGATTTTAGGCATTTCGCTCCTATTACATTTTGTTACATTATAGCACTCGAGATGTTAAGCCCCAAGGAAAATCATAAATCTAGTTCTATTTTGATTCTTTGTTTAAAAAGTTCACGTTTTGTTCACGTTTTTGCACGGATATTTACATTTCAGGAGTGATGCTGTCTGATGTAAAGTGGGGATAAGTGATGTTGTATGTACTAGTGTTTTATAGGGGTTACAAAAAAATTGCCAGAAGTCCTTTTGTTTATTGAACTCCCGGCAAAACTATGGCGGA
>JAVCDB010000108.1 GCA_030765205.1 Candidatus Aadella gelida | reverse complement strand
TCTTCGGTTCCCATCCCAGCATTTCTTTTGCTTTTGAGATGTCGGGCCGCCTTACCTTTGGATCATTTTCCGGGAGTTCTTTGAAAACAATATCACTTTTACATCCCATGAGACCTTTTATTTTTTCCGCAAAACCCAATATACTCATCTCTTCGGGATTACCGATATTAACCGGCTCATTGATATCAGACATCATCAATTTCAGTATCCCCTCTACCAGATCCGACACATAACAAAAGCTTCTTGTCTGAGACCCATCACCATAAACCGTCAACGGTTCGTTCTTAAGCGCTTGATCTATAAAGTTTGGGACAACTCTCCCGTCACGCTGACGCATACGTTCACCATAAGTGTTAAAGATCCTGACTATTTTAGCGTCAATACCATGACTTCTATGATATTCCAATGTAATTGCTTCGGCAAAACGTTTAGATTCGTCATAACATCCTCGTGGTCCAACTGGATTTACATTACCCCAATATGTTTCAGGCTGGGGATTAACTAGCGGATCACCATAAACTTCCGACGTGGATGCTAAAAGAAACTTGGCCTTGTGTTTTTTTGCCACACCAAGAGCATTATGAGTCCCCAGGGAACCCACTTTAAGCGTCTTTATGGGATATTTAAGATAGTCAACGGGGCTTGCTAAAGAAGCAAAATGAAGAACATAATCTATTTTTGCTTCTACATCTATCTTCTCGCATACATCATGTTCCACAAATTCAAAATCAGTATTATTTTTAAGATGTCTTATGTTATCAACATTACCGGTGATCAAATTATCCATACATATAACGCTATACCCTAATGCCAGCAACTTTTCTGATAAATGAGAGCCCAAAAAACCTGCTCCTCCTGTTAACAATATACGCATTTCACTCCTTTATCCACTAACTTGATCTTATTCTTTTCAATTTTCTTTCTTATTATTTTCTTTTCAATAAGAAAAGATCCTAGAACTAAATGATCAATGTTTGTCTTCGCAAAACACTTATACGCGTCCTCAGGCGTACACACTATCGGCTCACCCTTCACATTAAATGAAGTATTAACGATTACCGGACAATCATAATTATGGTAAAAATCCAAGAGCAGCTCATGAAAAATAGGATTGTCGTCCCTTCTTACTGTTTGCACTCTTGCGGAATGATCCACATGTATTACTGCCGGTATTTCCGAGAACTCCATTTCTTTTCCTTCAAACGCAAATTCTTTTTTATTTTTTATTTTCTTTTTTAGTTTATCATCCTTCACATTAAAAACTGCCATCATATAGGGACTTTCACATTTCATATCAAAATACTTATCCGCCTCTTCCCACAGAATACTCGGAGCGAAAGGCCTAAAAGGTTCTCTGAATTTTACTTCACTGTTAAGAATGTTTTTCATCTTATCAGATCTAGGGTTTGCTAAAATACTTCTTGCTCCCAATGCTCTCGGACCAAACTCCATACGACCCTGAAACCATCCCACCACATTATCTTCTGCCAATAATCGAGAAACTGTACTTATCAACTCTTTATGCTCTAGTTTTTTGTAAGGTATCTCGTTCTTGTCCAAATACTCTTTTATCTGGTCATCAGAAAAAGACGGACCGAGAAAAATATTTTTCCGGCTGTCATTTCTATGCGGTTTTCTTTTTTTATTCAAGTATTTATACCAAACAATTAAAGCGGAACCGATAGCGCCCCCTGCATTATTTGATGCCGGCTGTATCCATACATTCTTAAAAGGTCCTTCTTTTACAATTTTCCCATTAGCAACACAATTAAGAGCTATCTGTCCTGACAAACAAAGATTGTCACTTTTTGTTATATTATGTAAACGTTTAACCATTTTCATTATGATCTCTTCAATAACGACCTGTATGGATCTGGCCAGATCCATGTGCTCTTTTTCTATATTAGCCCCTTCATCTCTTGCGGGAATATTGAACAACTTCTTAAAAGATTCTTTTATGATCGGTGTTTTTCCGAAAAAGTCAAAATATTTGCTATTTAGCTTGAAAGATCCGTTTTCTTGTAGACTTACAATTTCTTTTAAAATTTTGTCCACGTATACAGGGTCACCGTAGGCTGCCAGCCCCATTAATTTGTATTCATCCTCGTTCATCCTAAAACCACAGTAATATGTAAAAGCTGAATACAAAAATCCTAACGAATCTGGGAAAGCACTACTCCAACATTCTTTAATTGTATTTCCTTCACCCTGGTTTAAACTGCATGGGATACTCCCTTCCATGCCATCAGTTATTAACACAGCGGCTTTTTCAAAAGGAGATGGATAAAAGGCACTTGCGGCAAACGCATTATGTCTATCATAAAACATTATTTCGTTTTTATACTTTAACTCATTTCTGATAATACCTCTCAAAAATAGCTTCTTCCTTCTACACTTAGATAAAACTGACCTCAGGCCTTTCCCTCGTTTCAACACCTCCCAAGTTAATTTTATGGCGTCTAACAAAGGTTTCCCGTGATACGAAAGAACTGTCACTTCATCTATGGTTATATCGGCTTCTTTCAAACAATATCTAGCAGCATTGACCGGAAAAGACGAATCATGCTTAATACGCGTGAATCTTTCTTCCTGTGCCGCTGCGATAATCTCTCCATCACAGATCAGAGCTGCCGCCGCATCATGATAGAACGCAGAAATGCCTAGTATATAAGTTTTTTTATCTTCCATAACTTTCAATAAACCAATTAACCGCTTTTTTAAGTCCTTCTTCCAGACTGACGCTTGGTTTTAAACCAAGCATATCATTCATTCGTGATATATCTGCAACTGTCCTGTCGACATCTCCGGGACGCCTCACATTAAACTTACAATCAATATCCTTACCCATTATCGTTTTAATATTTTCCGCAATGCCAAATATCGAGGAATCCCTGCCGGACCCTATATTTACAATTTCTCCCTTTGATTTTTTCAATTTACAAGCAGCTATATTTGCTCTCACAACATCTTTCACATAAACAAAGTCCCTGGATTGTTTCCCGTCCCCTTCTATAACACAAGGTTCATTTTTTAACAATTTGGACGTAAATGCCGGTATAACAAAGGAGTATTTGGATTCTATATTCTGATTGGGACCAAACACGTTGAAATACCTCAAAGATATTGTGTCCAATCCTAACTCTTCAGAAAAAAATCTGCAGTAATATTCAACCGCTAATTTGCTTATAGCATAAGGAGATACCGGATTGGGTTCAAGATCTTCGCTTTGAGGGTATATTTTGCAATCTCCATAGACTGAACTAGTAGAAGCATTTACTACGCGTTTAATTCCGGCTTCCTGTGAATATTTGAGCACATTGAGTGACCCATTAACATTAACTTCACTTGTGAGGATGGGGTCTTCTACACTTTTAGCAACGT
>JAVCDB010000041.1 GCA_030765205.1 Candidatus Aadella gelida | reverse complement strand
CGCCATCGTCACCGGTACGAATTCAATGGTGAATACAAGGCATTGTTCAAAAATAAAGGAATGGATCTCAGCGGAATACATCCAAAAGGAAGCTTGGTTGAAATAGTGGAAATAAAGGACCATCCATGGTTTGTCGCGGTACAGTTCCATCCGGAATTCAAATCGAAACCGGATCGTCCGCATCCGCTGTTTACAGGGTTCATGGAAGCAGCAGAAAAGTTTTCTGTTAAACGGGAGGATAAGATACAGTGAATATGACCAAGGATATAGAAAAAGCTAAAGATCACTTCGGTGTGCTTTTAAAAGAGCAGCTCGACCGCATAGAGATTATGAAAAAAGAGAATGCATGGATCGATTACAGTTCTCTTAAGCCTATGATAATCGGTGTTTGTTGGGGCGACGGCATAGGGAAGGTCATCTCTAAACATGCACAACGTGTACTCGAATATATGCTTAAAGACGAAAAAAAGAACGGTTTAGTAGAGGTTCGAGATATTTCCGGACTTACGATAGAGAATAGGGTGAAAACAAAAAAAGCCATTCCGGACGATGTTCTTTCAGAACTGAAAAAATGTCATGTTATTCTTAAGGGTCCGACAACAACACCTCAAGCGGGAGATAAATGGCCTAATATTGAAAGCGCTAATGTTGCAATGCGCAGAGAACTTGATCTTTTTGCGAATGTGCGTCCGGTCAAAATACCTCAAGAAGGAATAGATTGGTGCTTTTTTAGGGAAAATACTGAAGGAGCCTATGTTTTAGGATCACGCGGCGTTGATGTTACCGAAGACCTCAGTATAGATTTTAAAGTAATAACAGAGCAGGGCGCAGAAAGAATAATTCGCATGGCATTTGAGTATGCTAAAAAGAACGGCAAGAAAAAAGTGACAGTAGTTACAAAAGCAAATGTTGTAAAAACTACCGATGGTAGGTTTTCTCGCGTATCTAAAAGGATAGCGGAAGAATACAAGAAATATGGAATAGAGCGGGATGAATGGTACATCGACATAATGACGGCAAAACTTATAGATCCGGCGCGAAGAAAAGATTTTGGAGTTATGGTTCTTCCAAATCTATACGGTGACATTCTTACAGATGAAGCCGCGCAACTTCAAGGTGGTGTCGGAACAGCAGGAAGCGCGAATATAGGCAAAAAGTGGGCTATGTTCGAGGCTATACATGGTAGCGCTCCGAGAATGGTAGATGAAGGACGTGATATCTATGCGGATCCAGCATCAATGATACGCGCTGCGGCAATGCTGCTCCGTCATGTAGGATTTTCTGAGAGAGCTGACAAATTGGATATGGCACTTGAGATATGCGGCCAATTCGAGAAAAAACTTGTCATGACAGGCAGAGATACCGGTGCCACTGGCGAGGAAATAACCGCTTATCTTTTAGAGTGGATTGATAATCCGAAACTTGAGACGAAATGGAAGGGCTACGTGGGTAAATAGAGGGTGATAGTGACCTGAGGCAGGAGGCGGGACAGGCCGGAGAATATTTTAATAGTCAGAGAGGAGAGGAAAGTCCTCCGAATTCTACTGAACACCACGTAAAAAAGAACACAACAGATGCAATTAAAAGGTTCTTTGCTGCAAGTGTTTTAAGTAGATGAACCAATAACTTGACACCATTTTTTAAGCAAAACGGCAGAAAAGACGAATTTTATATCTATCAGAGACCAAAGCACTTGATGTTACGATGCACAACAAATCATACAAACGCAAACCAAATTGAGGTATTTTCATGAAAAATATAGCTTCTCCTGAGGGAATCTTGGTTATTGATTTCGGCTCCCAATATGTTCAGCTTATCGCTAGGCGTATACGAGAGAACAGGGTTCATTCTACAATTGAATCCCCGTCAGTATCCCTGAAAAAGATAAAAAAAATAAATCCGGCAGGAATAATCTTTTCTGGTGGTCCGTCAAGCGTATATGATAAAGGAGCACCTTCATTTGATAAGGCTGTTCTTGATCTAGGTATTCCTGTACTTGGCATCTGTTACGGAATGCAGATTTTAGGTAAAGTTGCCGGAGGCAAGATAGCAAAAAGCGGACGTCGGGAATATGGCAAGGCTAGCGTTAAGTTTCGCCGGCAGAATCCTTTATTTAAGGGTATCTCACCAAAAAGTGTTACATGGATGAGTCATCGCGATAAAGTGGTTAAGTTACCATCAGGGTTTAAAACAATTGCGTCTAGTGAGAATACGTCATGCGCTGCGTTTTTTGATCCTGTGAGAACAATATGTGGCGTTCAGTTTCATCCTGAAGTTGTGCATACCGCAGAAGGTAACAAAATCCTTAAAAATTTCCTTTTTGGAGTTTGTGGATGTAAGAGAACATGGACAATGAAATCTTTCATAGAGAAGAAGGTTAATGATATTAAGGAGCGGGTAGGTAAAAAGGATGTTATTCTAGGTCTTTCAGGAGGAGTTGACTCTACAGTAAGCGCAATTCTTTTGCATAAAGCTTTGGGAAAGAAGCTGCACTGCATCTTTGTTGATAACGGAGTTCTCAGAAAAGGCGAAAGGGACAGAGTTGAAAAGCTTTTCCGAAAGAATATTAAACTTGATCTTATTGTCATTGATGCCAGGAAAAGATTCATAAAAGCTTTAAAAGGTGTAGACGATCCTGAAAAGAAAAGAAAAATAATAGGAAGAACTTTTATAAAAGTATTTGAAGAAGAAGCTAAAAAAATTAAAGGTGTGGAATTTTTGGCGCAGGGAACCCTTTATCCTGACGTAATAGAGTCTCAATCCTTTTTTGGAGGACCCAGCAAAACAATAAAATCTCATCATAATGTCGGAGGACTTCCGAAAAAGATGGGTCTAAAATTGGTTGAACCTCTTAGGGACCTCTTTAAAGATGAGGTCAGAAAAGTTGGATCAGAGCTTGGTCTACCCAAGAGTCTTACTGAGAGACAACCTTTCCCGGGACCTGGGCTTGCAGTACGTATACTGGGAGAGGTTACAGAAGCTAGGCTCGATATACTAAAAAAAGCGGACTGGATAATAATTGACATAGCTAAAGAAAAAAATATTTATTATAAAACATGGCAGATTTTCGGAGTTTTTCTACCGGTAAAAAGTGTAGGCGTTATGGGAGATGACCGTACGTATGAAAACACTATCGCAATACGTGCAGTAACAAGCGTAGATGGAATGACAGCGGATTGGGCAAAAATACCGTATCCTGTGCTTGAAGAGATGTCGAATCGCATAATTAATCAAGTTGAGGGGGTTAACCGAGTTGTTTTTGATATAAGTTCAAAACCTCCCAGCACTATAGAGTGGGAATAAGATACAAAGTAGGGACGAGCAAATACATATTGCCAAATAACTGTCCCTAAGATCCTTATAAACTGTCACCCAAACGTGTAAGCATTCCGGGTTTAATGAAAGTCGAAACACGGAGGTTTCGACACACCTCGGACATTGCCTGCCTGCCGGCAGGCAGGCGTCCTCGGCGCCTCGGTCGCTCACTCGGGATGTCGTGCTTGGTGACAAAGCTGATGCAGAGGACGGGACAGCCACCTTGTTTTGATACTGCTGATTATCTAGGGAGATATACGACAAAGAAATAGAATGAAGAAGGAAGCTTGAGGAAAAGCCTCCACATTATGCTGAATACCACGTAAAAAAGAACGTAGCAGATGCAATTAAAAGGTTCTTTGCAGCAAGTGTTTTAAGTAGATGAACTTATAACTTGATACCATTTTTTACATAAGACGGCAGAAAGACCGAATTTTATATCGATCAGAGACAAAAGCACTTGATGTTACTAAAAACCAAAGACACACAAACGCGAACCAAGGGAAAATATGAAATACGCGAGGATAGAGGTTAGAGATAAAAAAGGCATATATGATGCTGTTGCGGAGAATCTTAAAACAGATATCCGTGATATCAATATAAAAAATATCAAAGAAATTGAGTACGTACAAGTATACACTCTCGAAGGCGATTTTTCTAAGAAAGAGCTTACTTTGATGGCTAAAGAGGTCCTTACTGATAAAGTTTCTCAGGAATCGAATACATCGGGCGGGTTTTCTCATGCAAGATCTAAAAACGTGCATGTTATAGAGATAGCGTATAATCCGGGGGTAATGGACCCGGTTTCCGAAAGTGCCATGAAGGCAGCTAGGGATATGGGGATAAAAAGCATAGAAAAGGGAGCGACATCTAAAAAATACGTTATTTCCGGAAACCTTACCTCTTTACAGATAAAAAATATTACGGATAAACTCCTTTATAACAAAATCGTGCAACATGTTACTGATCCTAACGAAAAAGAGAAACATCTTTCATCTTACAGTTTTAAACGTGTTGAAGTTGATCTTGCAAATGCTACAGAGCGCAAACTCGCTAAAATAAGTAAAGAAGGACAGCTTTACTTGAATCTGACAGAGATGAAGGGTATACAAAAATATTTCCGCAAGCTTAAAAGAAATCCTACAGATTGCGAGCTCGAAACAATAGCACAAACTTGGAGTGAACATTGTAAGCATAAGACTATGATGGGATCTATAAGTTATAACAAAAAGTTATACCGGAATCTTTTGAAAGAAACCGTGATGAAGGTAACGAAAGACCTTAAGAAAGACTGGTGCGTTTCGGTATTCAAAGATAATGCAGGCATAATAAAGTTTGATGCTAAAAACAATATTTGTTTTAAGGTGGAGACACATAATCATCCCTCTGCACTCGAACCCTATGGTGGCGCTGAAACTGGTATAGGAGGCGTTATACGAGATCCTATGGGAACTGGGCTTGGAGCTAAACCAATAATCAATACAGATATTTTTTGTTTCGGACATCCTGATATGAAAGTCTCAGAAGTCCCAAAAGGTGCACTTCATCCAAAAAGAGTATTAAAAGGTGTTGTAAGCGGGGTTAGGGATTATGGGAACAAGATGGGGATACCAACGGTTAACGGTGCCGTCTGTTTTGATGAAAGGTATATTGGTAACCCTCTAGTTTTTTGTGGGAATGTAGGTATATTACCCGCAAAATTTTCTTTCAAGAAAGTTTCACCCGGAGATCTTATTGTTGTAGTTGGTGGACGTACAGGTCGTGATGGTATTCATGGAGCAACTTTTTCCTCTGCGGAGCTAACAAAGGATTCTGAAACAGTTTCTTCAACTGCGGTTCAGATAGGAAACCCAATAACAGAAAAGAAAGTACTTGATACTTTACTAGTCGCCAGAGATCTTGGTCTTTATGATTCGATAACCGATTGTGGTGCTGGAGGATTGTCTAGCGCCGTAGGTGAGATGGGTGAAGAAACCGGTGCTGATGTAGATTTAGATAAAGCTCCACTTAAATATAAGGGTCTAACACCTTGGGAAATATGGATATCGGAAGCTCAGGAAAGAATGGTACTTGCTGTTAAGCCTAAGAAACTCAGAAAATTAATGAAAATTTTTGATAGTGAAGATGTTGAAGCTACAGTTATAGGTACATTTACCAATACAAAGAAACTTAGGCTTTATTATAAGGGGAACATTTGTTCTGACCTTGATATGTCCTTTATTCACGGTGGTTTACCGAAGATAACAAGGAAAGCTGTTTGGAAACCTAAAAAACAGGATAAGAAAGCCTTGCCTGTAAAGAATAAAAATCTTGCGAATGATCTTGTTAAAGTGCTTTCTACATGGAACGTTTGCAGTAAAGAATGGATAATACGTCAATATGATCATGAAGTGCAAGGAGGCAGCGTTTTAAAGCCTTTGATAGGTGAAGATAATGATGGACCTGCTGATGCCTCTGTAACAAGGCCTATACTTAATGGAAGTAAAGGAATTGTTCTATCTAATGGTATTTCTCCGGGATATGGAGATATAGATCCTTATTGGATGGCAGCTAGTGCAATAGATGAGGCGCTTCGTCAAATAGTAGCTGTTGGTGGAGATGTAAGTAAAGTTGCTCTTTTAGATAATTTTTGTTGGGGTAATACCGATAAACCAGATCAGCTTGGAGGATTGGTTAGAGCCTCCCAGGCTTGTTATGACATGGCAAAAGTTTATGGAACGCCTTTTATTTCCGGAAAAGATAGTCTTAACAATGAGTTTAATACAGGAAAAGGTACAGTTTCTATACCTCCAACACTTTTAATTTCAGCTATTGGAGTTGTTAAGAACGTCAGAAAAACTATTACTTCAGACGTTAAAACACCTGGAAGTAAATTATATATCCTAGGAAAAACTTTTCAAGAACTTGGAGCTTCACAATATTTTACTGTAAAAGGTAAAAATGGAGGAGCCGTACCTAAGGTGAATCCTGAAAAATCATTGAAACTAATGAAGAAAGTTGCTTCTTGTATTCAAAAAGGTTTAATTACCTCTGCGCATGACTGTTCTGAAGGTGGACTTGGAACATGTTTATCTGAAATGCTTTTTTCTGGCGGATTTGGTGCGAAAGTAACACTTAAAAACGTACCAAAAGAGCCAATGATAAAAAGAGATGATGTTTTACTCTTTTCTGAATCAAACTCTCGTTTTATTGTTGAGGTGCCCGCAGAAAAAAGTAAAATATTTGAAAAAGAGATGAAAGGCTTGCCTAAGGGTCTCTTGGGAGAAGTTGTTAAAGGTAAAGAATTATGTATCACAGGACTAAACGGAAAGAGTATTATACGTATACACATAAATATTCTCAAAAAGAATTGGAAAAAACCATTTAAAAGGCTTATGCATGAAGAAAGTTAGAACACTAATACTCAGAACTGGCGGGACCAATTGCGATAAAGAAACCGCGCACGCTTTCGAGATTTCAGGATCTGGAGCAGATCTTGTTCATATCAATACTTTGATAAGAAATAAGAGTATGCTTGATAAGTATCATATTCTTGCCATACCTGGAGGATTCACGTATGGGGACGATATAGCAAGTGGAAAAATATTGGCAAATGAACTAAAGTTCAATTTAAAGCAGCCGTTAACACGTTTTATCTCTAAAGGAAAACTTGTGATTGGGATATGTAACGGGTTTCAGGTACTGGTGAAGATGGGATTTTTGCCTAATATCGAAAATAAAAAGTCAATTGATGTAGAATCCACCTTAAGTCTTAATGATTCGGGAAAGTTTATTGATAAATGGGTATATCTCAAAAAATCATTAGAAAGTAAATGCTGTTGGACAAAAACATTACCCGAAGTGGTATATCTTCCAATAGCACATGCTGAAGGTAAGTTTATACCTAAAAATAAAAAAGTCTTAAAATTTCTCAATGATAATAAGCAAATAGTTTTCAGGTATACAGATCGTCTCGGGAAAGATGAAGAGAAGGGATTTAATCCAAACGGTTCAGTTGATCATATTGCTGGCATTTGTGACCATACAGGACGTATACTAGGTATGATGCCTCATCCTGAAAGACATGTTTCGTATTTGCAGCATCCGAATTGGAGAAGAAGGAAAAAGAGCGATAAGGAATTGGGTATCGGTTTAGAGATATTTAAAAATGGTGTTGAGTACATGAGGAATAAACTTTAAGAAGATTACGGGCGATGTTTATAGCGCAACTAATAGGAGGATTATTTGAAAAAGAAAAATGAAATTTATGATCTACCGGTAGACGAACCGTGGCGCGTATTTAGAATCATGAGCGAATTCGTTGATGGTTTTGAAACACTTAGAGGCCTTCAAAAGGCTGTGAGTGTTTTTGGCTCGGCACAATTGAAGCCGGACAACAAATATTACGCATTAGCTGAGAAGACCACGGGTCTTTTGGCAAAGGCCGGATATTCGGTTATAACTGGTGGGGGTAGCGGAATAATGGAAGCCGCGAATAAGGGAGCTTGTGATGCCGGCGGAGAATCCGTAGGGCTTAACATAATTATACCTGAAGTACAAGACGGGAATAAATATGTGACACTACCTCTTGAATTCAGATACTTTTTTGTCAGGAAACTTATGTTTGTTAAATACAGCAGAGCGTTTATAGTTTTTCCGGGAGGATTTGGGACTCTGGATGAATTTTTTGAATCCCTCACCCTTATTCAAACCGAAAAGATAGATCCTTTGCCGGTCATTCTGGTAGGGAAAGACTATTGGAAAGGTATGATGGAATGGATAAAAGGCACTTTCCTTAAGGAAAAAACCATAGAAGAAAAAGATATGGACATATTTCAAATGACTGATGATCCCAAAGAAGTAGTCAAGATCGTCGACAGTTTCTATGAAGAAAAAAAGAATTAAAAAATTCAGGAGGAGTGTTATGGAAAATAATTTTGGAGAAAAAAGAGATTTCCTTAGAGTTGATCATGAAACTCCTTTGAACTTTAAAATACTCACAGGAGAAAAATTAACATCAAAAACGGATATAACCGCGAGGAATGTATCCGCCTCCGGACTGCTTTTTAGGACAATGAAAGATTCTTCTATACCGGCCATTTCGGATATCATATGGGTAGAACTGGATGAGAAAATGGTAAACATTTGCTCGGAAATAGAAGAGGAGCTCATTACTCATAAAGGCGGTGTTTTTGGGAGAGTTGTTCGGATATCCGAAGGTGAACCCGGCATCTCCTATGATATCGGAGTTTGTTTTTTGAGGAAGACAGATCTGACAGAAGAAGAGATCCATGGGTTAGTTAGTAAATAAGTGTGAAGTGTTAAGAATTAAATGTTAAGTAAGCAAGAAGTGTTAAGTAAATTAACTGACTAGAGTGACTATCGACTATTGACAATAGACTATGGACGGGGAAGGACTGATGCGAGAAGACTGATGATTAAGTCTGTGCAATATAGAATGTGTAAAGGTAAAAAAACAATGGTCCATTGTCTATGCCGCCCTTGTACCTTTTAATACACAGCTCCAGTCAAACAACCATTCACTGTTCATCATTTACTACTTGATCTCAAAAAGGAGGCACTATGGATACATTAAAGAATTTTTTTATTGGTCTCATAATTGTGATAGTTTCTCTAATTATCCTTGGTCTGGTAATGCTGACCTGGCCCATTTTGATAGGAATAAGTTCGATCTTATTGTCAATCCTGGCTTTTGTGCTTTTTTTGACATTCATTTTCTATATAGTCGTCCTTATAGGACATAGCGCTCGTAATCTTTTTCAAAAATGAGCAGTCGGGGAGTTTCTTTTTTGAACGCCACGACTGCTCATCCTGAGGAGCGAAGCAACGCCTGCCTGCCGGCAGGAAGGATCTCTGGTAAAAATTTATAATGGACACTGAAAATTACGAAAGTTATGTTAAGAACAAAGAAGAAGACTTCGAGAATATGTGCACAAGATGCGGAGAATGCTGCGGATCTTTGGACGATCCCTGTATGCAACTTTTGAGTAGCGATAACGGCACTTTTATATGCCGGGATTATACAAATAGGATTGGCCCTCAAAAGACCCTTTCGGGTCAAACGTTCACCTGTGTTCCTATAACCGATCATATCAGGGCGGGTTCCTTGCGGCCCACATGTGCTTACAGAAACAAAAAATGTCATAATTAGGGCAAAACCGCTTGACATAGCTACGGGTAGGCTAATAGAATACTTTATAGTCTATTAATATTAAAACGAGAAACAATTGTAGCTGGGGTTTAAACCCCAGCTACAATTGTGGATAACTATTGGAGCAGTCTATGGGAAGTTTATCAAAAGGAGAAATACTTGAATATCATCTAGGAGGCAAGATCGGCCTTGATCTTACGAAAAAACTCGAAGATCAACATGATTTGAGCATTGCTTATACTCCTGGCGTGTCAAAAGTATGTGAAGAGATCCAGGAAGATATTGAAAAAGCATATTCTCTTACGGCAAAAGGAAATCTTGTAGCAGTCGTTACTGACGGGACTGCAGTCTTGGGGCTGGGAGATATAGGCGCACGTGCGTCTATACCGGTTATGGAGGGGAAAGCCGTACTTTTTCGTTCTTTTGCGGGGGTAAACGCCTGGCCTTTTCCTATAGATAATGTGGCCGATGAGAACGGAAAAACTGACATAAACAAATTCATTGATATA
This sequence comes from Candidatus Aadella gelida, assembly GCA_030765205.1. Taxonomy (GTDB): domain Bacteria; phylum Omnitrophota; class Gorgyraeia; order Tantalellales; family Tantalellaceae; genus Aadella; species Aadella gelida. Next base: position 10,852 of record JAVCDB010000041.1, on the reverse strand, counting down.
GTAGCAAGCTGTGCCGGGATGTATGGCGGTATCAATCTCGAAGATATAGCAGCACCGGCCTGTTTTGAGATAGAGGACATATTGGACGATATGTTGGATATTCCTGTATTTCACGATGATCAATGGGGCACTGCTATCATTACTCTGGCAGCTTTAAAAAATTATTGTTTCCTGTCTAAAAAAGAACCCGGCAACATCTCTGTCGTTATAAACGGAGCCGGAGCAGCAGGACTTCGTATTGCTGATATGATAAAGGCGTTCGGGGTGACTAAATGTGTTATTTGTGATTCTAAAGGAGTCGTGTCAGAATCAAGAGATGATATTAATAAATACAAGAAGAGACACGCGGTTAGCGGGTCAGGAGGAGATTTGAGTGATGTTATGAAGGGTGCCGATGTGTTTATAGGTGTATCCGTGGCAGATTGCGTCTCTCAAGAAATGATACTCTCAATGGCGGAATATCCCGCTATATTCGCTATGGCAAACCCGGATCCCGAAATCAGTCCTGAAAAGGTTAAAAGTGCTATGAAAGACCGCAAATATATAATGGCTACCGGTCGTTCCGATTATCCTAATCAGGTCAATAATGTGTTAGGTTTTCCGTTCATCTTTCGAGGCGCTTTAGATGTTAGGGCCTCAAAGATAACTATGGGCATGAAAATAGCTGCTGCCGAAGCTTTAGCCCAACTGGCACGCGAAGGAAACGTTCCGGATAGCGTTAAAAAAGCCTATGGCAGAGATTTTGAGTTCGGTCCGGATTATCTTATTCCTACACCGTTCGATCCTCGGATAAAGAAGTGGGAGTCTTTAGCAGTCGCTAAAGCTGCTATAGAAGATGGCGTAGCCGCGATCAAGGAACTACCTGTATATTAGAAGCGGTACCACGGTTTTATGCATATTTACCGTGGGAGAAGACCCGTTGACCTTACCGATCATGTAGATCTTGACCGTGCAGTGATAAACGTTATTCGGATTCTCAGGCGGCAACATCGATATCGGCATCATACCAATAAAAAATAGAAAAGTATAAGATGAATATTTTTCGTGATAAAAAAATGGTTATGATAAAACGTATAGTTCAAACGTTTTTTCTTTTCATGTTCGTATATGTCTTATGGTCCACAACATATCCACTGACAGGTATGATCCCTACAAATGTGTTTTTTGTGTCTGATCCTCACATAATGCTGCTTACCTCCATTGCGGAAAGGGTTCTTCTCCCGGGAATAGCGGTTGCTTCGGTAATGCTGCTTTTAACTTTTATTTTCGGCAGATTTTTTTGCGGATGGATATGCCCTTTAGGGACATTAATGGATATTACATCCTCTTTCAAAAAGAAAAAGATCATCTTTCAGGAAAAGTTCAGCAAAATAATACGAAAAATTAAATACGTAGGCCTCTTTATATCTTTTGTAGTCGCTATTCTGGGCATACAGATAGCCTGGATACTGGACCCGGTAGTTCTAACTGCCAGGTTCATTTCACTTAGTTTTATGCCGACAGCTACACTTTTGTTCAATGAATTGTTTATTTTTATGATACGCGGCCTAGGCATGTACGGCAAGGTCTATGATATTTACAGGACCTTAAGATCTTCTGTCTTGGGCATAAATGTACATTTTTTCGATAATACCGGTATGATCGTGTTTTTTTTCGTAACCATAATTTTAAGCTCATTTTTCATATCCCGGATATGGTGCAAAGCAATATGTCCTTTAGGAGCTATGTACGGACTTATTGCGAAACGATCATTGCTTGCCAGAAAAACAACGGGCTACATTGAATGTGAAAAGTGCGGCTCTGTCTGCCGCATGGCGGCTATACACAATTCGGGAAACAGTTACACTAAAAGTGAATGTATACTTTGCATGGATTGTCTTTACACCTGCCAGGGACAGTATACAAAATTCGAGTTTAGATATCCATTTGTTAGGCAGGCCAAAAAGGACCATATAGAGGCTGCAAACCCGACAAGATCTAAAGGACTGTCCCGTAAAGAATTCTTTTTTCTTATCTTGTCCTTTTTTACGCTTACCGCATTTAGGAAAAAGAATATAAAATTACCGCAAAATGCGGTAATAAGACCTCCCGGCGCTCTTGATGAAAATGAATTTACCGATAGATGTGTACGTTGCGGAATGTGTATGAAAGTATGTCCTACAAATGTAGTGCAACCCGCAATGCTGGAAGCGGGTCCGGAAGGTATCTGGACACCTAAAATGGTATTCAAGATAGGGTATTGTGAGTATAATTGCACCTTGTGCGGACAGGTATGTCCCTCTGGCGCATTGAAGAAGCTCCCACTTGTAGAGAAAAAGGTGACTAAACTTGGTATTGCTGCTGTAAATAAGGAAAAATGTATCGCCTGGGCTCATAATGAGGAATGTTTGGTATGTGAAGAGCATTGTCCCATACCAAATAAGGCAATTAAAACAGACATTGTTAATGTAGGAGGCAAAATAATTGGGCGTCCTGTAGTGGATAAGAGTATGTGCATAGGATGCGGGATATGCCAGAATAAATGCCCGATTAGGCCAGATGTGGCAATATCTGTTAAGCCTATACGCTATTAGAATATTTCAAAATGAGGAACATAAAATGAAAAAATGCATTTTTTGTAATGAAGAAAGTTCAATAATATAAGGGGTAGTTCGATGAGGAAAATTACAAAACTTGGAACAAAGATAAATTCGAAGATCGGGAAAGCTATTAATGATCATAATCTGATCAAGGATGGAGACAGTCTTTTAGTAGCTGTATCGGGAGGGAAAGACAGTCTTACAGCGCTTTACTTTCTTAAGCAAATACAGAAATGGGCTCCGATCGAGTTTGACATAAAGGCCATTCATGTAATAACTGATATGCGTTGCGGAGACGAGCTGGTAAAGGAACGGCTTACGCATGTTTTTGAGCAGACGGATACTGAATACTATTTCAAGAAAACAAAAGTTCTGGATGAAAACGGACACACTTCATGTTTCTGGTGTTCATGGAACCGGCGAAAAATACTTTTTGAAACAGCCGAGGAACTTGGCTGTAGGAAGATAGTATTAGGTCACCATAAAGATGATATTGCCGAAACAATATTGATGAACCTTCTGTATCGGGGAGAAATATCAGGGATGAACCCACATCAGGAACTTTTTAATGGTAAACTTGCCTTAATCAGGCCTTTATGCTATGTAGAAGAAGCTATGATAATAAAATTTGCCCAAGAACAGGAATTCCTCAGTCAGAAAAACCAATGTCCGTTCGGGAAAATAGCGGAACGTCAATACATCAAAGAGCTTATAAAAAATATAGGAGAAAGAGTGCCCGGAACTAATGTCAGAACGAATATTGTTAACAGCTTAAAACGGGTTAAAGAAGACTATATCTCGGTATAGCGAATAAGAGGAGTTACTATCATGCAGACATCAAAAGGAAGAGTATTTATTGGACGTTTTAATAAAGGGGAAGATCTTCTGTCGTCTCTTTCAACCTTTTGTGAGAAGAACAATATCTCCAAAGGTGTATTTTCTGTTATTGGGGCAGTATCCTCCGCTAAAATGGGTTATTTCAAACAAGATGTTCAGAAATACATAGATTGTGTTAGTATGAATAGATGTCTTGAAATATGTTCCTGTACGGGCAATATATCTGTATTTGAAGATAAAATATTTGTGCATGCACATGTAACCTTGGCTGACCATGAAGGTAACTGTTACGGCGGACATCTGATGCCTGGTTCAAAAATATTTGCCGCGGAGTATTATATTACAGAGCTCGAGGGTTCTCCTCTCGTAAGAGAGCCCGATCCAGAAACAGGGCTTAATTTATGGCCTAATGGATAACACTTAATAGCCAAACAAGGAGGATAATTATGTTATTCGGAATGTTCGGTAAAAACGCTAAAGAAGAGAAAAAAGTGCTTGCAGGCGAAGTTATCCATTATTTCCGGAAAGTCAATGCAGCGGTAATTAAAGTCCATAAAGGGAAGATCTCTGTAGGTGACAGTATCCTGATAGAACGGCATTCTGACCGATACAAACAAAAGGTTAGATCGATGCAGGTTGATCATATTGTAGTTGATAACGCATCAAAAGGTATGGAAGTGGCCATAAAGGTAAAAAAGAAAACCCGTCCGGGGAGCAAGATATATATAGTGAAATAACCGCCTGAGAGGGTGTCCATTTGTCGCGATAATATGCTATAATACACGCTGTTTTAAGAAAGGATGTCTTATGAAGCTAAAAAAGCCTATATTTACAATTGTCTGTATAGTTTGCGTTGTATCGCTAATGTACAGTCCTGTCTATTCGCAAGAGGATACACAGGATAGCGCGGAAGAAAAAACCGTAGAATATATTGATACACACGTACATCTCGACGCGGAATATCCCGCGGATGCGGAGAAGGTGGATCCCGCAAAAAAAGGGAAAAGAGCAAAGAAGAAAAAGGATGAAAAACACCGTCCTTTAAATAAAGGGGTAAAAGAATATGATACTGCCGCTCAAAATCTTATTGTACTAATGGATGAGATGGGAGTAAGAAAAGCCGTTATTATGCCTCCTCCTCAAGTGCCGAAGCAGTCCATGCGTCGGGATTATAAAGAACTCCAAAAAGTAGTGGAGAAATATCCGGATAGATTTGTTTTGTCGGCTGGAGGGTATACCTTAAACCCGTTGATACAGGCTTCGGATCCGGATGAGGTTAGTAAAAGCCTTAAATATCGGTTTCAACAGGCTGCTGAAAAAGTCATTCATGAAGGAGCTAAAGGTTTTGGGGAGATGTCAGCACTTCATCTTTCATTTAACCCGCAACATCCTTTTAGTGAAACCGCTCCTGACCATCCGCTTTTTCTTGTTCTGTCAGATACCGCCGCGAAATATGATGTGCCGATAGATCTACATATGGAAGCGGTTCAGTATGATATTCCTATTCCGGAAGAGTTCAAGGAAAGAAGCCCTAACAATCCGTTAAAGCTTAAAGAGAACATTTCTGCTTTCGAAAGACTTCTGGTTCACAATAGAGGAGCAAATATTATCTGGCAGCATGCCGGGTGGGATAATACCGGGCACAAGTCACCTGATCTTCTCCGCAAATTATTGAATAAACATACCAACCTTTATTTGGGTTTGCATGTGGAAGAGGGAGAACCTATGCCAAACAGTATAACGGATAAAAGCGGTAATATAAAAAAAGAATGGCTAGCGCTTTTTCGGGATTTTCCGGACAATTTCGTTATAGGAAGTGCTGAATTCGTGGGAATAGACGGCAAGACCAAGCCTAAACCCGCATCGTTTGAAAGAACATGGTCGATATTGGAACAATTACCACCTGAAGTATCCGAAAAGATTGGGAAAACAAATGCTCAACGTTTGTTCCATATACGTTAATAACTCAACATGAAAGGAAAAATAGAATGGAAGTCAATTTAGCTGGATACAATGTCGATGCTGAAGTGCTTGGCGAAATGAGCAAGAAATGCGGTAAGTCAGACGAACTTACACCGGAGATCATCGCCGCGGCATATGCCCGTATAAGCCGAGATCCGCGGCCGATAAAAGAGATCCGTAAGGATGCTCGTTCGGAAGTGGAAAGAACCCGGAGATCGAATTCAACTATAATTTTTAGGATGGGACATCATTCTGTGGCGGAACATGCTGTTTTTAACTTGGATATTGTAGGGGTATCCCGCCTGGCAATGGAAGAATTGGAAAAGTTCAGATTGTCCGCTTATACCGAAAAATCACAGAGATATATTACTCTTGATAAAGATCATGTCTTGCCGAAAGAGATCGCAGGGACTGAATTCGAAGCTTCTTTTCGGGATATCATAAAACAGCAGAATGAAACATATTTTTTACTATTTGATAAACTTAAAAAACATGTTTTTGAAAAACATGCCGAGATTGCTAAGGATCATAAAAAACACGAAATGTTGGAGGGCTGGGCAAAAGAAGACGCTCGTTATATAACGGCATTAGCCACAGAATCGCAAGTAGGGCAGACCGTAAACGCGCGCACTTTGGAACTTATGCTCAGACGTTTCGCTTCTCATCCTTTAGAAGAGATCCGGGAACTGGGCAGGGCTATTTACGAAAAAATAGCAAATGTTGCACCATCAATTGTTCTTTTCAACGAAGCGAACGATAGGGATCAGAAAACATATCCTGAACTAAAGACTCTGGCAAACACAATAAAGCAGAAGGCTACACCGTCTGAAGGGCCCGGTAAAGACGTAGAATTAGTGGAATATACGCAAAATGCGGACAACATAATTGCGGCGTCGCTTCTTCACACGTCAACCAATTGCCCCTACAAAGATTGTCTTTCAATCGCACATGAAATGTCTGAGACAGAAAAGTCAGACCTGTTCCGGGCTGCAGGGAAGAATATACAGTTTTATGATTCGATGCTAAGAGAATTTGAATATGTTAACCTGACATTTAACATAATCTTATCTTCTGCATGCTTTGGTCAACTTAAACGTCACAGAATGGCTACTATAACAGCGCAGCCTTACGACCCGTCTCTTGGGATCACTATCCCGGAATCCATAAAAGAGATAGGGGAAGAGACCCTTTTTCAGGATATTGCTGCTAGATCAGCCGAACTTTATAGTAAGATATTAGTTTCATATCCCGAAGTCGCGCCGTATATCCTCACCAATGCTCATAGAAAACGAGTTCTTATTCGGTCAAATGCCAGAGAATTATATCATATTTCACGTTTAAGAGAAGACGCGCACGCTCAGTGGGACATTCAGAATATTTCTAGAGCCATGACGGAACAGGCTCGAAAAGTTATGCCGCAGACGTTTGCGCTTGCGGGAGGTAAAGATAGATATAACGAAATTTATGAGAATGTTTACGGAACGGCTCCTAAGGTTACGAAAGCGGTCCTGCCCGGCGCGAAGAAGATAGCTAATTGTCCCTAAAATAATCATAACTGTAACCCAAGGGCGCAAAGCTATTTCACGGAGCGGGTCAGCACGCAAAGTTCCAGTCTTGCAAAGTAAATTAACTAACAACCTATGCTAGCACTAGAGAAAGACATCGGAAGATCCCTGGATTGGTCCGCTAACGCGGACTTAAATATGATATCGGTCAATTTTAGACAATAGTCTATAGTCAATAGTCGAATATGGGGGCTTAACATTAGCGCTATAAAATGTCCTCGATGTAGCGCTATGATGTGGAGAAAGAATTATATGCATCATTCGGGCATGATCGTAGATACATGTAAAAAATGCGGGACGTTTTTTGATAAAGGGGAACTGGAGAAAGCGGCTGAATTTATAGAAAAAGACGGGGTAGAATACGAAAAGTTTAAACGATCCGAGAAAGGTATAGCAGAAACTCGGATCAAGCTTGTTAAAGAGATAAATCGTGTAGAGCGACAGGTGTGGCGATTGCATTGGGTAGGAAGATTTCTTAGCCTAATAGGATTATAATAAAAAGGATGATGTGGATAGGAATGATTTTCTAGATGAAGCTATTGCCTATGAACATTTTCAGGAAATGAAAGATGTTAACAAGAGTATTAATTCTGCTATAGAAGAATTCAAATCCAATCCTCCTTCAGAAAAAAAAGTATGCGAAATAGCTGTAATGTTTGAAACATCCTCATTCGAGCTTCATTACTAAAACCTTTTACAGAAAAAGATGAAAGGCTCGGAAAAGATCTTCAAAGAGCTTAATGATGGAGACAGGGATCATGTCAGAAGAATAATCGCGCTTGATAGTTAAGAATAGTAGAGACACCCTATATCCTGAAAAGACCTTACCTGGGGCCGTTTTAGTACGTATAAAGCCCTTTTTATGCCCGAAATTTGAGTTAAGTGATCACATATGATGGGCACATAACCTGAAAATTCACTTCGAACCATGAACTTTTTAACGCGAATTGACTTCTTGTAAGTCCTTATATAGACTTGATTTACAAGCAGTATATCTATCTCCTAAAACCCTGCGTTAACAAGGAAAAAGCTAAGTGAGTAAATTTGCTTATGCACATTATGTATGATAAACTTGAATTAGTTAGAAGATAAAAAAGGCATAACAGGATGGTGGGAAATGGGTATTCTAAAAAATAGGGCATTTAGAAGAATACTATCTATTGTAACTCTCCTTTCATTTATTTCATTAATGTTTATAGCGGCACCAAACGTTTTTGCAGACAAAATTGATGGATGGCTGGAAGGAATAGAGGCGTGGATTGAAAAGGTATCAGAAAAATATCTAAAACCCCTGCGAGTTTTAGTAAAAAACATGCAAATTCGTAGATCTCAGGAAGAACCGCTCCCGGAGGAGCCGGATGAAACTGATCCGGAGGAAACGGAAGTAATACAGGCGGAAATTGAAGTGGTAAAGGATGAGATTCAACCAGAGAACAAATCAGATAAAGTGTTGCCAGGAGAGTTAGTCGAATCAGCAGAGAAAGAAGAAGACATAGAGCTGGAACAGGTGAAGGAAGAAGGTACTGAGGAGATTCAATCCGAAGATGTAGAAGATCAAGAATCACAGGTAGAAGAGGGCGAAACCGCTCTGGATGAAGCTGAAATAATACAGGCGGTGCTCAAAGCGGTAGGAGAGAAGATCCAAGCCGATGAGGGATCAGACCAAGAGCTGCCGAAAGAATTGATTGAAGCTACGGATCAAGTGGAAGAGGTAGCCATAGAAGAGGTCGCCGAAGAAATAACTGAGGAGACTCAAGCCGAAGAGGTGTCAGAGGAAACTCTATCGGAAGAATTGGTTGAGGTTGCGGATCAAGCGGAAGAAGAAATAATAGTACAACTGGTAACTGAGGAAATAACTGAGGAGACTCAATCCGTTGATGAAGCGAACCAAACAGCACAGACAGACTCGGATGAAGCTGAAATAATACAAGCAGTGCCTGAAACGATAAATGAGGAGATTCAATCCGAAACCGGATCAGGCCAAGAGCTGCCGGAAGAGTTAATAGAATCGACGGATCAAGCGGAAGAAGAAATACCCGTACAAGAGGCAGCCGAAGAAATAAGCGAGGAAACTCCATACGTTGATGAAGTAATCCAAACAGAACAGGTAGAAGAGGTTGAACCTGAGATGCCGGCATTTGAGGCACCACCGGTAGTAACAAATGAACCTTACTCACCGGCAGTTGAAGAGCCGACAGTATACGAAACAGCATCGGCAGGAACAATTGAACCTGATTCGCCGGCACCTGAAGCACCGAAATATGGATATATATCAAATTATACACCGGGGCGCATATCAAATTACATATCAAATTATGTAGCTAATTATGTATCCAGTTATGTCTCAAAAACTTCTTCTTCATGGAAGAAAAAAACTGAAAGTTATGACAATGATTCTGGCATAGCCAGTTATCTCTCATTGTTTTCATCTGAAAAGAGCACTAAAAAGGATGCCGGTAGTTATACCTCTAGCTCTAGTTCAAAGAAAAAGAAGCGTGCTTTGAATCAAGACATTCTTAATGCAATGGGCATAAGACAGGAAAGCGTAGCAAGGTCCACAGAGCTGAAAGAAAAGAATATTAAGCTCGACGGAAGAATGGCAGGAAAAGATGCAATAGGGAAAAAACGGAAATAGCAATACTCTCCATTTAGCAAATGTTTTACCCCCTCCTAAATGTATATGATAACTTTTCTAGCTTCTGCCGTCTATCTTCTAACCTCATACAACTTATCCTTGTCTTTCCATCCCTTTATCTATAATATATGTTACATGAAACCTACACTATACATGGCGCCTGTTCTGGGAATTACGGGGTGGGTGTACAGAAATGCTTATTCTCGATTTTTTGGGGGATATGATTTTGCGATCACTCCTTTTATTAAGAGCAGTAAAGGGCGGCCGTCTACGCTTTGGGATATAAGGCCTGAAAATAATGACGTGCGGTTTAATATCGTTCCGCAGGTCTTGGATCGGGATGCGGACAATTTTGTGCCCTTAGCTCGATCTATATTTGATCTGGGGTATGATACCGTGAACTGGAATCTTGGATGTCCTCTCCCTATGGTCAGAAAGAAGGGGAGGGGATCAGGAATGCTGCCCCTGCCGCATGAAATTGTCTCTTTTCTAGAGAAAGTCATGCCTAATATGCCTAATAAATTGTCTATAAAAGTGCGCCTGGGGTCTGAGAGTGCTACAGATCTGGTAAAACTCTTGCCGTTACTTAATGACGTCCCTTTAAAGGAGATCATCATACATCCCCGGACGGGAAAACAAATGTATACCGGAGAAGTTGATCTTGACGCATTTGAAGACGCTATTTCTGTGACAAAGCATAAAATTGTTTATAGCGGTGATATAAATTCAGTTAAAACGTTCAAAATGCTCTCTGAACGATTTTCTTCGGTTTCAGGATGGATGCTGGGTCGAGGAGGCATCACAAATCCATTCTTACCGGAAGAAATCAAAGGGTTTCCTCAATCTACTGACCAAGAGAAACTTGATAGATTTTTAGCGTTTCATGACGAAGTTTTTCTTGGTTATCAAAAAGAACTTTCGGGTCCCGGACATTTAATTGGTAAAATGAAAGAAGTCTGGCGCTATTGGGCAGATGCATTTGAGGGAGGTAATCGACTTCTTTTTAAAATTACACGGACTAAAACTGCTGAGAAGTATCGAGCAACTGTATCTGACTTTTTTGGTAAGAAGCCTAAGTTGAGGATAGAGATGAATGGCTTGAAACTTAAGAAACTCTCAATTCAACCATAATCTTAAATTTTCTCATTTATTCTCATATCTGCTATTGTAAAAACCTCTTTTACAAGGTATATTTACTATCTTATATTTTTCTTATTAAATCACAACAAAGAAAGTGAGGGAAGAGTTAGGATGGGGAAGAACTTGTTCAAGAT
>JAVCDB010000065.1 GCA_030765205.1 Candidatus Aadella gelida | reverse complement strand
CAATGAACCCTAAAATAATACTGTTGTTTTTCATTACGATCTCATCCTTGTACTATCTTATAATGATACCATTTTAGTATCTTTTAGTCAAGGTTTTCCCCTATTAAAGAATAATGTGTAACTTTTTTATTACGTCAGATGAGCTCTTTAAGTATGGTCAATACTTTATCATAGTCTGGATGAGAGGCGAGTTCTGATACGTATTCGACATATTTTACCGTATCGTCTTTGTCTATCACGAAGATAGCTCTTGAAAACAGTCTTAATCCTTCTATCAATACACCATATTTCGTTCCGAAATCTGCTTGTGCGTGATCAGAGAACGTTTTAACTTTCTTAATATCATATGCCTGGCAAAACCGTTTTTGAGCAAAAGGCAGATCCATACTGATAAAAATTATAGCTATATCTTTGGACATTTTAGAGGCTTCGTCATTGAACCGTTTTATTTGAAGATCGCATATGGGAGTGTCAAGTGACGGTACCGACGCGATAAGTTTTATCTTACCTTTAAATTTATCGGACATTACCGGTTTAAGGTTTCCGTCAACAACAGTAAATGCCGGTGCGGTCTGTCCGACCTTTATTTCTTCACCTACAAGTACTGCAGGATCACCGTTAATAGTAATTTCACGTGACATGATGCCTCCCTTTATTTTATTATTTACCAGTCATAGATCCTACCATATCCACACAAAGCGTATCCAATCCTTTACCAGATTTAAATTTGTACATCATGTCCATATTCTCGGCTATCTTCTCCGCGGGGAATGCATTATTCCCTACACCAAGTTCTTTATAAGCTGCATTAACGAACTCAACTTTCTCTTCTTGTGTGTAACCCATCCAATCATGCCCTGTAGCGGAAAGATCGGCTGTATACCCTACAGATACACACAATGCAATTAACATCACCGTACATATAATCGTTTTCATACCGTCTCTCCTTCTACTGTAAATTGGGGACGTTCCCCTATTTATTGTACTATTTATTTACCCATCTTTTTGCTGCACATTTCACACTTTCCGCTCTTCATTCCGCCTTTACCGCCGCATTTCATCTTGCTTTTCTTGCATAACTCTTTTGCTTTAACTTTTTGATCTGCGGTAAGCACGTTCTTAAGATCAGCGTAACCTTTCACTGTACTTTTAGCTTTAGCTTTTTTGATATCGTATTTTTTATCGATAAGCGGATTGATGGTTTCTATATCAATAGTATCACCATACATATTCGACATGATGTCTACTTTAAGAAGTTCTATTTCAGCATCTTTACGGATAGCATCTTTTTTTGAGGCTATCTTGATGGCTTTGATCTTAGCTACCTGTTCATCGGAAAGACCAAGCTCATCCGCATTTTTCAGCATCATCATAGCTTTTTTAACAACTTTATTGTCCGAACCCTTATCATGCCCACCGGCATATACTGTTCCCGCAGACAGACACAGGCCCAGTATAAGTACAATAACCAATAGTCTTTTAATCATGTGTTCCTCCTTACTGTTATCCTTACCTTCCATAATTTAGTTTTTCACACAAACTTCAGAACCTTTTTTAGCCGGCACACTGCAAGTTTTTTTAGCAGCTGTACACGTCTTACAAGGTCCTTTAGCAAACATATCATATACTTTCTGCCAGCCATTCTTCCCTTCACACTCGGCGCAGCCCGCGTAAGCAGATGCCGCTCCAAGCAACATAACGCTTAATATAACTAATACTGTAACCTTCTTCATATACACCCTCCCTTTGTTTATACGTGAAAAATTATAACGATATATTTTACCACGGAATAATGAGTAACTAACAGCACATTAAGGATCAAGGTTTAAAGAAGCGCGAACATCCTATTCCGAATACAAGAATAAGTATTGAGTACAGATACTTATACTTGGTTACTTTCTCATGATCTGATGTCAAAGCATCAATTCCGGTTTTATGTAATATCTCGATCCCAAATAGCGATAGGCAGGCAACATCTTCCATTCTGCCGACTTCAACGAACTGATGTCTACCATTGATCAGTTGATACTCCCTCGCCGAAGAACTTACGCTATATGTCACTTGAGATAACCCTAGCGGCAGGATACTCAACAAAATGACCAAAACTAATACTATTCTTTGTGCATTCATTATTTATTCCGCATCGTACATTGCATCTTAATCTCTTACTATCTGCTGCCAAGATCAGGTTTTTCAGTGAATTTAATAATATCATTCATCATCTTAACGGTTTCTACAGGATACGCCCCAACCGCGCTTTCCCCGGAAAGCATAACATAATCAGTCCCGTCAATGATGGCATTAGCAACATCACTGACTTCCGCACGTGTAGGTCTGGTATGCTCAGTCATACTTTCAAGCATCTGCGTAGCGGTAATAACAAATTTCTTTTTCCGGTTACATTTTTTAATGATCATTTTCTGCATCATAGGTACCTGATATATAGGTATAGATACGCCCATGTCACCCCTAGCCACCATGATCCCGTCAACATTATCAATAATCTCATCAATATTCCTAATACCATCTTTATTCTCGATCTTAGCGATAATCTTACTTTTAGACCGTCCCGCGATCGCCTTCTTCAGATTAACAATATCCTTCCTGCTTCTAACAAACGACTGCGCGACAAAATCAACCTTATTAGCAACTCCAAACTCAATATCCTTTTTATCCTTCTCGGTAAGCTCCTGGAACCGAAGCTTAAGGTCGGGTATATTAACCCCTTTATTTTCCTTAAGCACACCAGGCACAACAACTTCCCCGGTAATATAATTCCGGGTGATCTTCTTAACCAAAACCGCAATATTCCCGTCATCAATAAATATATGCGTCCCGGTATGAATATCATTCAAAGGCCCTCCATAATCGAGAGGAATAACATCCTTACTGGCAAGTTTACTACTGTTGGTCAACCGAACAATAGATTTTTTCTTTAATTCAATAGTTTTCTTTTTCCCGGAAAACTCCCCTATACGTATACGATACCCTTCCAGATCCTGCAGGATACGGATACGCCGCCGGTACTTCTTATTTATCTCTCTAACAATTTTTATTTTAGCAAGATGTGAGGGAAGACTCCCATGAGAAAAGTTGAGCCGAACAACATCCATTCCCGAAAGCATCATCTTCCGAAGAACAGCACGCTTATCACTAGCAGGCCCTAGAGTAGCAATTATCTTAGTTTTTACCATAATGAGAATTATACTCCTAAAGAAACCAACCCTCAAGGTATATCTTGAGGGCTGGTTGACTTGTGGAATTTATAAAGTTCTAGGGGTTCACTCCCTACTTACGCATCTTTTTTGGTATATGGCAATTTCCCTGTTGCAGTACCGATTATTGCTATCAGTGCGGCTGCAATAGCAACTATCCATCCGTATTGCTGAGTAAAACTCAGCCCCACCTGGGCTCCGGATGCGGAAGCGTTATTCATACCATTAATAAAACCCATTACAAATCCACCGATAAAATTTCCTGTAAAATTAAATATTGTGAGCCACCCAATACATAAAATAACCCTTTTCATATTATCTCCTTTTTTCTACATTTTGTTTTCATTTAAAGCTTTACCCCTATCCTTCATCGCCTTTATCTGGGCATTATGAGCATCCATTGAGGCCTTATTAGCAGCTTCCCTATGCTCACTTCCGGATACATTTGATTTAGCCGCTTTCTGTTTGTTTGTATTTTCAGCCTCTTTTACTCTTAACTCATGCAATTCTTTGATCGCCTGTTTCATCCTTCTTTTCCGTAAATATTTATTCGCCTTATTTTTTATATCATCAATGAACTTTTCTAACCCCGTTTTTTTCTTCGGTGGATCCGGCATACCTTCAGCTGTCAGTTCGATACGTCCCACTTCTTCTATGTTATGAATTACAGTCCCCCCACCTATATCAACCTCAACGATCCTCTCATCATGAACCAACACCCTCCCAGACACCTTCCGCCCATCCTTCAAATGAACAATATCCGAATAAGCAGAACAGCACCCAAAAACCAAAACCAAAGCACACACAAACAATTTAATCTTCACAAAAATTCCCCTTTAGAGAAAGTATACCTAATAGAAGGGAAAATGGAAATAGAAGTCAGGATTCAGCCCCATGAAAGGGACACCGTTAAACACAAAAAAGGGGACACTTGCCCTCACAAATTAGCAAACGGTACAAACCTATATTTCGTCCTCGGCGCCTCACAAATTAGCACACCGTGTTTCTCTTCCTTGTTACACTTGCAGGAGCCCTGGTTCAAAACTTTGGTTTTGAAGCCAGGAAACGGTACAAACCTATACGGGATGACAGTGTGGTGACAGCTATCGGCTGCCAATCCTCAGAAAAAAAAGGAACTGGCTCTCTGGGGCCCGTTCCTTTTTTTTCGCGCTCTACCTTATGATAGCGAATTTGATCTAATACCCTCATATCGGTAAACTCGTGCGGCACTTATGCTTAGAAATCTGAAGGTGTCAGGACTAATGGTGCTGGCGCAGTTCCGCAGCAGAGGCGAGGACTGTTTGAGCACAGCACCATTGGTCCTGACACCGTAGAATAATAAAGCGAGTAGGAGGCAGATGATTATTTCATCTGCCGTCCTCTCACACCACCGTACGTGCCGTTCGGCATACGGCGGTTCGATAAAATTAATGTATTACTGCCATCGTTTCCGTCTACTGCGAACGTGGGAGAGCCACTCAGCACTCTCGCATTACTTCTGAGTTCCACTCGTATCTCCTGCGAGTAGCCTTCTGTTATGAAGTTGTCTGCTTTAATTGTGTT
>JAVCDB010000110.1 GCA_030765205.1 Candidatus Aadella gelida | reverse complement strand
TTTAAAGGTTTTAAATAGAAGAAAACATAGCTCAACATAGCAGACAAGCAGAACGGCATAATAGACGAGCTTAAGGAGAATATAATGAAAAAGAAAATCGTACTTGCATATTCGGGAGGTCTTGATACTTCTGTGGTTATCAAATGGCTGATGGAGCGGGGCTATGAAGTAATTTGTTTCATGGGTGACGTAGGTCAGGGACAAGATATGGAAAAGGCCCGAACGAAGGCTTTTCGTATAGGAGCATCAAAGTGTGTAGTAGCGGATCTTAAAAAGAAATTTATTACCGAATACGCGTTCAGGGCAATGAAAACGGGAGCGATGTATCAGGGGAAATATAATCTTGCTACCGCTCTTTCGCGTCCCATAATAGCTGAAGCAATGGCAGACTTTGTCAAAAAGGAAAAAGCTACCGCTGTAGCGCACGGATGTACGGGTAAAGGAAATGATCAGGTCAGGTTCGAAGCTACGTTCCACATGAAAATACCTACGGCAAAGGTTATAGCACCGGTACGGGAATGGGAACTCAAGACTCGAGAAGACGAGATAGATTATGCGAAAAAGCACGGTATACCGATAGATCAGACCAAGAAAAAACTGTATAGTATAGATCAAAACCTTTGGGGAATAAGTGTGGAAGGCGGAAAACTTGAAGATCCATGGATCGAACCTCCTTTAGATACGTATGTAACCGTTGTTCCACCTGAAAAAGCGCCCGCAAAGGCAGCATACATGACTATCTCTTTTGATAAGGGGATACCTCGTGCGATAAACGGCAGGAAATACGCTCCGATTGAACTTGTTAAGAAACTTAACAAGATAGGAGGAGTTCATGGTGTGGGCCGTGTTGATATGGTGGAAGACAGGCTGGTAGGAATAAAGTCACGTGAGATCTATGAAGCTCCGGGATCAGCCATACTCTATGCTGCTCATGGCGCATTGGAGGATCTTGTCCTGGACAGGGCAACACTAAAATATAAACGAGGTTTAGCTGTGCGTTATTCGGAGCTGGTATATAACGGGTTATGGTTTACTCCGCTTAAAGAAGCTATAGATGCTTTTGTGGATAAAACCCAGGAGAATGTAAAAGGCGACGTAAAAATAAAATTGTATAAAGGTAATGTCACCGTATGCGGCAGGAAGAGTCCAAAATCCAGGTATAAAGAGGAATTGGCCACATACAGTGAAGGAGATGTTTTCGATCAATCATTGGCCAAAGGTTTTATTGATCTTTGGGTGATGCCGTATAAGTAACAGGTGATAGGTGTTAGGTTGTAGGTGTTAGGGAAATCCAAAACCTAGAACCTAAAAGCTAGAACCTAGAATGAGGAGTTTACTATGGCAAAATTATGGGGAGGACGGTTCTCGGGAAAAGAGATCGATCCGGAAGTGATGAAATTCACTTCAAGCTTGGATACCGACAAGGTGTTGGCCAAATACGACTGTTTGAGCAGTAAGGTGCATGTAGAAATGCTCTCAAAGTGCGGGTTCATAACGAATGCAGAAAAGAAAGATCTTTCAGATGCCTTGGATGAACTTTTAGAGAAGGTAGAGGAAGGGTCCGTTTCTTTTGAGGGATATGAAGACATACATTCTTTAGTGCAGGATTATGTTTCCCAAAAGAATCCCGATGCGGCCAAAAAGATGCATACGGGACGGTCACGAAACGAACAGGTAGTTAATGATGTGCGGCTATATGTTAAAGATAAGGCCGAGAAGATAACTCAAGGCATCATAAATCTGCAAAAAGAGATGGTACTTCTGGCAGAAAGGACCTCAGACGTTATTGTGCCGGGGTATACGCATCTCAATCGTGCCCAACCGGTACTCTTTGCGCATCTTGTTATGGCATATGTTGAGATGACTGAACGCGATCTGACGCGTCTTTCCGATGCGGCGAAACGTGCGGATATCATGGTTATGGGGTCGGGTGCCATTGCGGGGTCGGCTCTTGAACTTGACCGTAAGTTTGTTGCCGATAAATTAGGGTTCGCGAAAATATCCGAGAACAGTATTGATTCTGTGAGTGACAGGGATTTTATAGTTGAGATCATTTCTGTGATAGGTATTATAGCGCTGCATTTATCCCGGATATGTGAAGATATGATATTGTACGGAACTCCGGAATTCGGATTTCTTCAAATAGGAGAAAAATATTGTACAGGAAGCTCTCTTATGCCTCAGAAAAAGAATCCTGACGTACTTGAACTTGTAAGGGGACGGACATCTCATATAGCGGGTGCGTTTAATTCCGTATTTGTTCTTCTTAAGGGACTGCCTCATTCGTATAACAGGGACCTGCAGGAAGATAAAAAACCTTTATTCGAATCCGTGGAGAGTATTCTTGGAAGCCTATCTATAATGAAAGGCGTTATGTCAACGGTAGACTTGAACAAAGATGCTGCGTCTCGAGCTCTTGAAGATGAGTTTATATACGCAACTGATCTTGCGGAATATCTAGTACGTAAGGGAATGCCTTTTAGCGATGCGCATGGGGTTGTGGGAAAAATAATAAAGCATTGCGCGGATAACGGTAAGAATATTTCTGATATGTCTCTCTCGGAGCTTAAAGAATACTCAGAACACCTCGGAGAAGACATTTATGGATTGCTTGACGGGGAGTCTTCCGTGGGCAATAAAAAAACTTTAGGAAGCACTAATCCGGAGTTTGTCAAAAAAGAAATAGTGCGCTGGAAGAAAAAACTCAAATAGGGGAAGGAAAAGACATGCATGAATTTAAATACAATGACGGCGTCCTTTTTTGCGAAGATTTGTCTTTAGCGGAGATAGTTAAGGAATATCCTACGCCTTTCTATCTGTACAGCTACAAGACCGTTATGTGGCATTTTAGCAAGATAAAAGAAGCCTTTAGCGAAATGGATCCTTTGATATGTTTTTCGATGAAATCAAATTCCAACTTAAGCATATGCAAAGCGCTTGTTGATTCCGGGGCAGGACTTGATATAGTTTCAGGAGGAGAACTCTATAAAGCACTGAAGGCAGGGTGTCCTCCGGAAAGAATAGTGTATGCCAGTGTTGGTAAGACGGAAGAGGAAGTTAAGAATGCGATACAGAAGGGGATACTGTTCTTCAATGTAGAATCTTTACCGGAACTTATAATGATAGACACGATAGCAGGGAAACTCAAAAAAAAGGTAAAGGTAGCCCTACGTATCAACCCTGATGTTAAGGCGGACACGCATGATTACATAACTACCGGTACAAAAGAGAAAAAATTCGGGATAGACCTGAAAACTGCTGAAGATATCTTCGATAATGCTAATAAGTATCCGCATGTTTTCTTAAAAGGCATACATGTTCACATAGGATCACAAATAACTGAAATAGCGCCGTTCGTTACCGCGCTGAAAAAAGTGTTAGAGTTTATTGATAAAGGGAACATTGATATAGAGTGGCTTAATATCGGGGGCGGGTTCGGAATAGTGTACAATAAAGAAAAAGCTACTTCCGCAAAAGATTTCGCGGAAGCTATCGTGCCTTTGGTAAGAGGTAAGGGGCTTAAATTGATACTCGAACCGGGCCGGTTTATTATGGGGAATAGCGGTATTTTAGTCTGCAAAGTCATATACATAAAAACGGGATCTACGGGAAAGAAATTTGCGATAGTGGACGCCGGGATGAACGACCTCATAAGACCCAGTCTTTATGAGGCGTATCACGAGATAAAGCCTGTTAATGAAAGAGACTCAGAAGAAAGTAAGTATGATGTTGTGGGTCCAATATGCGAAAGCGGTGATTATCTGGCGCTTGACAGAAAGTTACCCGAACTTGTGACGGGAGAATATCTGGCGGTTATGAGCGCCGGAGCATATGGGTTTACTATGGCATCTAATTATAACTCGCGGCCCCGTCCGGCGGAGCTTCTGGCTCTTAACGGAGAAATAAAAGTTGTACGGAAAGCAGAGACTTATAAGGATCTGGTAAGAGGAGAGAAAATAATTAAGGAATTTAAACAGTGAACAGTAAGCAGTGAATGGCGGAGAAAGACTGTAGACAATAGACCACAGACTATAGATAGAGAATGACCGGTGTGGGAATGAAGCAGTAGCTGGGGTTTAAACCCCAGCTACAGTTGTGGAAATAAGGGTCGAGTTAATAAACAGTAAGCAGTGATAGGAGAATCATGGACCGAAAATATAATTTATGTTTTACTAAGGCCGTAGCTAGCGGTAATGATTTTATTATTCTGGATAATTTAAGCGGAGAGCTTAGCACTAAAGATATTAATTATTCGGAAATGGCCATTGAGCTGTGCCCAAGACGGATATCCATAGGCGCGGACGGGATACTTGTCTTGGAAAGATCAGACAAAGCGGATCTCAAGATGCGTATTATCAATCCGGACGGATCTGAAGTGGATATGTGCGGGAACGGAGCTAGATGCAGTGCGGTTTACGCGTCTAAATTCGGACTTGGGGAAGAACTTGATATAGAAACGAGAGCCGGAATAATATCGGCATCGGTAAAGGGTAACAATGTAAAACTAAAAATGAGTGAACCCAAAGATATAAAGACTGATATAAATCTGGGTATAGGAAAAAGTCTCATGAAGGTACATTACCTGAATACGGGAGTGCCGCATGTTGTGCATCTTGTAGACAATATAGAAACATATGATGTTCACAATGTCGGCAGGCAGATACGCAGGCATACCATGTTCGAGCCCGATGGTACAAATGCTAATTTTGTGGGGGAAAAAGAAGACGGGAGACTGATGATACGGACATATGAAAGAGGTGTCGAAGAAGAGACTTTGGCATGCGGAACCGGAACAGTAGCGACTGCTGTTACTCTGGGGCTACTAGATCAGGTTACGAGTCCGGTGAGCCTTTTGACCAAAAGCGGAGAGGTTCTCAAAGTGTATTATGAAAAAAAAGGAAACAGGATATATGACGTTTACCTGGAGGGTGAAGCCGCTTTAGCATGGGAAGGGAAAATATAAGTTTTAAAACATCGTTAGAAGAGAGATAAAGAAAAAGGGGGAATTGATCATGTTTAAAGGTTCTTATGTAGCACTTGTTACTCCGTTCAAAGACGGAAAAATTGACGAAAAAAAGTTCAGGGAAATCATAGAATTTCATATAGATAAAGGGACTGACGGTATAGTGCCTTGCGGGTGTACGGGTGAAGCCGCTACTATGAATATGTCCGAGCAGAAGAGATTGATAAAAATAGCTGTTGAAACAGCGGATAAAAGGATACCTGTAGTAGCGGGTACAGGATCGAACAATACAGCCGAAGCTGTAGAGCTTACTGTAAGCGCCAAAAAGTCGGGATGTGACGCCGCGCTCGTTATAACTCCGTATTATAACAAGCCTACGCCGGAAGGGCAGTACAGGCATTATGAAAAGATAGCTAAAGAATCAGGCGTCCCTATAATGCTTTACAATGTGCCTTCACGTACGGGAATATCGCTTACGCCCGAGACGGTTGCCAGACTGAATAAAATAGAGAATATAGTCGCCATAAAAGAAGCCGGGGGGAGCGTTCAGCAGGTAACCGATATTCTGGCTCTTTGCGACATCACGGTAATGAGTGGGGACGACTCTTTGACATTACCATTTATGTCGGTAGGCGCCAAAGGTGTTGTAAGCGTAGTTGCTAACATTATTCCCGAGAAGGTTCACAAACTCACGCAGGCATATCTGAATGGGGACGAAGAACTTAGCCGTAAGGTCCACTATGAGATAGCGGGTTTGTGCAGCGCGATGTTTATAGAGACTAATCCAATTCCCGTGAAAACAGCTATGGGAATGATGGGTCTACTCAAAGAAGAATGGCGGCTTCCTATGTGTGAGATGACGTCTGACGGAAGCGATAAGTTAAGAGAAGTACTTAAGAAGTATAAGTTGGTATAGAGTATAGAGTATAGCGTATAGCGTTATATTGACCGATACCCTATTTTCCCATCCACCTTTGTTAGAGCATCGGTCGGTTAACCCTCTATACGCTATACTCTATACGAAACAAGGAGATGAACATGATTATAGGCATAGCAGGTGCATGCGGAAAGATGGGAAAGATGACGGCTCGTCAAGTGTGTCTTGATCCCGAAGTCGAAGGGTTTAGCGCTCTTGAGAGAAAAGATTCGCCCGACATAGGTAAGAATATGAAAGACGTATTGGGTGAAGAAAAGTGTCCCGAAGTTAAGGTAAGTTCAGATATTGCTGACATTTTCGGTAAAGCAGACTGCCTTATAGATTTTACTCTTCCTGAGCCGACTATGGAACATCTTAAAGTATGCAAAGGAGAAGGCCTTCCTATGGTGATATGTGCTACAGGGCTAGGTAAAGATGAAGAAGAGGAGATAAAAGAAGCTTCTAAGGTGATTCCAATAGTCTTTTCTCCAAACATGTCCATAGGTGTAAATTTAGTGTTCAAAATAGTCAAAGAAATGGCAGCTGTACTTGGCAGAGATTTTGATATTAAAGTGGATGAAACTCACCATGTTCATAAGAAAGATTCTCCCTCAGGAACGGCTAAGATGATAGCGCAGAAAATAAAAGAGTCTACAGGACGTGATGTTCCCGTAGAGGCTTTCAGAGAAGGTGAAGTTATAGGTAATCATGGTATAGTTTTTGACGGTGAATATGAAAATATTGAGATCCGGCATGACGCGAAAAGCCGTGATGTTTTCGCAAAAGGCGCAATTAAAGCTGCTAAATTTGTTGCGGGAAAAGCTCCCGGACTTTATACTATGGCCGACGTATTAGGACTTTAGGTATAGAGGATAGAAGTCAGAGGGTAGAGGGTAGAAGAAGGCACCAGTTACCGGATTACCAGGTCACCGGAAGATTGACTGATATGCAATTTGCACTCTCTTGTCATCCCGACCGACCGAATGTAATGAGGAAGTGGAGGGATCTATGTAAAAATAAAAAAGATCCCTCGATTCCTCTGCTTCGCTAAAGTTTCGCAGAAGTCACTCGGGATGACAAATATGTGCTATGCTCTATGAGCTATGCAAAATATGAAAGGATAAGAAAAGATGAAAGTAGATTATGCGGAAAGATTAAAACAGTTACCGCCTTATTTGTTTGAAGAAATAGATAAGGCTAAACAGAAAGCTATAAACGAGGGGCGTCCAATAATAGATCTAGGAGTTGGCGATCCTGATACTCCGACACCGGACATTATTATCAAAAAACTTCAAGAAGCTGTTCAAGATCCGTCTACTCATCAGTATGCGCTGAACAGGGGCCTTAGCGCGCTTAGAGAAGAAATGGCCGTGTGGTATAAGAAAAGGTTCGGTATTGATCTTGATCCTGCGACTGAAGTCTTACCGCTTTTAGGTTCAAAAGAAGGTATAGCTCATGTTCCGTTAGCTTTCATTAATCCGGGAGACGAAGTGTTGATTCCGGATCCGGGATATCCTCCGTATACTTCCGGTACGATATTCGCCGGAGGAAAAGCGCATTTCATGCCGCTTTTAAAAGAGAATAATTTCCTGCCGGATCTCGATGCTATAGATAAAGATACCGCAAAGCGATGTAAATTAATGCATTTGAATTATCCTAACAATCCTACGGGCGCGGTATGTGATAAAGCCTTTTATGAAAAGGCCGTTAAATTTGCGCGGGAGAACAATATCATGATATGTTCCGATGCGGCATATACCGAAATGAGTTTTGATGGATACAGGCCCATGAGTTTTCTTGAGATAGATAGAGCTAAAGAAGTGGGGATAGAATTCCATTCTCTTTCTAAAACCTTCAATATGACGGGTTGGAGAGTAGGTATGGCTGTAGGGAATGCTGAGATGCTTAACGGATTAGGCAAAGTAAAGGCTAATATAGACTCCGGCATATTTACTGCTGTTCAGATAGCTGCTATAGAAGCGCTAAAACATGCCGACCAGGTCAAGGAGACCATGAACAAGATTTATACTGAAAGACGGAATGTTCTGGCGGAAGGCCTCAAAGAAGCGGGATGGGACGTCAAAGCGCCTTTAGCTACTTTCTATTTATGGGCGCCTGTTTTTGGGAACTATGATTCGTTCTCGCTTGCAAAAGATATGTTAGAAAAAGCCGACATAATAGTGACACCCGGTAACGGGTTTGGGAAAAGCGGTGAAGGATATATACGTATGGCCATGACCGTTGGACCCAAGCAGCTTAAGGAAGCAGTTGCACGTATTAAGAAGGTATTCTTTAAATAGTGATCCGGGACCCGGGACCCGAAACCCGGATTTAAATATGGCTATCGCATACTTGGGTATAGGATCTAATCTTGGTGACAAACGAGAAAATTGTGAACGGGCTATAAGAAAACTAGCGAAAATTGAAGGAATACGCCTTGATAGTAAGTCGGAGCTTTATTGCACAAAGCCTGTTGGGGGACCTCCTCAAGAAGATTATATCAACGGAACAGTCGGGATCAGGACTGAAATTCCGCCTAAGGACTTACTTAGGATACTGAAAAATATAGAACAAGAAATTGGCAGAGTTCCTTCCGAGAAAAAGAACTTTCCCAGAGTAATAGATATAGATATCCTTCTTTATGATGACGAGGTTATAGAAACGGAAGGCCTTGTGGTGCCCCATCCTAGAATGCATGAAAGAAGTTTTGTATTGAGGGGCCTTTCGGAAATAGCCCCGGAAGCTGTGCACCCTGCTATAGGAAAAACGATTAGCGAGCTATACAAGGGGCAAAGAAACGAAAGTGAAAAAACAACCGAATCTTAACACCACGTAAAAAAGAACACAACAGATGCAGAAAAAGGTACTTTTGCTGCAAACGTTTTAAGTAGGAGAACAATCAACTAAACGGCACTTTCTTACAAAACGGCATAATAACAAAGCTTTACAAGAAACATAGACAAAACGTTTGACGTCCTTAAACGAGAACACAAACAAACGAGATCATATGCAAATGCGAACCATCATATGAAAACCATAGAAACTATCAAAGAGATGCGGGACGCTTCGCAAGAAGCTAAAAAAGAAAAAAGGACTATAGGTCTTGTCCCTACAATGGGTTATCTTCATGAAGGGCATATGAGTCTGGTTAGAGCCGCAAGAGAAGAATGTGACGAAGTCGTCGTCAGCATTTTCGTTAATCCCGCGCAATTCGGTTCCGGGGAGGACCTTGGTACATATCCAAGAGACATAGAAAGGGACAAGAAGCTTTTAGAAAAAGAAAATGTAGATATCCTTTTTCTTCCTCAAGAGGAAGAGATGTACCCCGAGGGGTTTGATACTTTTGTTGAGAATAAGGGGCCGGCTTCAAAGATTCTTTGCGGAGCAAGACGTCCCGGGCATTTTAGAGGCGTGACTACTGTAGTAGCTAAGCTTTTTAATATTATCAGGCCTGACAAAAGTTATTTCGGTCAAAAAGACGCGCAGCAAGCTTTTCTCGTAAGACAAATGGTGAAAGATCTGGACCTTTCAGTAGACGTCAGGATAATGCCTATAGTAAGGGAAGAAGACGGCTTGGCAATGAGTTCCCGAAACGTATATTTGTCTCAAGAGGAAAGAACTCAAGCATTAAATATTTTCAGAAGTCTAAAAAGTGCCAAAGAGCTCGCGTCTTCCGGAGAAAAAGAGACAAAGAACCTGAAGAGCTCCATAAAAGAGATACTTGAGGAACAAAAAGATATTCGGATAGATTATGTAGAGATCCTGGATACAGAAAAATTCGAACCTATAAATAAGGTTGAAAAGAAAGCACTAGTTGCGGTAGCGGTTTTTGTGGGTAAAACAAGGCTTATAGATAATATGTTGATAGGTACGACCTAGCGGGGACACCTTTTCTGTAGGAGTATAAAATCCTGCTAAAAGATATCCCCGTGTCCTTATTTTTGATTCTACAAGGTAACAGGAGAGTTAACACAAAAAAGGGGTACTATGTATAGAAAACCTGAATTTGATGCCAAGTACAAAGAACATCTTATGCACAAGATAGCGGTTCTCAAGAAGGAAAAGGGAGCGCTGATAGTCGCGCACAACTATCAGAGAGATGAGATACAGGAGATTGCTGATATAACGGGAGATTCATACGCTTTGGCAAGAGAGGTTACCAGAGCTAAAGAGGATCTTATAGTATTTTGCGGAGTAAAATTCATGGCAGAAAGCGCTTATATGCTTAGTCCCGAGAAAACGGTACTCCTTCCGGTGGAAGAAGCGGGTTGTCCTTTAGCTGATATGGCTACAGTAGAAAAGCTAAAGGAAAAGAAAAAGGAGTATCCTGAAGCCGCGGTAGTCTGTTACGTTAATTCTACGGCAAGCGTTAAGGCGGAGAGTGATATATGCTGCACATCTTCAAATGCTGTGCAGATAATAAAGTCACTAAAAGAAAAACAGATCATATTCGTTCCGGATAAGAATCTCGGCCGATATGTTGCCGAGCATGTTCCGGAAAAAGAGATAATATTGTGGGATGGTTACTGCGTTGTACATATGAGGCTTACAAAAGATGAGGTCGCTAAAACAAAAGAGCTATATCCGGATGCGGAGTTTATTGCTCACCCCGAATGCCGTAAAGAAGTCTTGGAACTTTCAGATTTTACCGGAAGCACAGCTGCCATGATAAAACATGTAGCGGGATCTTCTAAAAAAGATTTTATAATAGGAACAGAGATAGGTATAATCTACAGGCTCAAGCGTGATAGCCCGGAAAAAATATTTCACGTTCCGACTGATCAGTTTATCTGCGCTAATATGAAATTGACAACGCTTGGATGGCTCGCCAGATCTTTAGAGAAAATGGTATATAAAATAGATGTTCCTGAGAATATCGCGGAGAAAGCCCGTAAAACACTTGAAAGAATGTTAGAGGTGACAAGCTGATGAAAAAGATTTCTATTATCGGATGCGGGACCATAGGTACGGCAATAGGCGGGTATATTGAAAAGAAATTTAAGGGAAAGGTTGGGCCCGTTCTTTTGTATGATCAAGACGCCTCATGCGCGCAAAAACTTTCCAGTATTATTACAGGTTCTAAAATAGCGAAAGATATGAAAGATGCGATAAAAAATTCGGATCTCATAGTAGAAGCCGCTTCAGCTTCCGCTGCCGGTGATGTTTTAAAAGGGGTCATAGATGCCGAGAAAGACGCGATATTTATGAGTATAGGTGGATTGCTTGGGCAGGAAAGTTTGCTTGATGAGGCCGAACAAAAAGGGATAAAGATAATGCTTCCTTCCGGAGCGGTTGCTGGAATAGATGCTCTGAAGGCTGCTAAAATATCTGGTATAACTTCGGTAAGACTCACTACAAGGAAACCTCCAAAAGCTTTAACCGGTGCGCCCTTTATTTTGGAAAAAGGTATAGCACTTGATGAGATAAAGGAAGAGACCGTAATTTTTAAGGGAAGCGCGTCCGAAGCTATGAAGGGATTCCCCAAAAATATAAATGTTTCCGCTCTTATTTCTCTTGCAGGGCTGGGACCCGATGCGACTTTGGTTAAAATAGTCGTCTCACCCGCTTATAGTAAGAATACGCATGAGATAACAGTTGAGAGTAATGCCGGAAATTTTCTTATGCGGACCGAGAACGTACCGTCTCCGGATAATCCCAAGACTAGTTATCTTGCTTCACTGGCTGCTATGGCGACGATTGACGGATATTTTCGAAATGTACGCATAGGGACGTAGAAAATAGGCTCTATTTCTATTGACATATATAAAACTTCATGTTAACTTAAGCCTGAATTTGATCGAACTAATTTTGAACTTCTCACACTAAAAATTTACTATAAAAAACTCAATGAATTTACAGATGCTATACATGCTCATCGGTGGACTGGGGATATTCTTTTTCGGCATGAAACTAATGTCGGAAGGTCTTAAGCAAATAGCCGGTGAACGTCTTAAATCTATTCTTTCCGCGGTAACTAAACTGCCAATCATAGGAATCTTAGTTGGAGCGGGGATAACCTGTTTTGTCCAGTCTTCAAGCGCTACTACTGTTATGGTAGTAGGTTTTGTAAACGCGGGTCTTTTGGGTCTTAAGCAGGCTATAAGCGTTATAATGGGTGCCAATATTGGTACGACTTTCACTGCATGGCTAGTATCTTCCATGTCGGTTTTTAAAGTTACTCAATACGCTCTTCCCGCCATTGGTATAGGGTTTGCAATAAACAGTTTCGCCAGGCGCAAGAAAACAAAGTTTTGGGGACAAGTGCTCATGGGCTTTGGGATGCTTTTCCTTGGACTTGATTTTATGAAAGATGCCTTCGTGCCGCTTAAAGAGAGTGCGTATGTAAAAGAGATGTTTCTTTCCTTTAGCGACAACCCGCTAATGGGTGTTTTGGTAGGCATGATATTTACTGTAGTACTGCAAAGTTCCAGCGCTACAATAGCTATAGTCCAAATAATGGCATTTAATGGAATAATAAGTTTCCCAGCTGCAATACCGATAATGATAGGGGACAATATAGGTACGACGATTACCGCTCAATTAGCTGCTGTGGGAGGGACAATATCGGCCCGGCGGGCCGCGATGTCGCACACATTGTTCAATACAATAGGCGCCGCCTACATGCTGTTTTTTGTCTATATAGGACTATTTGAAAGAGCGGTAGCTTTTATCGTTCCTGTAAAACTTTCCGCAACAACAGTTATGTTTTATATAGCTGTTTCTCATAGCATGTTCAATGTGATAAACACTGCTGTTTTTCTTCCCTTTGTAGGACTGCTTGAGAAGGCAAGTGTTTTTCTTGTACCTAAAAGAAAAGATTCTATTGAAATGGGACCTCAATATTTAGAGAAGCATCTACTGGACACTCCTCCAATAGCTATGGAGCAGGCTAGAAGAGAGGCCGTGAGAATGTTGGATATTGCAGCCAAATCTACAGCCTACGCTGTTAAAACTTTTATTGAGAACGATCTTAAAAGTGCTAAAGAAGTAGGAGCCCTCGAAGAAATAATAGATAACCTGCAATCTGAAATTACGCAGTACCTAGTAGAACTTTCGCAGAGAACTCTTGCTGAAGAAGAATCTGAAGAATTACCCGTTCTTATACATACTGTTAATGATGTTGAAAGAATAGGGGATCATGCCGAAAATATTGTAGAACTTGCCGAAAGAAAAATTGAACAGAAACTTCTTTTTAGTGCTGAAGCAGTTAAAGAATTAACTTTAATGTGGAATGAACTGAATAGCATGATGATCGCCGCGAGTGAAGCTCTAAAGAAAAATGATACTGATATTGCAAGCAGCGTTCTCAAAAGAGAAGCAAAGATCGATAGATTTCAAATTGAACTTAAAAAATCTCATGTAAACCGTTTAAGTGAAAAGTCTTGCGATATACAGTCCGGAGTGGTCTTTATGGATTTTATTGATAATCTTGAAAAGATCGGGGATCATCTCACCAATATAGCCCAAGGCGTCGCCGGAGAAATGAAATGGCGGGGATACAGGAAGCAGCATGAAAGAGCCGAGAGCCAGGCTTCTTAAAGCTTTACGAATAAATAACTTACGATAAGAAAACTTTTCCAACTTTCCTAACAAAAAACACCTTTTCACACCTTAAAATTTTTTAATATAAGTTACTATAATAAAAGGACTTATGCCCAGTATAAGCGTTCGCTAATAGTCTCTTGACAAAGGAGACCCGCTTATGTATTATATACAAATCTTTATACATATATATTTTATATATTCCCGTCTTCTCGGGGATAAGAATTTTTACAGGAGGAAATTATGGGAATGTGGGTTGGAAAAGGACGTAAAGCCAGGCGGAGTTATGGGTTTGACGAAGTTGCATTGGTTCCGAGTAATCTAACTATAAATCCTAACGATGTGGATGTAAGTTGTGAGATAGGCGGTATTGAGTTTCAGGTTCCCATAATGGCCTCATCCATGGACGGGGTAGTAGACGTTAATTTTGCTATAGCTATGGGTAAGCTCGGGGGAATAGCTGTTCTGCATCTTGAAGGAGTAGCCACGAGATATGAGGATCCCTCCAAAGCCATAGAAAAGATCGTAACATGTGACGCTAAAGAATCCACTAAGATCATACAGGATGTATATTCAGCTCCTATAAAGAAAGAGCTTATAACCAAAAGGATCAAAGAATTAAAGTCCGCCGGAGTTCCGGCGATAGTCAGCTGTAATCCTCAAGTAGCGGGTGAATTCGGTCCGATCGCGCGTGACGCGGGGTGTGATATTTTTATTATTCAATCTACTGTCATCAGTACCCAGCATAAATCCAGTGAATATGAACCTCTTGAGCTTCATGATTTTTGTAAGGAGATGAAGATCCCGGTTCTTTTAGGGAATTGTGTCGATTATGATGTAGCTTTAGCTTTAATGGGAACAGGATGTCAGGGTATCTTTGTAGGTATAGGTCCCGGGACGGCATGTACTTCGCGGGGCGTTCTCGGTATAGGTGTGCCGCAGATCACGGCGACTTGTGATTGTGCCGCGGCCAGAGATTTTCATTATAAAGAAACAGGCAGATATGTACCTATAATCACTGACGGCGGAATGGCTACCGGAGGAGACGTATGTAAAGCGTTTGCTGCGGGAGCTGATGCGGTTATGCTGGGGAACGCCTTTGCCAGAGCAACTGAAGCTCCGGGTAAAGGAGATCATTGGGGAATGGCTATGCCGCATCCTTCTCTCCCCAGAGGTACACGTATACATGTAGGCACTACTGGTACATTGGAAGAGATCTTATACGGGCCGGCAAGATTGGATGACGGAACCCAGAACTTGATGGGAGCGTTGGCGACCAGTATGGGGAATCTCGGAGCAAGTAATATACGCGAGATGCAGCGCGTAGGAATGATAATCGCTCCTTCGATTCAGACGGAAGGTAAAGTATATCAGAGCGCTCAACGTGTAGGGATGAAGAGGAAGTAACAGGTTCTAGGTTTTAGGTTGAAGAGCTAGAGAGGCAGATTTGTCATCCCGACCGAACGCCTGCCTGCCGGCAGGTAGTGAGTGGAGGGATCTTAATGAGAAGAAGAAAGATCCCTCAATTCGCTGGCGCTCACTCGGGATGACAATATAAAATTTTATAATCTCAACAAACCCAACAAACTTCACAAATGCAATAAATTCAAATATGACAAATTCTAATTCAGGTTTTGTACATTTACATGTACATACTCAATTCAGTCTTCTAGACGGTGCTTGCCGTCTCGGAGAGCTTCTTGATCTTGCCATAAAATATGACATGCCGGCTTGTGCTATTACTGATCATGGGAACATGTTCGGTGCCATAGAATTTTACGAAAAAGCCAAGGCCAAAGGTATAAAACCCATTATAGGTTGTGAAATATATGTTGCTCCGGAAAGCCGGTTCGATAAAACCAGTCATGGTATAAAGGGAGCCGCATATCATCTTGTTCTTCTAGCCAAAAATCTTACCGGGTATCGAAATCTCATGGAAATAGTTTCGCTTGGATACCTAGAAGGGTTCTACTATAAACCGAGAGTTGATAAAGAGGTTCTTGCAAGATGCAGTAAGGGACTTATCGCGATGTCAGCTTGCATGAAAGGGGAAGTAAACCATTTTCTTATGTCCGATCAGTGGCATGAAGCCAAAAAATCCGCGCAGGAATATGTCGACATTTTTGGTAAAGATGATTTTTATCTGGAAATACAGGATAATCGTATAAAAGAGCAGTATAAACTCAATGATGACGCCATAAAACTCGCAAAAGAAATGGGCTTGCAGTTAGTGGCTACAAGTGATGTGCATTATCTTGAGAAGGAAGATGCCAAAGCGCATGACGCTCTTCTTTGCGTTCAGACGCAAACGACATTAGATAACGATAATCGCATGAAGTTCCAGACCGATCAGATGTATTTTAAATCTCCTGACGAAATGAAGGAAGCCTTCTCTCCTGTCCCGGAGGCTATTAAAAATACCATAAAGATAGCTGATAAATGTAATTTAGAACTTGATTTTAGCGAATTGCATCTCCCTCATTTTAAGGCTCCGGAAGGATGGGAAAACGAGGCCTTTTTTGATAAGCTGGTAAAAGAAGGCATAGAGAAAAGATATAAAGGCCTAACTCCTGAGATAACGGAAAGAGTTGAACACGAGAAAAAGATAATAAAAGCGAGCAGGTATACAAGTTATTTTCTCATCGTATGGGATTTTATAAATCATGCGAAAGAGCAAGGTATACCGGTAGGGCCCGGGAGAGGTTCTGCCGCCGGTAGTATTGTAAGTTACGCTCTGGGGATCACGGACATAGATCCTCTCAAGTACGGGCTGATATTCGAAAGGTTTCTTAACCCCGACAGGGTAAGTATGCCTGATATAGATATAGATTTTTGTTATGAAAGAAGAGGCGACGTAATAGACTATGTCGTGGAAAAATATTCCAAAGAGAACGTAGCTCAAATAATCACATTCGGTACCATGATGGCAAAAGGCGTTGTAAGGGATGTGGGCAGAGTAATGGGCATACCTTATGCCGATGTGGATAGGATTGCAAAGCTGATACCGAACGATCCCGGGATAACCTTGAAGCAGGCACTTGAGATAGAACCGGAACTAAAAGCGAAATACGAAGAAGATCCTGTTATCCGGCAACTGATAAATACTTCAAGGCGCTTGGAAGGGCTTAACCGGCATGCGTCTACACATGCTGCGGGCGTCGTAATATCAGATAAGCCGCTTCAGAAACGGACTCCTTTATTTAAGTCTTCTGACGACCAAATAGTCACCGGATACGCGATGAAGTCCTTGGAAAAGATCGGGATGCTTAAGATGGATTTTCTGGGTCTTAAGACCTTGACCGTTATTGACCGCACTATAAAAATAGTTCAGCGCACAAGAGGAGAGAATATAGATATCGATAACATCTCCCTTGAAAATAAGGCTACTTATGAGCTTTTGACCCGTGCCGAGACAGCCGGTATATTTCAGCTTGAGTCCAGCGGGATGAGAGATCTTTTGAGGAAGATAAAACCGGAAAGATTCGAAGACCTTATATCTATCCTTGCTCTTTACAGGCCGGGTCCCATGGGAAGCGGGATGCTCGACGAGTTCATAAAGAGAAAACAGGGACATATAGAAGTGAAATATGATCATCCGGCCTTAGAA
Organism: Candidatus Aadella gelida; assembly: GCA_030765205.1. Taxonomy (GTDB): domain Bacteria; phylum Omnitrophota; class Gorgyraeia; order Tantalellales; family Tantalellaceae; genus Aadella; species Aadella gelida. The sequence continues at coordinate 17,723 of JAVCDB010000110.1, read as the reverse complement.
CCCATATTGAAAGATACTTACGGCATCATAGTGTTCCAGGAACAAGTAATGAAAATAGTTTCGACTCTGGCGGGATTCAGTATGGCCGAAGCCGATAATGTGCGTAAAATAATGGGGAAAAAGATACAGGAAGCTCTTCAGGCTCTTAAGGGCAAATTTCTTGATGGCGCCAAAAAGAATAAAGTTGATGCGATCACTGCGGGAAAAATATGGGATTTTATCGCGTATTTTGCCGGATACGGTTTTAATAAATCTCATTCGGCGGCTTATTCAATGATAAGTTATAGGACAGCGTATCTAAAAGCCAATTATCCAGTAGAATTCATGACAGCACTTTTGACGGGAGAAAAAAATAATTCCGACAAATTATCTGACTATATAAACGATGCCGTGCAGATGGGGATAGACATACTTCCTCCGGATGTAAATGAAAGTTTTAAGGATTTTACCGTTGTTGGAGAGGGCATACGGTTCGGTATATCCGCTGTGAAGAATGTAGGAGAAGGGGCAGCCGGTTCGATAATAAGCGCAAGACAAAATAACGGTAAGTTTGAATCTTTATATGATTTTGTTCTTAAGGTCGACCAGAAAGCTGTTAACAGAAAAGTAGTGGAAAGCTTCATAAAATGCGGAGCTTTCGATTCTACCGGTGCGTACAGGTCTCAAGGTATGGCTGTTCTGGATAAAGTGCTTGGGATGGCCGCTAAGGCTAACAAAGACAGGAATCTCGGACAAATGTCTTTCTTTGACGACGCGAATGCCGATGAAAGTTTTAAAGAAAATTTTCATAGCCTGCCGGATATTCCTGAATGGCCGGAAAATGAGCTTCTCGCGAACGAAAAAGAGATGTTGGGGTTTTATATAACCAAACATCCTTTAGCTAGGTTTGAAAGACTTCTCAATGCTTACTCGACTGCAAAGATATCCGAGCTTGCTTCCATGACCGATGGACAAGAGGTCCTTATTGGGGGAATAATAAACAAAGCAAAGATAACAGTTACCAGAAAGAAAGCCGAAAAGATGGCTATCGTAAATTTTGGAGATTTAGACAACTTTATGGAAGTCTTGGTCTTTCCTAAAACTTACAGAAAGACTATGGAACTTGTTAAAGCAGATAATCTTGTGTATATACACGGACGTTTGAATTTAAGAGAAGAAGAACCTAAGCTTGTAGCGGAAGACATAATACCTCTTGAGAAAGTCAAAGAGAAGTTCACTAAAGCTGTGCTTGTAAAACTGTCTACAACGGGTTTAGAAGAAACTATGATGGTCAGTATTAAAAGGATAATTGCCAGGTTCAAAGGGGATACTCCGCTCTTTATCGAATTTATCTCTCCAGAAGGACGTAAGATACGTCTTTCTGCCGACAAGGATCTTTTCGTACGCCCTACAGATGATCTTATAGATGCTGTAGAACCTTTGGTAGGGACAGGGAATATTAAATTCCTTACCAGATAAAGGGTAAGGACAAAGGCATATAGCTTGAGGAGCCTTTTTTATTGAGAAAAGCAGCCCTTATTATTGACATTAAACATAACCCATGATAGCATAAGCACTTATTGATAAACATATAAACTAGAAACGTATAAAAAAGGGAGGAAGATATGACTAAAAAAGATATTATAATGAAGATTTCAGATGACACCGGGATGAAACAAGTCGATGTTAAAGAGGTCGTTCAGCGTACCTTCGATATCATAACCAATAGCTTGTCAGACGGGAAAAAAGTCGAACTCAGAAATTTCGGCATATTCAAAGTCAAAACAAGAAAGGGAAGAATGGGGCGTAATCCCCGTACGGGAGAAGGAGTCTCTATTCCCGATAAGAAAGTGGTCTCTTTCAAGGCCGGTATGAAGATGAAGATCGATGTTGAAGAAGATCCGTCAGCTAAAGTGTAAAAAAGGTATTAGGCGGGCACATATGAAAAAGAAAAGCAAAAACAACACATACAGATCATTGAGAGGTATGCCGGATATTCTCCCGCAAGAAGCCGGGGCTTTTTATATGGTAGAGAAAAGTGCGCGTAAAGTTTTTCGTATGTTTGGATTTACTGAAATACGTACACCTATTCTTGAAGAAACTGTTTTGTTTACCAGAAGTATTGGAGAAGATACGGATATTGTCGAAAAAGAAATGTATTCTCTCAAGGACCGGAGCGAAAAAGAAATATCGTTAAGACCTGAAGGCACAGCTTCTGTAATACGAGCGTTCATAGAGAGGGGACTAGACAAAGAAAATAATATTTCGAAACTGTTCTATATTGGACCGATGTTTCGCAGTGAAAGGCCCCAAAAAGGAAGATTGAGACAGTTTCATCAGATAGGCGCCGAAATGATCGGGGTACCGAAGGGCAGCATCTGTTACGATGTCGAGCTTATTACCAATGCTATGTCTGTTATTGATAGCGCGGGGATAGAAAAAGCTGAACTAAATATTAATTCTTTGGGGTGCTCTGATGATAGAGAAAAGTATAAAAAGATGCTAAAAGAAGCTTTGCTTAAAAAGAAAGACGAGCTTTGCGAAAATTGTCAGAGGAGAACCTCGTCCAATGTTTTGAGGGTACTTGATTGCAAGAACAAGGAATGTAAACATATAATTGCGGCGGCCCCTAAAGTTTCAGATTCTTTGTGCGAGGAATGTTCTTCAAATTATTGCGGAGTAAAGGATAATCTTAAAAAGCTAGGAGTAAAATTCAAAGAAAACCATAATCTTGTCAGAGGACTTGATTACTATACCGGGATGGTCTTTGAGATCAATCATCCTTCTTTGGGGGCGCAGGACGCGATCGCGGCAGGAGGAAGGTATGATGATCTTGCGGGAGAAATGGGTGGACCTGATGTAGGCGCAATTGGATATGCGCTCGGTATAGAACGCGCGCTTTTAGCTGTCTCAGACGAAAAAAAGCCTGTTATAGTAAAGGGCGTACTTGTTATCGTGCTGGGCGAAGAAAATTTAACTGAAGCGCTCCGAACTGTTCAAAAGTTTCGGGAGCATGATATATCATGTGAAATAGAAGTTACGACTAGTTCTCTCAAATCTATTATGAAAAGAGCCAACAAAGAAAAAAGAGAGAAAGTGATAATAATAGGAGACCAAGAGGTTAATAAGGGCGTTGTGCTCTTTAAGGATATGGAGACCGGCGATCAAGAGGAACTAACGATCGGGGAATGTGTAGAAAAAATAAAGAGTCAAAGAGTCAGAGAGTCAGGTTGAACCGATGTGAGTGGAGTAGTAGCCGGGGTTTAAACCCCGGCTACTACTCAATACGGAAAAATAAATTCTTAAGATTGTCATCTCGGCCTTTGGCCTTGCTCAGGATGACAAAAAAAACGGATCTGAAAGGGAACAAAAATGATACGGACGCACACTTGTGGTGAGCTAACTCTAAAAGAAAAAGGTAAAAAAGTCGTTCTATGCGGATGGATTGCATCGCGCAGAGATCATGGTGACATAATTTTTATGGATATCAGAGATAAATATGGGATAACTCAGATCGTCTTTGATCCGGAAAAGAATAAAGATGCTCATATGGAAGCGCATGAACTAAGGAATGAGTATTGCGTCAAGATCACAGGGCTTATCAGTCCGCGTCCCGCGGATACGGTAAACAAAAAGATCCCTACAGGCGAGGTAGAAGTGGAAGTTGAAAGAATCGATATTTTTTCAAAATCTGACACCCCGCCCTTTGAAGTTAGAGATGATATCGATGTTTCCGAGGAAATGAGGCTGAAATATAGATACCTTGACCTAAGACGCAGCTCCATGCAGCGCAAGCTGACGGTAAAACATAAGGCATATAAATTTGTTAGTGATTTCTTGGATCAGGAAGGGTTTATCTCAGTTGAAACTCCGATGCTTACTAAATCTACACCGGAAGGAGCTAGAGACTATCTCGTTCCGTCAAGACTTCATGAAGGCAGCTTTTATGCTCTTCCTCAATCACCTCAAATATTCAAACAGCTGCTGATGGTATCCGGCGCCGAAAAATATTTTCAAATAGTAAGATGCTTTAGAGACGAGGACTTAAGAGCCGATCGTCAACCGGAATTTACTCAGCTTGATATGGAAATGTCATTTGTTGAGGAAGAAGACATTTGGGATGTATGTGAAAGGCTTTTTCAGGGGCTTTTCAAAAAGGTTTTAGAGATAGATATCCCTACGCCTTTTCCCAGAATGGATTATGAAGAAGCTGTCACGCGATACGGTAGCGATAAACCTGATACCCGGTTTGATGTTTTGCTCAATGATCTTACTGAAGATGTTGCGGGAAGCGATTTTAAAATATTTAAGGATATTGCGTCTTCCGGAGGGAAAATAATGGCTCTTGCCGCGCCGGGATACGGATCAAGTAGCCGCAAGGAGATAGATGACCTTACTTCATTTGTCTCAGATTATGGAGCAAAGGGACTCGCATATTTTAAAGTTGAAGAGAACGAGATAACGTCGGCCATAACTAAATTCTTTTCTCCGGAACTCTTGGAAACATTTCGTTCTAAAACAGGCGCGAGGCCCGGTGACATGATATTTATGGTTGCCGATTCTAAAGAAGTTGCCTGTAATGCCCTGGGAGCATTAAGGCTACTCATAGGAAAGAAAAAAAATCTAGTAGACGATAAGAAATTCAATTTTTTATGGGTGGTTAATTTTCCTCTTTTCAAGTATGACAAAGAAAATAAGAGATGGGCGTCAGAACATCACCCTTTCACCTCGTTTCGAGCAGAGGACAAAGCCCTTATAGAAAACAATGAACCCGGTAAGGTTAGATCTTTGTCCTATGATCTTGTTCTTAACGGAAGCGAAATAGGGTCCGGGAGCATTAGGATACACGACCGAGAGATCCAGAAAAAGATATTTGATATTTTAGGCCTTACCGAGGAAGAATATAAAAACAAGTTCGGGTTTCTTTTAGAAGCATTCAACTATGGCCCGCCTCCGCATGGAGGAGTGGCTTTCGGATTAGATAGATTAGTAGCACTTTTTACGAACGATTCTTCTATAAGAGAAGTTATTCCTTTTCCTAAAACGCAAAAGGGGACATGTTTACTTACGGATGCGCCTTCAAAGGTTGATGATGAACAATTAAGAGAATTAGGAATAAGGCTTAGAAAAAATAAGGATAAAGGATAAAGGATTAAGTGTTAAGTGGTACGACACTAAAAAGGGGGATGTGATGTATAAGACCGTTATTTTGGCAGTTATGGCGATGTTTATAATGTCCGGTGAGGCATGTTCCGGGACAGAAATAATTAAGGGGATAGAGGTTTACACATTCAAGAAAAAACGTGTAGATCAGGAGCTTGTCGGGAACAGAGGTTATCTTTCAGGCAAACCGGAGAATATAATTTCTAAAGAGCGTAGTGACGAGAGAGTTATGATAGGAATAGATGTAGAATTGCCGTCATCAATAGTCGGAGAGGGGTCTAAGGCAAAAAAAGATAGAAAGAAAGCTAAAAAGGCTTTGGCCGAAGAAAAAGCAAAGAAAAAAGTCTCATCTGCAGAAGAAGAGAAGAAGGGTATTCCGGAACCGCAAGAAGTTACCACACTAGAGATGAAAGAAGAAGTAAGTACCCCTTATGACGATTCAGGTAAAGCTTCAGGCCATGAGACAGAAGAGATAGACGAAGAAGAATGGATAAAATAATTGGTCTAAAAGACGATTCTGAAGCCCGAGTGCTTTTCGGGAAACATGATGAGAACCTTAAAAAGATAGAAAAAGCTTTTGAGGTTAAAACTTCTTTCAGTTCTGGAGAACTGAAGCTTGTCGCCAATAATGAAGAAGGCCTTTTAAGCTCGGAAAAACTTGTTAATGAATTTTTAGCCGTTATTAGAAAAGGCGGACATTTGTCACCAAGGGATATAGATTATTCCATCAAAAATGTCAATATCACCGTTCCGGTAAGTGATATTTTTTTGGATAAGATAGAGGTTAGTTCTAAAAGAGCCTATGTAGTTCCCAGAAGTGAGGGGCAGAAGAGATATATAGATGCTATAAGAAGGCATGATATAGTTTTCTGTATAGGTCCCGCAGGTACCGGTAAAACTTATTTAGCCATGGCTATGGCCGTGAATGCTCTTCGAAAAAAACTTGTTTCCAGAATAATACTTACCAGGCCCGCAGTTGAAGCTGGTGAAAGTTTGGGATTTTTACCGGGTGACATTTATGAAAAGGTAAATCCTTACCTACGGCCATTGTACGATGCTTTACATGACATGATGGAACCGGACATAATAAAAGACCATCTTGATCGAGGAGTGATTGAGGTCGCACCGTTGGCTTATATGAGAGGACGAACACTTAATGACTCGTTCATTATAATGGACGAAGCCCAAAACTCTACTCAAGACCAAATGAAGATGTTTCTTACCCGATTGGGGTTTGATTCAAAAACCGTCATAACGGGTGATATAACCCAAAGTGATCTCCCGGGACATAAGAAATCGGGACTTATACATGCCGGATCTTTATTGGAAAAGGTTGAAGGAATAAAAGTCGTAAACACGAAAAGTAAAGATGTTGTCAGGCACGAGCTTGTGCAGAAGATAATTGAAGTGTACAAGGACGAATCAGAGAAGAAAAATGAAAACATCAATAAAAACTAAAAACATTATCGAAATTGTATCGCGAAAAGAGAATATTTCGATAATGCTGATAATCGTATTTATCGCGGCGGTATTTGTCAGCATGTTCATGAGTCCTCAGATCTACCAGTGGAGCGTACATGAAGGAGATATTGCCTTAAAAAACGTCTATGCTCCTTATGACTTTGCTTATTACTGGGAGGTCGACGAAACTCAAACAGGGAAAGCCAAAGAGGTAGCCGCGCGCAGCGTTCCGTTCATGTTGAGACATGATAAGATTGCCGAAGAGAAGGCGCTTTCAGAAACCGACCGGTTTTTTCAAGCTATTGTGGCGGAAAAAGATAGAGACCTTACTCCCGAAGAGAAGATTGCTGTTATAAAAACAAGCATAGAAAAGGAGTTCCCTGAGAAAACACTTAAAGCTCTTCTGCAGCATCCGGATATTGTGGCCATAAAGGATAAAACAAGGAACGTTCTTAAAAAAACATTTGATTCAGGGTATATCAATGAAGAGGATCTAGAATATATCAAAGAAAAAGGGTCCGGTAGAGTAATAATAATCGACGAAAAAGGGACGCTTTCAGAAGAAAAACCTGTTGAGGATCTTTTGCAGCCCCAGGAACTTGATGACGCGCTTAAAGATTTCGCATTAGAATACTTTTCAGATGACCGCAAAACCAGACAGTTCACTGAAAATGTAGCCTTAATGTACCTCAAGCCCAATATGACACTTGACGAAGAAAGAACGGATCTTAGAAGGGAAGAAGCCGTCAAGGATATCGAACCGATATACAAGAGCTGGACTGTGCAAAAGAACGAGCTTATAGTAGAAAAAGGAAAAAGGGTCAACGCCAGACACATAGCACAGCTTGTGCAGCTCAGAAGTATATTCCGCCCGGGGACTTCTCCGGCATTTTTTATAGGGATATTGATGTTTTTTCTGCTTCTGGGATTAGTGGCGTTTATTTACATGTCATTTACTTCCGGGACAAATTTTCTGAAGGAGCCGAAAAATGTTTCCATGACGCTGCTAAGCGTTTTTATGATGCTCATGATAGCGGATTTTGTCATGAGGTCTCCTCAACCGAGCTATTTTATTCCCATGGCCAGTATGGGAATGACGCTCACACTTCTTTTAGGGTTCAATGTGGCGTTTCTTTGCACTATACTGGTGAGCGTATTCATTTCTATGCTCATAGGCGGCGGAGTTAATCTGGCTTTTGTTCTTATAGTCGGCGGTGCTGTTGGAATGTTCGTGATAAAAGGCGCCCGCCGAAGAGCAAGGATACTATGGGCGGGGATAATCGCGGGAGTCGCCAAGTTCCTGGCTATAGTATGTATAGGGCTGATCAATGGGATGGGTGTTGATTTTTTTATAAAGGACGGGATCTGGGGCATAGCTAGCGGTCTTTTTTCCGGATTTATCGTTATGGGACTTTTGCCCGTTTTTGAGCATATCTTTAAAGTGTCTACAAACATAAGTCTACTTGAACTTTCGGATCTCAATCATCCTATACTCAAAAAATTGGCTATAGAGGCTCCCGGGACCTATCATCATAGCATTATGGTTGGGAATCTAGCGGAAGTTGCCAGTGAAGCCGTCGGAGCCGATAGTTTAAGAGCGCGGGTAGGAGCCTACTATCACGACATAGGAAAAATACCCAAAGCCGAATATTTCAGCGAGAATGAAAGGGGATCGGGATCACGTCATGCTAAATTGGCGCCTTCAATGAGTTCGCTGATAATAAGTAAACATGTCAAAGATGGGATAGAGATAGCAAAAAAACATAAACTGAATAACTCTATAATAGATTTTATTGCGCAGCATCATGGAGACAGCCTTATAGCTTATTTTTATCAGAAGGCTATAGAACGAGCTGAAGAAGGTACGGTTATAAAAGAAGAAGGCTTTCGTTATCCGGGCCCCCGGCCTCAGACAAAAGAGTGCGCCATAGTACTTTTGGCTGATTCTGTCGAGGCGTCCAGCCGGACGCTGGTGGACCCCGTTCCTTCGAGCATTAGGAACTTGGTAAAAAAAATAATCAACAACAAGTTTATCGACGGGCAGCTGGATGAATGCAATCTCACTCTTAAAGATATGCATGTAATAGCCGAAAGTTTTGAAAGGGTGCTCATGGGCGTTTTTCATACTCGTTTAAATTATCCCGAAGACCCTAAAAAAAATGAAAGTGTTACGGTGACAGATGACGATACGGATAAACAACGAAAATCTCAACAAAAGAATAAGAAGAGACCTAAAGAAGACCAATAGAGCGGCAATAGAATCCTTGGCCGGCTTAAAGAAAAAAAATTGTGAACTTAATATATCGTTCATGAGCAGCCAGAGAATCCGCGTATACAACCGCAAGTATTTTAAAAAGGACAAAGCAACTGATGTTATAGCGTTCCCGGCAGGGGAAAGCATTGTTTCGAATCACGAAGCGCGAAGCACGAAGCACGAATTCCTGGGGGACATTGCCATATCGACTGACAGAGCAAAACATAATGCGAAGATCTATGGGACATCGTTTTTAGAAGAAACGGTGCTTTATGTTATACATGGGGTATTACATCTATTAGGATATGAAGATACCAGTCTCGAAAAGAGAGATCTAATGAAAGCTAAAGAAAATGAAATCTTCCAGAGAGTCAAAAAGAATTTACGGTAAAAGTTTTTTTGCAAGCGTGAACAATGCTTTAGAAGGAGTAGTTCACACTTTGCAGAAAGAACGCAATATGAGGTTACATTTTCTCGTAGGTTTTCTAGCATTGATAGCGGCTATATATTTCAATGTTACCGGATCGGAGTTTATGATCTTATGTTTCGCGGTAACTTTCGTATTGGTTGCTGAAATGTTCAATACAGCCATTGAATACACGATAAATCTTATAAGCGATAATAAGTACCATCCTATGGCTAAAGTAATAAAAGATATAGCCGCAGGGGCCGTATTCGTGAGTGCGGTGAATGCCATTGTTACAGGATATATACTAATCGTAAAACGTGCGGTGAGTTCTTTTGACGGTGCGTTCTCCCTGATAAGACAGTCATCTTGGCACGTGACATTTATAATTCTTTTAGGGGTAGTGGGCTTAGTTCTATTGTCGAAGATCGTCAGGAAGGACACTCCTCTTTTAAGAGGAGGAATGCCTAGCGGTCATTCCGCTGTGGCGTTCGCTATCTGGACAGTAGTATCGCTTTTTACGGAAAATGTATTGGTAAGTATATTGGTGCTTCTTTTGGCTATACTTATTGCTAAAAGCCGCCTGACCGAGGGAATACATACTTTGTCGCAAGTTCTTTTAGGCGGTTTGCTGGGAATTGTTACAGCAGTTCTTGTTTTTCAGCTGTTTTCCTGATAAAAAAAACAGATATAAAAGGGGATAGAGATGAGCGTAAAAAAGATATGGAATAAGGTACTTCTGAATTTTTTTAATGGAGTAGTGCTTCTTCTCCCGCTAGCCCTCACAACAACTCTTATAGGTTTTTTGGTTCGCAAAGTAAATGATGTTATCCTCAACCCTATAATGAGGTCTTTTGAACCCATCGTCGGAAAGGGGCTTAATGCTTATGCCGCGAAGGGTCTTATCTTCATCATTGTCATATGTGCGGTGGCGTTTATAGGATGGGGAGCGAAGATATTGTTTATAAACAGGGTTTTTTCTTTTGGAGAAAGAATTCTTATTAAAGTACCGGTAATGGGAAGGATATATAACGCATCAAAACAAATATTTTCGTCTTTTATGGGCCAGGGAAAAACGGTTTTCAAACAAGTCGTTCTTATAGAGTATCCTAGAAAAGGTTTATATTCTATAGGGTTTACTACCGGCACGACAAAGGGAGAGATAAAAGAGATCATGCAAAATGGCAGCGTGAATGTTTTTGTTCCGACAACGCCGAATCCGACAAGTGGCGTGTTTCTTGTGGTACCAAAGGAGAACATACAGTTCCTTAAAATGACCGTGGAAGAAGGGATGAAGCTTGTAATGTCGGGCGGGTCTGTGACACCGGAGATCAGAGAGTAGAGGATAGAAGAGTAGAGAGATGAAGGACGAGGGATGAAGGACGAAGGATGTCATTAGACCATTGACTATAGACAGGGAAGGACCGATGTTGGGATTGAATAGTAGAAATAAGAGAGAAATGACTGTAGGCTATGGACCAATATTTTTCATTAAGAGACTTTTAAAAGTCAATAGTCAATTGTCTATGGTCAACAGATAACTGTTTACTGTTCACTGTTCACGGATCACGAAACCATGGCTGTACTAAAGACTGAAGGGATAATCTTAAAAAAGTATGAACTGAGAGAGACCAGTTATATTCTTGTGGTTTATACGCGGGATTTTGGTAAAGTAACCGGAGTTATTAAAGGCGTAAGGAATCCTAGCCCTCAATTTGCGGGAGATCTGGAGAGATTTACCAAATGCGAGATACTATTTTATAAAAAAAAGAAAAAGGGATTGGATCTTATAAGCGGATGTAGAGCAATTGAAACTTATCTTCCCATAAGAAAAGAAATTGAAAGGTTGACATACGCTGATTATTTTATAGAATTAATAGACATAGTGACTGATGATTATTGTCCTGATAAAAAATTGTATGATATTTTCTCCGGCAGTCTCGGAATGTTAGCTACCAAAGCCAGCGCGAAACGAACGGGAAGAATATTTGAGATCAAAATATTAGAAGCCATAGGGCTTGAGCCCCAACTTGAAGAATGCTCCGAATGCGGCGTTAGTATGGAAAGCGTTTCTCGGTTTAACGTTAAAAGCGGGGGAGCAGTTTGCTCATCTTGCGTTAAGACAGGGATAAAAGTCTCGATGGGGACTATAAACTTCATGAAGAAGATAGGCAGGACCAGTATTGAGAAATCAGCTGCGGTAAAGGTTTCTAAAGAAGTAGGGAAAGAAGCAGAGATAGTTTTGAGAGAGTTCATAAAGTATCATATAAATAGACCAATAAAATCGACAAAATTTTTAAGACAGCTGGAGTTAGAGAAGATAATAACCTAAGGATTTAGACTAAGAGTAAGCGCAACCTGAAAAGGAAAGACTAAATGGGAAAAGAACAGTCAGCCAGCGGAGTAACCTTAAAGGAAATAGCTAATCTGTGTAAGAGACGCGGATTTATTTTTCAGTCTAGCGAAATATACGGGGGGATAGGCAGCGTATGGGATTACGGACCTCTGGGCGTTGAACTTAAAAAGAATATCAAGGACCAGTGGTGGAAAAGTATGGTCTATGATCGGGATGATGTTGAGGGTTTGGACGCGTCTATTCTGATGAATCCTGAAACATGGAAAGCTTCGGGTCACGTAGGATCATTTGCGGATATGTTGGTTGATTGCAAAGTTTGCCGCAAGAGATTTCGAATAGATCACCTAAAAGGCGAGAAGTGTCCCGAGTGCGGAGGAGAGCTTACCGAGCCCAAAAGTTTTAATTTGATGTTCAAGACGCATTTGGGTTCAGTCGAAGAAGATGCATTGGACGTCTATCTCAGGCCGGAGACTGCACAAGGTATTTTCGTTAATTTTGAGAACATCTTGAATACCAGCCGAAAAAAACTTCCTTTTGGAGTGGCTCAGACAGGAAAATCGTTCAGGAACGAGATAACTACAGGAAACTTTATTTTTAGATGCCGCGAATTCGAACAGATGGAACTTGAGTTTTTTGTTAAACCCGGTGAAGACGAGAAATGGTACGAATATTGGGTCAATGCGCGTAAAGAATGGTATGTCTCTCTTGGGATACGGGAAGAGAATATCAGGCTGCGTGAACACGCAAAAGAAGAACTTGCTCATTACGCGAAGAGTTGTCATGATATAGAATTTCTGTTCCCTATGGGATGGTCGGAACTTGAAGGCATAGCCAATAGGACAGATTATGATCTTAAGCAGCATTCTAAGATCAGCGGGACAGAACTTAAATATTTTGATAACGCGGAAGAAAAAAGTTATTTTCCGTACGTAATTGAGCCTTCGGGAGGAGTAGATAGAGCCTTTTTGGCTTTTCTAACGGATTCTTATCGTAGCGAACTTGTCAAAGATAAGAAACGAGCTTTCCTATCACTTGATAAAAGATTAGCGCCTATAAAAGTGGCAGTGCTGCCGCTTCTTAAGAACAAACCGGAAATTGTAGAGATGGCGCACAAGATACGCGACGATATAAAAGGACAGTACCGTGTTGTCTATGATGACACCGCGGCGATCGGCAGGTTGTACCGCAGGCAGGATGAGATAGGAACGCCTTACTGCGTAACTGTTGATGTAGAGTCATTGAATGACGGCAAAGTAACGGTGAGAGATAGAGACACAATGGAACAGGAAAGGATGGATGCTTCCAAGATGGGAGCGTTTGTTAAAGAAAAATTTAGTGTATAAGACGTAGAAAAAGAAGTGTTCGACGGGACGCTCGCAAAGGAGGAAAGAAAGAGAGATGGCAAAAAGAACAAGTAAAAAAAACGTATCTTCCAAAAAGTATGTTTATTTTTTTGGCGGAGGTAAAACCGAAGGTAAAGCTTCGATGAAAGAACTTTTAGGCGGGAAAGGGGCGAATTTAGCGGAAATGTCCAGTATAGGCGTTCCCGTTCCTCCGGGATTTACTATTTCAACGGGAGTTTGTGAACATTATTACACTCACGGCAAGAAAAAACCAGCCGAACTGGCTAAACAGATAGACGCTAATATCACAAAGCTTGAAAAAGCTATGAACGCAAAACTTGGAGATCCTAAAAACCCGCTTTTAGTATCAGTACGATCCGGCGCGGCCGTGTCAATGCCCGGGATGATGGATACTGTGCTTAATCTTGGGATTAACGATGAGGTGGTTGAAGGGCTTATAGCTAAAACTAAAAATGAGAGAATGGGTTGGGATTCTTATCGTCGTTTTATTAATATGTTCGGGGATGTATGTATGGGTGTAGATCACGAACATTTCGAAGCAGAGCTTTCAAAGGTTAAGAAGAAACATAAACGGAAGCTGGATACAGATCTGACCGTGAAGGAACTTAAGGAAGTAGTTGAGGCTTATAAAAAGGTGTACAAGAAACATGTAGGGAAAAATTTCCCGACCGATGCACGCGTTCAATTAGGTTATGCGGTTGACGCTGTCATAAAGTCGTGGAATATTGACAGGGCCATTGCGTACAGACGTATTAACAGATTATCAGGTCTTAAGGGTACTGCGGTAAACGTGCAGGCCATGGCATTTGGTAATATGGGCGAGAATTCAGGTACGGGAGTAGCTTTTACTCGTAATCCTTCGAACGGGAAAGACGAGTTCTACGGAGAGTATCTCATAAATGCTCAGGGTGAGGATGTAGTTGCCGGGATAAGAACGCCGCAGCCGCTTTCGACCCTTAAGACAAAGATGCCTAAAATATACAAACAGCTTAATGGTATCAGGCTTAAACTCGAAAGGCATTACAAAGATATGCAGGATGTTGAGTTTACGATACAGGAAGGTAAACTTTTCATGCTTCAGACAAGAACCGGTAAAAGAACAGGTATGGCAGCGGTAAAGATAGCTGTTGACATGGTCAAAGAAAAACTTATAAGTGATAAAGATGCTCTTCAGAGGATCGAAGGCGATCATTTAAACCAGCTTCTTTTTCCTGTTTTTGATCCGAAGGCTAAAAGCGCAGCTCTTTCTTCAAAAAAACTTGCTGCTGTAGGTCTTCCGGCGGGTCCGGGAGCGGCTTACGGCGCGGTTTGTTTTACGGCGGAGGATGCTGTTAAGGTCGCTAAAACAGGTAAAAAAGTTATCTTGGTACGTAAAGAGACTTCACCTGAAGATGTTAGCGGTATGTGGGCGGCAGAAGCGATACTTACGTCAACCGGAGGGATGACCTCACATGCGGCAGTAGTCGCGCGCGGTTGGGGAAAATGCTGCGTTGTAGGATGCGGCGCTCTTGGGATCGACTACAAGAAGAAACAGATCAAGGCTGACGGAAAAACCATCAAGGAACATGAATTTATTTCAGTTGATGGTACAAGCGGTGAAGTTATTCTAGGTAAGGTCGAGACATCCGCTTCACCCGTTGTCTTGGGCATTATAGGTGGGAATAAAACTGCGCTTAAACATCCGTTATGCAAAATGTTTAAAGATATAATGATTTGGTCTGATAAATATCGTAAGATACAGGTCAGAACAAATGCTGATTCGCCCAAAGATGCTTTGAATGCCAGAGCTTTCGGTGCTGAAGGTATTGGGCTTACCCGTACAGAACATATGTTCTTTGAAGGTGACAGAATATGGGCGATCCGCGAAATGATACTTTCTTCAAATCTCGATGGACGCGAAAAAGCTCTAAGAAAACTTTTGCCGTATCAGAGAAAAGATTTTGAAGGTATCTTTAAAGCGATGGACGGTTTTCCGGTTACGATAAGACTACTGGATCCGCCTCTTCATGAGTTCCTGCCGAACGATGCTGCGGGGCAAAAAGAGATGGCGAAGAGACTTAAAACGACGTCAAGTATTGTAAAAGCAAAAGTTGATTCATTGCATGAGATGAATCCCATGCTTGGACATAGAGGGTGCCGTCTTTCGATCACGTTCCCTGAAATATGCAAAATGCAGGTAACGGCGATCATAGAAGCCGCATGTAACGTTGCTAAAAAGAAAATAACGGTTCTTCCGGAAATAATGATACCGCTTATAGGAACCAAAGAGGAATATGACATATTGGAGAAAATAACGAGGGAAGTCGCTGATAGTATCATCAAGCAAAAGGGATCCAAAGTGAAGTATACAGTTGGTACGATGATGGAAATACCTCGTGCTACTTTAGTTGCTGATAAGGTTGCTGAAAAAGCTGAATTTTTCTCTTTTGGAACTAACGATCTTACTCAGATGACGTTTGGGTATAGTCGTGATGATATTGGATCTTTCCTTCCGGAATATCTGGAATCTAAAGTTCTTAAAGTAGATCCGTTCGCTTCGATAGACCAAGAGGGTGTTGGTCAGCTTGTGAAATGTGGAGTTGATAGGGGCCGAAAGACTAAGAAGAACCTCAAATGCGGCGTATGCGGAGAACACGGAGGGGATCCGGAGTCAGTTAAGTTCTTTGCTAGAGCGGGTCTTAATTATGTTAGCTGCTCACCGTTTCGTGTGCCTATAGCAAGATTGGCGGCGGCACAGGTAGTATTAGAGGGATAAATTGAGCAGGTTTTAGGTTTTAGGTGTTAGGTTATAGGTGTCAGGGTTAAGACTCCATAACCTAAAACCTGGAACCTAACACCTAAAACCTATTAACCTAGAACCCGGGAAGTAAGTTTATGGATGCTATAAAACTTTATCTTAAAGACATACGAGATTTGCCTCTTCTTTCTCCGGAAGCCGAAAAAGAACTGGCGGGAAAGGTCAAGAAAGGGAACAAGAAAGCCAGACAGAAGATGATAAAAAGTAATCTGCGTTTGGTTATCAATATTGCCAAGAAATATAGTTATCTTGGTGTTCCTATGCTGGACCTTATAGAAGAGGGCAATTTAGGTCTCATGAAAGCTGTTTCTAAATATGATCCTGATAAAGGGTACCGGTTCAGTACCTATGGGGCATGGTGGATAAAACAGTTTATTACCCGTGCGGTTGCTAATCAGGGTAAGACCGTGCGTATCCCCGTATATGTAATGGAAATGCTTATGCGGTTTCAGAAGGTAAAAAAACATCTCATACAAAAAATGAAAAAAAGTCCGAGAATGGCTGATATAGCTAAAAGGATGAAGCTACCTGTAGCTCGTGTGAGGCAGCTTAATCAGATGGCATCAAGCATCTCAAGTCTTAATGCTCCTATAGGCGAATCCGGAGACTCCGAGTTCATGGATCTTATAGAGGATGAGAACATAGTGAATTCAGTGGATGAGCTTTCAAAATTTCTGCTTCATGAACGTATAGAGGGATTGCTCTCAAAAATGACCGAACGGGAAGAGAAGATATTAAGATTAAGATTCGGCTTAACGGACGAAGGTTCTTTTCATACCTTAAGAGATACCGCGAAACATTTTGGTATTACAAGAGAAAGGGTCAGGCAAATTGAAGCAGCATGTATATTGAAATTGAGAAAGATGATGGAAGAGCAGGAAGAGGAAGCTCTTGACCTTTTGAAGAAGAATAAGAAAAAGAAGGCTAAATAAATGAGCGCATAGTTTACGCGACTAAAAGGAGAGTAAACTATAAGTGCGAATTTATCCCGAGCGAACCCGAACTAGTGAGGGGAAGACGAGGGATCTCAATAAAACGTATAGAATAAAATGTCCCCGTAGCTCAGCTGGATAGAGCGACTGCCTCCTAAGCCGTAGGTCGACCGTTCGAATCGGTCCGGGGACGCCATTTTTCTTCGAAAAATGGCTCAAAAAAGACATCCAAAAGGATGTCTTTTTTTTATGCCTTCACTCGTTTTCGGATAGAAATAAATTTCTATCCGAAAAACTCGCTACGGCATCGTCCCCGGCCCGGCTCCGTGACCTTATAAGATTCGGTCACGTTGTCGGTCCGAATCCGATCACTACGTTGTAAACCATAAGGGACGTTTCCTAAAGTGTTCTGCTTTGCAAGAACTATCCCTTCGAAGTTCTACCAGCGAGCAGGGAACGTGAAGAACGAAGCAGGATGTTCCCAGACCTGTACCTTTGGAAGGGAAATGAGAGTTAAGTATTAAGTGGTAGGTATTAAGTAAGTATTAGGTATCAAGGGTTAAGGGGTTAAGGGGTTAAGGGTAGGTAGCTCTAACTTAATACTTAAAAATTAACACTTAAAAACAGTCTTCCTGTTCTGACTTTTGACAAAAATGAGGGGGCAGAGGGACGTGTTCTGGATTGCTAGGAGAGTTTTTGATTTTATTTTCAGAATTGTCTCCAGAGACTATCGGTCAATGATTAGACCTTTAAAACCTTTTAACTTTTAAAACTGTAAAAAATAGGGACGGTCCATACGCTTCGCTTGGTGCCGTTCCTGTTTTTTACCTTGCATATATTCGGTACTCGATATAATATGTTAATTAGATTTTTGTTGAAAAGGAGAGTGTTGTGAAAAAAATATTTTATTTGTTCATGGCGGGTTTGATAGTTGTGGCGGTGTTCGGGACAGGGGTTTTTGCGGGTGAGGGATGTTGCGCTCTTTCCGGTTCGGAGTCGAGTGAAAGCGGT
>JAVCDB010000092.1 GCA_030765205.1 Candidatus Aadella gelida | reverse complement strand
TTGATTAATGTTGTTTCTTTGTTTCTTTTTTTGCGGCAACATAAGATCTAAGAACAGTATTGATCTTTGTTTGATAATGATCACTTCTTTTTTTAAACCAAACAATTATCTGAGGATCAAGCCTAATGGTTACTTTCACTTTGGGCTGTGGTTCTACCAGTTTGGCTTTTGCCCAGAAATCATCATCTAATTCCGCTATGTCAGAATAATCAATATCCTTATCCTTCATAGAATCGATACGCTTATAGTTTGTTTTTGAATTTTTTCTTTTCTCTTTCATTTGCCTTCCTCATTGAAATAATTCTTGTTTTTCTTTCCCTTTTGGTAAAAACTACAGCTACAACTCTTTTTTCTATGGTTCCTATCGCAAGAACCCTTTTCTCTTTATAATCGTTTCTCTTATCTTCGTAAGACAAATAGGGGTTTTCAAAAAACGAAAAAGCGTCACTAAAGTCTAGTCCATGTTTTTTGATATTGTTCTTATTTTTGTCTTTGTTCCATTCGAATTCCATACACTTAAATTATACATACAAAATGTACATACGTCAAGTTTTTAATCAATTTAAAAAAATTTCTTTGAGGCACCGGAAGAAGCTTTAAAGTACACACAGCCGGAAATATTTAACACGGATCAAGGCAGCCAATTCACGAGTATGGCATTTACGGGCACATTGGAAAGGAATGGGATATCCATTAGCATGGATGCAAAGGGCAGAGTGTTTGATAACATATTCATAGAGCGTCTATGGCGTACGGTAAAATACGAGAATATTTACATGAAAGATTATAGATCAATCAGCCATTTGCCTCTTTTCTAGCGTATTAATTTTTTATTGATCCATTTTTTTAAAAACAAGTCAATAATCGTATAGTTATCGTCTTCTTTATCTATCAAATCTTTATCAATTAAACTTTTCAGTGAACGTTGCAAAGCTGAGGCGGTTCCTAATCCAAATCTGTTGATTACATCCGCGGAAAACATTCTCTCTTCTTCTGCCTTTCGGGCTATAGTTTCCAGCACCTTTTTTTGTACTGTTGTTAACAAACCCCAGGTTGCCTCATATGTTGGCGATGTCCAGTCAAGCAAAACGTTGATTCCCTCGGTAACCTTCTCATTATCTATAGTTTCTCCGGGTTTTGTGTTTTCCCAGATGATATAACACAAATATTGCACATAATATGGATGATGCTCACAAATCTCCACTATTGAAGAAGCAATCTCTTTATCAATATCTCTTTCTGCCTTTTTAAATTTCTCTAAAAGAAACTCAACTAATTCCAGTTTTTCAATTTTCTTTAAAGGATACGGAGCGGCCAATTTGTAAAAAGGTCTATTTGTATTGTTAAACATATCAATTATCAAATGTTTTTTGCTACCCATAAAAAAGTAGGAAATATTTTGATGTTTTTGTATATGTGTGCGTAAGATCTTTTCCACCCTATCATCTTTAAATTGTCCTATTTGTTGGAATTCATCGAGTACTATTACCGCTTTTTTTCTTTTTTTCTCAACGGTGCGGTTTACTGAGTCGAGAACATCTTCAAGTAAAGGAATTGTTTTTGCCAGGTCAACATCAACCTTAAAAACAGGCTTGCCCTCATCATCATGTGTCAACACGGGCTGTAGCTGTTTAAAGAGTTTCCCCGCGGTTATAAATGCTTTTTCCGTCTTGCTCAATAGCGAATTAGATACTGCTTCAGAATAACTCTTTACCAGCTGCTGTTCTGATAAAACGGCATATAAATCAACATATACAGTTAATATCCCCTCTTTTTCCGCCCGTTTCAGCACTTCTTTAATAAGTGATGTTTTCCCGAACCTTCTTTGAGAAAACATCATTACATTCTGAGAGCTGCGCACGAAACCCGACAGTTCTTTGATTTCTTTTTTTCTGTTACAAAAATCTTCCCCCCCTACTTCCTTACTAAATACAAACGGGTTTTCCACTACGCCTCCTTTTTTACGCATTATGCGTTACACATTATGCGTAAAATATACCATATAGGGTATTAGCTGTCAACCTCTATCCCCTGCTTATCTTTGGTCTTTTCGGAGAGTAAAATACGATTGGAAAGTGAGGTATTTGGTTTTTTCATCTTAGCAAAGATGTATCATAGCTTTGATCAAAATGCAAATTTATGGATCATTTTTATTCTCTTCCGCTAAATGATTACAAATAACATGGTAATCCTAATGTATCATATTATGGACAATTTCATAATAAAATTGACAAATTGTCCATAATATGATAAACTTTAATCGTTATGATAAAACGTACAATTGAGACCAAGATAAAAAAGTTGTCAAGAGGCTTTCCGGCTATAGCGCTGATCGGTCCGCGTCAATCCGGGAAAACTACTCTTGTTAAGAAGGTTTTTCCAAAAAAGGCGTATGTACTTCTTGAAGACCCTGAGACACAGGAATTTGCGACCAAGGATCCCCGAGGGTTTTTGGAACAATTTCCTGACGGAGCCATTATTGACGAAGCTCAAAGAGTTCCCCACCTTTTTTCCTATCTACAGGGAATTCTGGACAAAGCTAATAAATCCGGCATGTTTATTCTTACCGGTTCTCAAAACTTCTTATTAATGGAAAATATTACCCAATCACTGGCTGGACGTATCGCCATCGTAAAACTCCTCCCCTTTACGATCGAAGAGCTGCATTCAGGGAAAATAGTTTTTGACCGCTATGAAGAGTACCTTTTCAGAGGCATGTATCCCCGCCCCTATGATATGCCGATAGAACCTCTGGATTTCTATGCTAATTATGTCCATACTTATCTGGAACGTGATCTGCGTCTTCTCAAAAATGTGCATGACCTTACGGTTTTTTACACTTTCATTAAAATGTGCGCACACCGCATAGGTCAGTTGCTTAATTTGTCATCTCTGGCTGATGATTGCGGAATTAACCACAATACCGCCAAAGCGTGGCTTTCACTCCTGGAAACCAGTTTTATAGTCTTTCTTTTAAGACCACACCGCAAAAATTTCAATAAAAGACTTGTTAAAATGCCTAAATTATATTTTACCGATCCGGGGCTTGCCTCATATTTAGCTGGAATACGGGATATAGATCATTTGGCAAACCATCCGCTTAAAGGCGCCCTTTTTGAGACTTTTATGATCAGTGAATTACTAAAAAAACGATTCAATCTGGCTCAAGATAATAATCTGTATTTTTGGCGGGATAAGATCGGACATGAGATCGATTGTCTTATGGAAAACGCGAATCAACTTACACCTATAGAATTAAAATCCGGACGAACAATATCTGACGACTACTTTAAGAATATGAACTATTGGAACAAACTTTCCGGCAATGTGCCCGAAAATTCTTATATCGTTTACGGGGGATCTGACGAACAAAAAAGAAGAGACGGGAATGTAATCTCTTGGAACAAGATCCACTCCATTGCGTGTTAAGATCCATGCCATCTTTCGTCTCTTCAGATACTCAAGTTCGCACGTTCTTAAAGTTATTTTATCACAAATAGGGGTACGTTCTGCTTCGCTGCTAGATAATGCAACTCATTGGTACAGCTTCGCAGGAACTGTTCCTTCGAAGTTCTACCGGAAAGCCCGACTATTGAAGAACGTCCCTAATTTATTTCGAAAGGCTGGAACAAAAGCTAAATCAGGACAAAGAGATCGCGGGGATTGAAAATTGATTAATCTTGTTTCTTTTTCTTAAAATTCTTTTCAAGCCAAATAGCTATTTCTGTTTCTTTCATTTTCCCGGACGCGACTTTTTCCGTCATTTCAACTTCCATTTTTGTAGACGAAGCTAGATCATACCCATTCATGAGCAGCATAAGATGCATCG
>JAVCDB010000069.1 GCA_030765205.1 Candidatus Aadella gelida | reverse complement strand
CGATGCATCTTATGCTGCTCATGAATGGGTATGATCTAGCTTCGTCTACAAAAATGGAAGTTGAAATGACGGAAAAAGTCGCGTCCGGGAAAATGAAAGAAACAGAAATAGCTATTTGGCTTGAAAATAACTTTAAGAACGTGCGAACTTGAGTAATGGTAAGTAATTGCCATCATCGGCTGCATGCAGCGCTTCTATATATCTTTTTCTGCAATCTCCAGCTTGCGATAAGTCAGTAAGACCCCAGCTAAACTCATCTTCATTTAGAATTTGTTTTTGAATAAGATCGGTCATCATTCTGGCATGTCTTCCGTTTCCATTTGCAAAGGGATGAATAGAGACCAAGCGATGATGAAATCGTACGGCCATTTCGTTATTGTTATACGTTTTATGTTCAAGCCAGACGGAAAAGTCCTCAAAAAGTTTTTGTAATTCAAGGGAGATTTGCCAACCGGGAACTCCTATATTTTTAAGAGAAGTTCTGAATTGACCGGCCCATTTCCAAACATCACCAAACATATTTTTATGCAGCTTAAGAGTAAAACTTATGGTAAGGATATCGTTATGCTTACGTCGCCCGCACCATTCTTCAGCCCTGGTAATATTTTCTTGTTCCCACCTATTAAGTTCTTCACGCGTAGTTATATGCGTAGGAATAAGGCCTTCCTGCTCATTTGGATCAAGAGGAGTAGCACCTTCCGGGTATATTGGTTTCATTTTTTTAATCCCAAAGTGATTTTGGTAAATTATCGAGCAACTCATTTATTGCGTCGTAATACAATTTTTTTTCTTCATCTTTAGATATTTGCTGTTGTTCTAGGAGCATTGTATGTGATGTTTTTTCTATTCTTTTCCTTGCAAGGCTTTCGGCCTGTTTCTTAATGGTATCCTTCAAGCTAGTGAGGGGAATAAAACCATATACAAAGACACAATTCAATGCTTGAGCGGCATTTTTCATTGTTCTGATCGTTGCGGCTCCATTAATTTCATTTTGTTCCAGAAGGGTTACGCTGCTCCGATCACTTAAATTCAAACGTTGCGCAAGTTGTCTACCGCTCATATTTAGCGCGTTCCTAATAGCTCTGATCCACCCCTTTTGCGGAACACTTACAGATCTCAAGATGCCGAATTGTTTCAGTGTATTGTCCAGCTGCTCTATAACTAATTTTTGATTTTGTTTCCTCATGGCGAACTCCTTTTGTTGCTATATAGATAAACAAATATTGACATATTGTTTAATCATGCATCAACAACAACTATAAAAATGTTTAAACATAACTCAACATATCATACTGTTCTAATATACACTTCTTTTTTCGCTTTGTCAAAGCGTGTTGCATAGAAAAAGTAAAAATAAATTGGGGACGTACCCCTTTTGTATATAAATAAAAAGGAAGCTTTTTATATTCGAGGTCTGCCTATAGGTTTGTATTCAAGAGAGCGATTAAAAATCTTTTCCAAGTTAGCAACAAAAGAATCTTTTCCCAGAGGTCTTCCTGACAATACATATTTATTAATCTTTGCTATAGAAGTATCCGATACGCCTTCCTCTAAGTATTTAAGCCAATTAGAGATACCTAAAATTTGTTCTTGAGGAAATAATGAAATAAGGCCATTTTTGATCCCCAAATGTTCACTTGCGCTGGACCACTGCCACCCTTTGAGGCATATCTACATATCCTGCCTTTACAGGATTAAGTTCAATGTATTTTGTTACAGCATATGCATATTTTCATCTTATACCAATTAGGCGGAGAATAGGGAACTCTAAGTAAAGAGGGTGAGTATAAAGATTAATAAAAAAGTTGCTTTTTTTGTTATCATATGATAACATTTAAGCAGGCATAATACTAATATCGAACAGCTATTGAGGGGAAATTAATTGAAGATTGCAACTCCACAGGAAATAAACAACTTTTTACACGTATTCAAATTTTATGCTGATTGTCCTGGATGTTTTCACTTAGTAGACAGGAAAGATTTAAAAAATATAGCTACAACTGGTTTAACTTTTGCACAAGCGAGAGAAGTCATATTGCAGCTTACGTACATAGATTACATAAAAGGACCAGTGGTTGACATGTTTTATAAGGACTATAACGTTTGGGAATTTGGGCAAGAACTTGAGGACATAGGAATATATATAAAATTAAGCGATAATTTTGATCATAAGATGGCAAAATGCATCTCGTTTCATATAGCAAAACATTCTATGACATATCCGTACAATAAAAAGAGGGGGAAGTGATATGGAGGGATATTGTCCTAAGTGTAATATGATGGTAGATTATAGCGTGAAGGCAAAAAAAGAGACCTTTCCTGTTAAAGGAGAAGATGTTGAAGTGATATCTCAGGTAGCTTTTTGCGGTTCATGCAATGATGAAATCTTTAATGAAAAATTAGATGCAAATAATCTTGATCTTGCCTATAACGAATATAGGAAAAAACACAAACTTCTTCTACCTGATGAAATAACGAAAATACGAGAGAAATATTCTTTGAGCCAACGCGCTTTAGGGCGATTGCTTGAATGGGGAGAAATTACTGTTAATAGGTATGAAAATGGTGCAATGCAAGATACGGTTCATAATGAAGTTTTGCTATTCATTGCAGAACCTATGAATATGAGAACAATATTCGAAAGAAATAAACATTTGTTAAGTGAAAGAGTATCGGATTCACTCAGGAATAAAATCGAACAGTTAGTAAGAGGTGAAATGCCCCAAAATCATCTTATATTTGTCTCAAATTTAGTAGCAGTCAATAGTAAAGTAGATATTTTTTCAGGGTTTAAGAGGTTTGATTTAGAAAAAATGATTAATTTAATATTGTACATTGCAGAAAAAAATAAAGGGGTTTTCACAACAAAATTAAATAAATTATTGTGGTATGCTGATTTTATACATTTTAGAGTGTATTCAACTTCGATAACGGGAAGTGTTTACAAGCATTTACCCCTAGGACCCGTGCCAAATGATTATAAATGGATAATTGCTGCAGCAGAGAAAGAGGGGCTTGAAGAAGAAGAAATTGATTACCCTTCAGGGAAGGGCGGAACGATGTATAGCACATCTGTACATATTGAAGATTCTAATTTTAATGAAGAAGAGTTAAAGATTATTGATTTCACAGTAGATTATTTTAAAAATTACAATTCTGGAGAAATTAAGGATAAATCACATAATGAAAAAGGTTACAAAGAGACTCAAAAAGGGGAGTCTATTTCATACAAATATGCGGAAAAATTATCTGTAGCTTTTGAAGAATAACCCGTGTGCCCAAAGTGTGCGTGTGTCACGAAGCTACAGAGAAGATGAGGGAAGGCCCCTCGAAGTCGTCATACAGGTGATGATCTCAAACCGCCTTAAGCTGCATTGGTAAAGAGCCTTTGTAGTGAGCGTTAAGGTAAAAGGCGTAAATAAATACGTCAGG
>JAVCDB010000098.1 GCA_030765205.1 Candidatus Aadella gelida | reverse complement strand
TATCCATACAAAAATGTACTGTTAAAAAAGAAAAGATGCAGGAAGATATTAATCTTATCACGAACCATAAAAAGAATAGAAGCGCCGAGATATCAGCTATGGGGGAAAAGATAGTCAGTTTGCTTAAACTTAAGAATATTGCGGATCAGCTAAGTTTAGCTCTTACAGAAGACAGTATAATCGAGGTAATCTCAAAAGAGACTCTTAATATCTTTAAGAATAACAAACGAATACTCTTTTTTGAGTTTGATAAGAATCACGATGAATTTAACTTGCATCACACTCTGAAAACAGATGACCGTAAATCTTTTACAATGAAAAAAGGCGGTATTTTTGAAAGATGGGTACTTAAAAATATGAAAAGTCTCTTGGTAAGAGATATAAGAAAGGATTTCAGATTTTCTGTCAACGTGGAAGAGAAAGAAGATGATGCGGCATCCTTAATGATAAAACCTTTGGTAGTGGAAAATAATATTCTTGGGATATTAAGAGTTGATTCAAGTGCGGAAGATGTTTTTAATCAGCACGAACTTAGGATATTGGATATTATAGGGGAGCTTACTGTTGTTGCGCTTGAGAATGCCCGTTTATATAGTCAAACCGAAGAATTGGCGGTAAGGGACAGTCTCACAGGTTTATATGTACACAGACATTTTATGGAACGCCTGGATAAAGAGGTAAAAAGGTCACTAATAAGTGATAGTCCATTTTCTCTTCTGATGCTTGATATAGATAACTTCAAGGAGTTTAACGATAAATATGGACATGTTGCGGGAGACGCTGTCTTGAAAAAAATAGGAAAGATTTTGAATTCTACCGCTTCTGCCGGTGATATTGTAGCCAGATACGGAGGAGAAGAGTTTGCGTTCCTATCTCTCGGTTCAAAAAAAGATATTGGTGAAAAACTTGCAGAAGAGATAAGAAAAAAGATAGAAGAAAGCCCCCTTACGATAAGACGTAAAAAATGTATAGTAACAGTTTCAATAGGTATAGCGGCATTTCCGAAGGATGCCAAGCAAAAAGAGGATATTATTGGGGAAGCTGATAGGTTTCTTTATAAAGCTAAAACCGGGGGAAAGAACAGAGTATGTTCAAAATGAGTTCTAAAGGAAACATGAGATTCGGGCGCATTCTTTTGGTGACGGTGAATCTGTTGCTAATGGGATTAAGTTGGCTATTTCACGGATCGCCGCAAGGGGACGCGTATTTAGTGATCTTTATGATACCTGTTCTCTTTTTCTTAATACCATTTTCGTTCAGCGTACGCTCAACTGTTTTAATAGGCATGTTGAACCTTGCTTTCCTTACTTTATATCATTTTTTGGGAATTCTTGATACCGTGGACGTTGTTGTGATAATGCTTCTTCTGGCGGCTATATCCATTGGCAGTTACATGGTAAAATCTTTTTACCTGAACTTTTCGAAATATAACGAGAATGAATTGTTAGTCCGGCAAAAAAAATACAATGTTATAGTCGGTGAACTGGAAACGGTAGAGTCGAGGGGAAGCAAGATAGAAAATGAACTTATTAGAATTTCCCGGCTCTATGAAATAACCAAGAAATTGGCTCCGGTTTTAAAGCAGGAGGAACTGTTCGATGCTTTATTTGATTTTCTTGAAGAGAACCTAAAATTTGATATGGTCCATTTGTTAACTTTTCGCAATGAGAAATTTCTTAAAGGCATATCTAGAAGTATAAAGGATGATGAGTATTCTCATGAAAAAGAGAATATTCTTGATTATAAAGAGGTCATATCATACACTAATAACCAGGGGCGAGATCCTTTCTTTCTGGTGAGGGAAGGGAATGAAAAAGTTTTTGATGCCATGAACATCCAATCTGATCAGTTTATGGTGTTCCCTCTTTTTGTGGGTGAAAAGTTATTTTCAATACTAGCGATAGAGGGCGCGTCGAAAACCAGCTACGGCAGATTCAGAATATTAGTATCTCAAATAACTCTAGAATTCAGAAGGGTGGAACTTTACGAGAAAGTTCAGGAACTCTCGATAGTAGACGGACTTACCGAAGTATACCTCAGAAGATATCTTATGGACCGCCTAGAGGAAGAGGTGGATAGGGCAGAACGTCTAGGGCTTACTTTTTCGATCGGCATGGTAGATGTAGATAAGTTCAAGGACTGTAACGATAAGTACGGACATCAAGTGGGAGACGCCGTCTTGCGAAAAGTTGCCGACAGATTAAAGAAAACCGTACGTGAAGTCGATATGGTAGCCAGATACGGAGGAGAAGAATTTTGCATAGTGCTTCCCGAAACTACCAAAAAATTTGCTTTAACCGTTGCGGAACGTTTACGAAAATCCATTGAAACAAAAAAAATAAAAGCGTTTGATGAGGAAATTAGGTCCACGGTAAGTGTGGGTATATCGACATATCCTGAAGACGGTCTCGATGTCGGATCCCTTATAGAAAAAGCAGATATGGCTCTTTATAGTGCGAAAAGAAAAGGAAGAAACAGGGTCTGTTCAGCATAATGTAGGGGCGCTTCGCGAAGCGCCCTGAAAGTAATCAGAAATCAACAAATCAATTGGAGGAATATTTGTGAGAAACAGGAACTTTAAAATATCCATCATTCTTTTAGCTATAGTAGTGTCATTTGGCAATATATCTTCCCACGCTGCCGAACAAACCGACGCTCTTAAAATGAAACCAGGCCAGCCCATTACGGTGGATGGTGATATGGTAGAGTATTTTGAAGAGGACGGAAGGATTGTAGCCGATGGAGATGTTGCTATAGAATACGGCGACATTACGCTTACCTGTGATCATATCGAGGTTAACACTAAAACACGCCAGGCTCTGTGCGAGGGTAATGTTAGGGTCGTCCAGGAAGATGGCGTCCTTACCGGTGACCGAATACGGTATGATTTTGCGCTTGAGAGAGGCGAAGTCATAGGAGGAGAGGTCGATGCATTTCCCTGGTTTGGTTCTTCAGCAGAAAGCAGCAAAGTCGGAGATAACGAATATGTCCTTAAAAAAGGGTTTATCACCACATGTGATCTTGATATTCCTCACTACAGGATAAAAGGGCAAGAGATACGTGTGTTCCCGAACGATAAAATAATAGCAAAGAATGTCGTTTTTCTGGTAGGTAAAGTTCCGGTCCTATGGTTCCCATATTATTACCATCCCATAATACAAAGCCGAGCAAAGGTCCAATTTATCCCGGGTTCGAGCAGTGAGTGGGGAAACTTTATACTATCGGCTTGGCGTTTTTATATAAAAGGCGAGACTAAAGTTGACGTAATAGTGGATTATCGCAGCAAGAAAGGCTTTGCGGAAGGAGCTAATCTTTATTACAAGACTTCTGATTTGGGGATGGATGGATTGGGAGAAGGATATTTTAGCTCCTATTTTATACATCAGAACGAGAGAGGTACCTATGACCCTTCATCGTTCGAGGACGGGGAAGACGAACCGGGAAGGGGAGTAGAACCGCAGCTCAGGAAGAGGTTTCAATGGAAACATCGCATAGATTTTGAACCCGGAACCGTAGGTATGCTTGAATTCAACAAGGTCAGTGACGAGAACGTGCTTGAAGATTATTTTTATAACGATTATGAAGAGAATAACAGGACTCCGGCAAATTACATTTCATTTATATCAGCTAAATCAAATTACATTTTCAGCGTCGAAGCAAATGAACGTTTCCATGAATTTTATACAGTAGTTCAAAAACATCCCGAGATCAAACTTGACGTTCCTGATCAAAGATTATGGGACACACCTTTTTATTATGGATCGGAGACTTCAGCGACAGCCTTTGAAAAAGAGTATGCCTTTACCAGCAGTCCTCCGGAAGAAACAACCAGGCTGGATACTTTTCATAAACTGTCATATCAAGCGAGCGTAGGACCGCTAAAACTCACTCCTTACGGGACTTTGAGGGACACGGCGTATTCACGCACAAAATGGAACTATGATCCTGTTAACCGTTTTGCCGCCGGAGGCGGATTGAATGCGTTTATAAGATTTTTTCGTGTATTTGACACAAAAACTAATATGTTAGGGCTTGATATAAACACCTTAAGGCACATAATAAAACCATCCGCAAAATATTTTTATACTCATCAACCTACGGTTGATAAAGATAATTTATATCAAATGGATGTTTTGGATTCTTTAGAAAAAGAGAACGGAGTTACTCTTGCTTTGGAAAATAAACTGCAGACTAAAAGGAACGTGGGCGGACAACTAGAGCCTGTAGACCTTGTCAGGTTTATCGTTAGTTCAGACTATCTTTTTCGGATGGAGAAAGATGATCTAGATCTGCAAAAAGAAGGAAAGTTTAAAAACCTTAAGCTTGATATGGAGCTTAGACCTTATGACTGGCTTTTTATCGAAAATGAAGCAGAGATCAATACTGAAAACCAGACTTTCAGGTCCGGTAGCATAGAAGCCTCTTTAAAACCAACTGACAATTTTGCGATGGATATAGGATACAGGTATGAGAAGAAAACACCGGATCCAAGAAATCAGGTCACGATGGATCTTATGTATAGATTTAATAAAAAATGGAAATTTGGACTTTATGAAAGGTTCAGCGCGGAAGATCTTGGTATAGAAGAGCAGCAATTCTCGATAACCAGGGATTTGCATTGCTGGGAAGTGGAACTCGTATACGATGTAGAAGGCAGTAATTTCATGGAAGATGAATTTACAATTTGGCTAGCTTTCAAGATAAAGGCTTTCCCAGATCTTCAATTGGGATTAAGTAGGTCTTTCAGCAGAAATGTGCCAGGCTCTAGAGTAGATTAGTGATTTTCGAACTGTAAGGGCGGGGTTTCCCCGCCCTTTTTAATTTCAACCATAAACCCACAAACCATTTAAGATTCCTTATCCACCATCAAATCCAACCTTTTGTTCTCTTATTACAATGAAACTGTCTCCTATTGCAGGAGTACGTACATTATGCTATAATCACTATTCAAAACTGCTATATTAATAATAATAACTAACAAAGAGGGATATCGCAATGAAACTCAGCATAATGGGTGCAGGATATGTCGGATTAGTTACCGGCGCGTGTTTCGCAGATCTTGGAATAGAAGTTATCTGCGCGGATAATGACGAAGAAAAAATAAAACTTCTAAACAGTGGAAAAATACCGATCTATGAACCTGGACTAGAGGAAATAGTAAAGAAAAACAGTTCAAATGGTCGGTTGACTTTTACTTCTGATATTAAGGAAGCAGTAAAAGCATCTGAAGTGATCTTCATTTGTGTTGGAACACCGCCTCGAGAAGATGGAAGTGCGGATCTTACAGCAATAGAGAAAGTGTCAAGAGTTATAGCAGAGAATATGGATTCTTATAAGCTTGTAGTTGAAAAAAGCACCGTTCCGGTTGAAACAGGAGAATGGGTTAAAAAGACCATAAATGCATTTAAGAAAAAAGATTGCGAATTTGATGCAGCATCTAATCCTGAATTTTTAAGGGAGGGCTCAGCTATCAAAGACTTTATGAACCCTGACAGAGTTGTTATAGGTGTAGAGTCAGAGAGGGCAGAGAAGATCCTGCGGGAGTTATATGGTCCTCTAGATACAAAGATAGTAGTTACAGATATTAAAGGTGCTGAGATCATTAAACATGCCTCGAACTCCTTTTTAGCGACAAAAATATCTTTTATTAATGCTTTGAGTAATATTTGTGAAAAAACAGGTGCTGATATAAATGCAGTAGCGGAAGGGATAGGATTTGATTCTAGAATAAATAAACATTTTCTAAAAGCCGGCATAGGGTTTGGAGGATCATGTTTTCCGAAAGATCTTAAAGCTTTTATACATATTTCCGAGTCTTTAGGATACCCTTTTGATATGCTAAAAGAAGTCGATAAGATCAATGAAAAACAGAAAGAACTAGCATTTCAAAAGATAACAAAGATGTTATGGAACTTACCGGGCAAAACCG
>JAVCDB010000058.1 GCA_030765205.1 Candidatus Aadella gelida | reverse complement strand
TCTCCTTAATTTTAGCTAATTTTGGTTCGTAATCATATGGTTGTTAACATCTAGTTTATTACCCACGTTTGGTTCGCGCTTGTGTAGTTATTTTGTTAATGTAACATCAAGCGTTTTGTCTCTGTTCGTTATCAATATCCAGCGATTCCGCCGTTTTGCATAAAATGTACTGTTCAATTATGTGTTCTTATCCTTAAAACGCTTGCAGCAAAGAAACGTTATTGCGCATCTGTTGCGTTCTTTTTTACTTGGTATTTCGTAAAATGTGGAGAAAATTCTTTGTATATCACTTCTCTCCTGCAAACTTTAGGTTATCTAACAGATCGGGCCGTCTTTCTTTTGTCTTTTCTGTCGCTTGCTCCATTTGCCATTTATTTATTTTTTTAGGGTCTCCCGAGAGCAAAATTTCCGGAACGCTCATGCCTTTATATTCAGCCGGTCTCGTATATTGAGGATACTCCAAAAGGTTATTCTCAAAAGACTCTTCCAAAAGACAATCTTCGGCGCCCAAAACTCCGGGGATTAACCGTATTACCGAGTCACATATCGCCATAGCCGGGATCTCTCCACATGTAAGGATATAATCTCCAACTGATATTTCTCTATCTACCAAACTGCGTATCCGTTCGTCAAATCCCTCATAATGCCCACAAACCAAAACAATATGTTCTAATTCCGATAGTTCTCGTGCACATTTCTGGCCGTATTTTTCTCCCTGCGGCGTAAGAAGTATAACCACAGCACCCGCTTTTTTTATGTCTTCGAGAGCTTTGTCCGCGGGTTCGACTTTCATTACCATGCCCGGACCGCCTCCATAAGGTTTGTCGTCTGCAGTCCTGTGACGATCATTTGTCCAGTCTCTGAGATCATGTATCGCAAGATCAACCTTACCGGAATTCTGAGCGATCTTTATCATCGACTCAGAGAACACTCCGCTAAACATATCCGGGAACAATGTAAGTATATCTATTTTCACAAAAACTCCGTATTAGGTGTTAGGTTCTAGGGACTAGGTTTTAGGGATTTTTACCTATCACCTAACACCTAAAACCTATAACCTGCTCTTACAATTCTAATCGTTTTATTATGCTTTTTACCGTCTCAGAAGGTTTTGCGCCTTTTGACAACCAGTACTCTACGCGTTCCCTATCCAAAGCAACCTGATCCCTGCCTTTTTTGGGATCATAATTACCTAATTCTTCCAATGCCCTACCGTCTCGTTTACTCGGCTTGCTCATCGCAACTATACGGTAAAAAGGTTTTTTCTTTGTTCCAAAAACTTTAAGCCTTAACACAACCGCCATTACTCCTCCTTGTTTCAGTTTAAATGCCGAAAAGTCTAAAGTCTAAAAAAATTGTCAAGACTTAAAGAACTTTTCTCGACTTTTTGACTTTCAGACCTTTGACTTTTTAACTGTTCACTTTTACTCTTTAACTCTCTTCACGTCGGCTCCAACCGCCGACAATTTTTCTTCTATATGTTCATACCCTCTGTCCAGATGATATATTCGGGATATTTCTGTACATCCCTCCGCAACCAGTCCAGCCAAAACAAGCGCGGCCGAAGCTCGTAGATCAGACGCCATTACCGGCGCTCCACTAAGCTTCTTTACACCTTTTATTATAGAAGTCGATCCTTCCAGAATTATTTCAGCTCCCATCCTGTTAAGCTCGCTTATATGTATAAATCTCTCCGGGTATATCTTTTCTGTGATAACACTTATCCCGTTGGATACCGTTACAAGGCTCATTATTTGCGCCTGAAGATCCGTAGGAAAACCCGGATAGGTAAGCGTCGTCACATCAACGGACTGTACTTTATCTCCCCTGCGCGAAACTTCGAGCCCACCAGGAACTTCCGTGATCTTTCCGCCGCATTCGGTAAGTTTGTCGATCAAAGCAAGATTATGTTCACTCACAGCATTCTCTATCAAGAGTTTCCCGCCTGTAATGACAGCGGCTATCATGTATGTCCCCGCCTCAATACGGTCGGGAATAACTTCATGTTCGGCTCCGGTAAGAGTTTTTACACCCTGAATGGTTATAGTCGGCGTTCCCGCTCCCTCGATGTTGGCTCCCATTTTCACTAGAAATTTTGCCAAATCCGAGACTTCGGGCTCGCATGCGGCATTTTCAAGAACCGTTTCACCATCAGCCAACACAGCACACATCATCGTATTAGCGGTTGCTAATACGCTCGAACCAAAATGTCCACCGAGATATATCTTGGCCCCTTTTAATTCCCTGGCCGAAGCCATGATATACCCTTCTTCAATATGTATTTCGACCCCGAGTGCACGTAGTCCCTTAATATGAAGATCTATGGGCCTCGGTCCGATCACGCAACCCCCCGGAAAAGAGACTTTAGCTTCCTTGTTGCAAGCCAAAAGCGGTCCCAAAACCGAGATAGAGGCTCTCATAGTACTAACAAGATCATATGATGCCGTAGCTGCTTTTATCTTACCCGGCAAGACCTCTACCGTATCACCTTTTTTTTCAACCTTTCGTCCGAGAGCGGAAAGTATCTCTATCATCGTATAAACGTCTTTAAGATCCGGAACATTACGAATAATACATTTTTCTTCCGTTAAAATAGTCGCCGCAAGAATAGGAAGACACGCATTCTTCGCACCGCTTATACTTATCGTTCCAGATAAGGTCTTTCCGCCTCTTATAACTAGTTTAGCCACTTTTCCGTCCCACGATCACACGTTCGTGACCATTAAAATCCTTAAAACTTTTTATCTCTATAAAATCATTAGCACGAAGTTCTTTCTTAACTTTTTCGGATTGATCATACCCTATTTCCAGGGCAACAAACCCTCCCGGAGAAAGTAATTCCATGCTTTCTGAAATTATCTTTTTTAGAATATCCATTCCTTCAGGGCCGCCATACAGGGCAGTTTTAGGCTCGGCCAAAACCCATTCATCCAATGCCCCATAATCATTTTCGGACACATACGGCGGATTTGATACTATTGCATCAAATTTCCCACAAAAATCCTGGCTGAAAAACGAAAAAACATCCGAATGAACAAGCTTTATCTGACCGTTTTTGTCAAACCTATCAACATTCTCAGCCGCAATAACCAAAGCGTCACGTGATATATCCGCGGCAACTATATTTGCATTATCAATAAGCTTTGCAAGCGCTATAGCTACTGCCCCACTACCGGTTCCTACCTCAGCAATATAAACATTGTCTCTATGTATTTGTTTTAAAATATCACCCGCAACTTCTACCAAAAGTTCTGTCTCGGGTCTGGGTATTAGAACCCTCTCGTCTACCTTAATGTCCATACCCATAAACGCGGTCTTTCCTTCACGATACTGCATGGGAATGCTGTCACTCTTTGTTTCTGTTTTCATAGTTTTTTCTCAAGTCAAAGAACCATAAACATTTTCATGCTTCATTAAGAGGTCAGCTTAACTTTTCTGTCTTCTTTAATGAGTACCGGAATTATTTGCTCCAGATCCCCTTCGAGTATATTGGCCAGATTATACACAGTAAGTCCTATCCTGTGATCTGTGACCCTGTTTTCCGGGAAATTATATGTCCTTATCTTTTGCGACCGGTCCCCGGAACCTACTTGTTTTTTTCTGTTATCGGAGCGTTCTTTATCTTTTTCTTCATTCAGTTTTTCAAGTACGCGCGCCTTAAGCACACGCATAGCTTTAGCTTTATTCTTGTGCTGACTTCTCTCATCCTGACAGCTTACGACTACGCCTGTCGGTAGATGAGTTATCCTTACGGCGGAGTCAGTAACATTCACATGCTGTCCGCCCGCACCGCTTGCCCTATAATAATCTATTTTCAAATTCTGCGGTTTTATGTCTACTTCAACGTCTTCCGCTTCCGGAAGAACAGCGACGGTAGCCGCTGAAGTATGTATCCGCCCGCTTGCTTCTGTCTCCGGAACCCTCTGCACTCTGTGCGTGCCCATCTCAAACCGCAGGTTTTTAAATACGTTTTGCCCTTCAATCGAAAATATGATCTCTTTAATACCTTTCTTTTCAGATTCGCTCAAACTGATGACTGAACTTTTCCAACCTTTACCAATAGCATACTTTGTATACATCTTATAAAGATCGGCAGCAAATAAACTGGCTTCTACTCCGCCCGTACCCGCTCTTATCTCGACAATAGCATTTCTCTTGTATTCTTTATCGTCCACATCAAGCAGGAGTTCTTCCAAGATGTTTTTTTTATCAGAAAGCGTTTTCTCTATTTCTTTCAGTTCCTCGGCTGCTAATGCTGTGTATTCGCTTTTTTCATCTTCATCCTCTACCATTTTGAGGAGCCCGGCTCTTTCGTCATCAAGAACAATATACTCCCCATATGCTGTCACTATCTCTTTTAGGTCAGCATACTCTTTCGCTTTTGCAGTATGTTTCTCTCTGTCTGCCAAAAGTTCCGGGGACGAAAGTTCCTTCTCAAGCGTCCGATATCTATCTCTGCGTTTGTTTAGTTCCGCAAGAATCTTTTTCATACGCTAGATCAGGCTTCTGTCTTTTTGTTTAAATAACGTTTTTGAAAACGCTCAACTCTTCCAGCCGAGTCAACAAGTTTCTGTTTGCCCGTATAGAACGGATGACATTTTGAGCATATTTCAACATGAATATTCTCTTTAGTCGACTGAGTCTTTATGGAGTTACCACATGCACATGTTATGATAGTCTCCTGATTTTTTGGATGTATCCCTTTTTTCACTTCTAACCCCCTATTATAGTTATCATTTATTATGATACACGAAACAAATATTTTACTAGAATATCAATAAATATCAAGCAAAAACTAGGGTTTATCTCCTCAAGAGCCATACGTCCCTATAGCGCCGAAAATATCCTAAACCCAATAAGCATTTATGCTTTGCCCATATTTTGGAACAGTTCTTCGTTATTTTTAGATTTCTTAAGACGACTTACCAAAAGCTGCATAGCCTCTACAGAATCCATATCGCTCAAAGCTTTCCTCATTAGCCATACTTTTTTCAGTTCGTCTTCCGGCACCAGAAGCTCTTCCTTACGCGTATTCGACCTCTTGATGTCGATCGCCGGGAAGATTCTTCTCTGGAAGAGATTTCTATCCAGCTGTATTTCCATATTTCCTGTACCTTTAAATTCCTCAAAAATAACTTCATCCATACGGCTTCCGGTATCAATAAGTGCCGTAGCTATTATTGTCAGGCTTCCTCCTTCTTCCACATTTCTTGCCGTCCCGAAAAACCGTTTAGGTTTGTGCAGGGCATTGGCGTCAACGCCTCCGGAGAGAATCTTTCCCGAATGTGGTACTGTAGTGTTATATGCTCTAGCTAAACGCGTTATAGAATCCAGCAAAATTACCACATCATATTTATGTTCTACAAGCCTTTTGGCCTTTTTAAGCACCATTTCCGCCACCTGCGTATGTCTCTGTGCCTGTTCATCAAAGGTAGACGCCACAACTTCCGCGTTCACAGATCTTTTCATGTCAGTAACTTCCTCCGGCCTTTCGTCAATGAGAAGTATAATTAATTTGACCTCGGGATAATTCTGGGTAATGGTATTAGCAAACTTCTGGATAAAAACCGTTTTGCCGCTATACGGCGGAGCTACTATTAAGCCTCTCTGCCCCTTTCCTACAGGAGTAAACAGATCCATGACTCTCATGGATATATCCGCATTTTCGGATTGCAAAGAAAATCTCTCTTCGGGATAAAGCGGCGTAAGATTCTCAAATAGTATTTTGTTTTTAGCAACTTCCGGATTCTCAAAATTAACCGCTTCTACTTTTAAAAGCGCGAAATATCTTTCGCCTTCCTTCGGCGGCCTTACCTGCCCGCTGACGGTATCTCCTGTCTTGAGATTGAACCTTCTGATCTGCGACGGAGAAACGTATATGTCGTCCGGACACGGCAGATAATTATAATCAGAACTCCTTAAAAATCCGAACCCGTCCTCTAGGACTTCTAATACCCCTTCTCCGTAGGCGAATCCGTCTTTCTCGATCTTAGCCTGCAGTATTTTGAATATTAGATCGTGCTTTTTCATACTGCTAAAACCGTTGATCTTCAATTCTTTAGCTATATCGGTTAATTCCGATATTTTCATATCTTTCAGCTTTACAATATCTAGATCTTTTTCTTTTTTTGTACTTTTTGCACTTTTTGCCATATCTTTTCTACTCCTTTTTTTACTATATCCATATTTGCTTCACCGTCGATTATATATTCGGCATATTTCAGTTTCTCATCTTGAGATAGCTGTCTTTCGATAATGCCGATAACTTCTTCTTTAGGCACTCCTCTTTTAACCGCACGTTTTATCCTGGTAGCCCTACTCGCAGTGACAAGAACGACCATATTAACATATGCATGCATCCCTCCCTCTATCAAAAGCGGAGCATCGATCACGACTGACCTTGAGGCAGGACATGTCTCCACCTCATACCGTATCTTTTTAACGATCGCAAAACCGATCAGCTTGAACAAGTCTTCAAATCCTTTCTTATCGGAAAGGACCTTTTTTCTTAATAAATCCCTGTCTATCTCCCCGTCCCGCACGATGTCTTTCCCAAACCGTTTGATGATATCTCTTTTGACAGTATCATCTTCTTTCATTAGACGATGTGAGATCTTGTCGGCATCTATAATCTTGGCGCCTTTTTCCTCCAGCATCTTACATACCGTCGTTTTTCCTGAAGCCAGGCCTCCTGTCACCCCTATGATAAATTTTTTGTCTGTATTCAAACCCTGCTCCTATTTATGCCTTGGCCTTGACCGGTTCAGTATCCATCCAGTTCGTTCCGGTCTCTATGTCGACCGTAAGAGGCACTTTAAGTTTTATGACCTTTTCCATTATGTCAGAAACATCCATCACTGATCTTTCAATGCCTTTTTCAGGAGCATCAAACACCAATTCATCATGAACCTGAATGATCATCCTAACATCACGATCATTCAGTTCTTTGTAACAATCTATCATGGCGAGTTTTATAAGATCTGCAGCCGAACCCTGTACTGCCGTGTTAACCGCAGCACGTTCAGCGAATTTTCTTACATGCTCATTTCTGCTGGTCATCTCGGGAATATACCTGCGTCTTTTAAGCAAAGTAAGAACATATCCTTTCTTCTTAGTTTCGGCGACCGTATCTTCGATAAAAGTTTTTATGCCTTCATATTTACGAAAATATAAATCAATATAATCCTGCGCGTCGCCGACATTAATATTCAGATCTTTGGCCAACCCGAAAGCGCTTATTCCGTAAACAATACCGAAATTAACTGTTTTAGCGGCTGACCTCATCTCATTTGTAACCTTGCTAATTTTACAATCAAATATTTCCCCGGCTGTAACTCGATGTACGTCCTCACCATCTCTAAAAGCCTTTATAAGTTTTTTGTCTTCGGATAAGTGAGCAAGTATTTTAAGTTCTATTTGCGAATAATCTGCCTTTATCAGGATTCTGTCATCCCCTCCCGAAATAAAAGCCCTTCTTATTTCTCGCCCTAAGGCTGTTTTTATTGGAATGTTCTGGAGATTAGGATCGCTGGAGGACAATCTTCCGGTAGCTGTCACCGCTTGGTTAAAATGCGCGAAGATGCTTCCACTATTCGCTCCGGCGAGAGCCAACAGGCTATCATAGTAGCCTGTTTTTAATTTATTCATCTCCCGATATTCCAAAAGAAACTCGGGCAAAGGATGCATTGAAGAAAGTTTTTGAAGAACAGACTCATCCGTCGATATGCCTGTCTTTGTCTTTTTAAATGCCGGGAGTCCTAAACGTTCATAAAGTATGACTTGCAGCTGTTTGGGTGAATTGATATTAAATTCTTCTCCCGCAACTTCGTATATTTTAT
Organism: Candidatus Aadella gelida; assembly: GCA_030765205.1. Classification (GTDB taxonomy): domain Bacteria; phylum Omnitrophota; class Gorgyraeia; order Tantalellales; family Tantalellaceae; genus Aadella; species Aadella gelida. The sequence goes on along the minus strand of JAVCDB010000058.1, from coordinate 12,048 downwards.
CCGTTACATCTTTCAGCTTCTTGCTTATCTCTTTTTCTTTTTTTTCAAGATGTCCGACATCTACCTTTACGCCCCGTTCTTCCATCTCCGCCAGAACTCCTACAAGGGGCATCTCTACCGAACCGAAAAGTTCGTCCAGATGTCTGTCTTTTAGAACCGGTTCAAGTTCCTCGTAAAGTTCAGAGATCGACCTGCTACGCATGCAGAATTTTTCTTCATCTGACCCTTCCGACGCTATATTTTTATCCAAATGCCGCATAACTACCTCGTCAATATCATAACTTGACCCGGAAGGATCTATCAAGTAATCGGCTATCATAACATCGAAAAGTTTTCCTCTGATCCTGATATTCTCTCTGCGCAATGCTAGCGTCTCTGGTTTCAGGTCGAACCCTATCTTTTGCACGGTCTCATCTTCGAATATTTCACCAATAATTTTTCTAGCTGCCTCACTAGGTCCTTTATCAGAGAACGATACGAATATTGATCTTGGGCTATAAAAAAACGAAATGCCTTTTATTTTGCTCCCGCCTGCATCAAACGCCATATCAAAAAAAACTTTACCGGATTTTTCGCTGCTGTTTAGAATGTTTTTCAAATCTTCCGGAGACGAGCATATTTCAGGGGAATCCTCAACTGTATCTTTCTTCGCCACCTCTTTCAATAATCTCTTGAATTCAAATCTTTTATATAGTTCCGCTAAACGTTCCGAATCCGGTTCCGGGATAAGCGTCGCCTCTAGATCGATCGTTACGGGAACCTCCCTGTCCAGAACGACAAGTTCTTTGCTCAGTCTTGCCATGTCCTCTTCTTCAGTAAGTTTTTTCTTGATCCCGGGCGGCGTTATGGCATCCAAGTTTTTGTATATATTGTCAATATCTCCGTATTCCTTTACTATTTTAGCGGCACCGACCTTTCCGATCCCTTTGACCCCAGGGATATTATCACTTGCGTCACCCATAAGAGCCATAAGATCTGTCATACGTTCCGGACCCACGCCATATTTTTCTCTTACCTCTTTCTCCGTGTAAACCTTGTCCCCAAAAGAAGTAGAGCTAAGAACCGTAATTTTTTTGTCTACAAGCTGGAGAGCATCTTTATCGCTTGTTACTATAACAACTTCGAGCCCATTCTTTTTGCTGTGTTCCGCAATAGTAGCTATAATATCATCCGCCTCGTATCCCTCCAGGTTACATACAGATATTTTCATAGCTTCGACTACAGCCCTAATTCCTGAAAATTGAGAAACCAGGTCTTCGGGCATGGGTTTTCTGTGAATCTTGTATTCCTTATATTTTTCGTGGCGAACCGTAGTTCCCGGAGAATCAAAGACTATGACCATTCTCTTTGGATCGTACTGTTTCCTGATCTTCCGAATAATGTTAATAAAGCCATATATGGCGTTAGTGGGCTCTCCCTTTGTCGTGGCCAGGTCTTGAATGGCATAAAAAGCCCTGTAACAAAGAGCATTACCGTCTATTAAATAGATGTTTTTATCGTTTGTACTCATTTTGGTCAATTAGCCGCGATCTGCGGCAACATGGGAAGATCATAACTGCATGCACTTTATCTGTCTGTTGGTTAATATTTTGTGAACATAAACTGTGAGGAAATCCTTAGAGGAGAGATCCTTGCTCTAGTAGTATTATATTAATTTTGAGCCGTAAGTCAAGCTTTTATATCATCTTAAAGTAACCTTACCCCTTAAAGATGACTATCAGCAAAATAACGACCAATATACCGGAAAATATATAGAAATCGTTAAAATACAGAAAATCTGAAATAGCTTCCCGGGGATCATTACCGCCGGCTGATTTCGAAGATATTTTGAGTTTTTCTTTGCGTACTCTTTGAATATCACCGGCGGTCATCTCACCCATCTCATTCACTCTAGAATCTATCTCTGAACGTATAGCGTCTATCTGCTCTTTCCTGAACCGAAGAAGCTCTCCTCCGAGCTGATATGCTGTTATAATTTTCTTGTCCACAAGGTCTATCACTCTTTCTTCCCTGAGTCCAAGATATTCCGCTAATTCACTTAAAGTCAAAAGTTTATCCGACATTTTATCCTTTAGTCTTCACTTTTCCGTCGGCAATCCACTGATCAACCTTAGACCTTTCAAATATCCATTCCCCGCCTTCTTTGGTGCCCGGCAAAACTCCTCCTGATGCCCATTCTCCAACTTTATGCTCGTCTACCTCAAGATATTCCGCTAGCTGATTTGTATTAAGCCAATCTCCCCTTGAAGCAACACTTTCCTTCTTTCCCGTCTCGCTCATTTTTATGCGTCCGTTAATAACGGCTCCTTCGCTTATAGCTATGTTCGGAGTCTCTATATCTCCTGTGAGGATAGCGCTGGACTCAAATTTTAGAGATTTTCCAGCTTTTATATTCCCAGAAACACGTCCGGAGATAGATATCGCTTCTCCTACTATGTTTGCTTTAATATCTGCTTTGTTACCGATCAGGAGTATTCCTTTCGTATCCAGAGTCCCTTCGAACTTCCCGCTTATTCTTAGATTTACCGGATCGTCAAACCGTAACGTCCCTTGCATGCTAGCATTAACATCCAGTATTTTATCTCCCGCTTGCTGCCCAGTGTCACTTTTTCTCTTTCTCATTTTTACCTCCTGTATTTAAACTGTAAAGATTTAGCCCTTGTATATTATATTACAAATGTCGCTTAAGTGGTACCCTTTTCAAAGCTTATTTACTTTTTCCTCTGCCGGACCCCAGTCGACAGATATTACTCCCGGCAGACATCTAAGCTCGGTCATGGCATCTTGCCTATAAGCGCGGGGTAACATAACATGGATTTCAATGTCTACCTCCCCATCGCGCTTGCTCTCGCTGGCAGATACTTTTCTTGTACGTCCGCCATATGCCCCTATTATCTTTTGTATATCGTCCGCGGAGGTTTCGGAATCTGAAGACAAAGTCGCCACTATCCGTCTGCTCTGTCTTTTTATCTGCGCAATCTCTTCTAATCTTGAAAGTATGAGTATGATCAAAGCCACCGTAGTCGTAATAATTGCTGCGACAAACATCCCGGCTCCTGCTGCTAATCCAATTGCCGAAATCGCCCATATGCTTGCAGCTGTCGTAAGCCCTCTTACCGAGGTCCCGTACCTCATTATAGCTCCGGCCCCTAGAAAACCTATACCCGTAACTACGCCCGCTGCTATCCTTGAAGGATCGACAGCTCCCATATGCGCATACCCTTCAGCCATTCCGATCGACGTGATCATAAAAAGCGTAGAGCCTATACATACAAGAATATGAGTCCTGAGTCCTGCAGCGCATCCGTTTAACTCTCTCTCCAGACCAACCAGCCCTCCCATGACAGTGGCCGCCAGAATTCTCACCAAAAGATCCATCTCCGTCATGTTACTGCCCTCCTCTTTCTTGACGCAACCGATATAAATTCTCTCCTAAAACCGCCACCATGGCGGCATTATCTGTGCAAAAAATGTTTTCAGGAATAAACAGATCACATTTATTCTCACGGCACAGTGATCCTAAACGTGACCTCAATAAATTGTTGTGAATAACTCCCCCTCCTACGGCAATGCGGGAAACTCTTGTCATCTTTACGGCTCTTAATATCTTTTTTTCAAGTACGTCAAAAACAGCTTCTTGAAAGGAATAACAAACTCGCCGTTTCTCTTCCTCTGATTGCTGGGCCTTTCTCCAATAGTATAGAACTGCTGTCTTTATACCGCTAAAGCTGAAATCCAGGTCTCCCTCGTCTTTGAGCAGGGCCCTAGGAAAATCTATTATGTCATTTTTTGTCGTTCTTCCGGTCTCGGCAAACTGCGCAGCAAATTTCTCAACTATAGGACCTCCAGGATATCCGAGTTCGAGTATCTTGGCAACCTTATCAAAAGCTTCACCTATTGCATCGTCCCTCGTCCTCCCGATCTCCTCAAAATCTTCCAAGGACCTGAACACATACAGACTGGTATGTCCCCCAGAAACAACTAATGCCAAAAATGGGTACTTCTCGGCCATATTGTCAACCCTGTTATCCTCATTTATAAAACAGGACATTACATGCGCTTGGACATGATTCACGCCAATAACCGGGATCTTTGCCGCCATACCTATAGCATCCGCAAAAACCTTACCCACCAAAAGTGAGCCGGGAAGTCCCGGTTCTCCCGTTACAGACACAAGATCTACTTCATCTATCGTCTTACCCGCATCCTTAAGAGCTTTATCTAAAACTGAATAAATATACTCTGTGTGAAAACGTGAAGCTATCTCCGGAACCACTCCGCCATACTGTGAATGCAGATGAACGCTGGAGGACACTTCACTGGAAATAACGCATTGGTCCTCCACCAAAGAAACAGCAGTCTCGTCGCATGAAGTCTCTACGCCTAATGTTATCATAATAATGCCCGCCTGATCACAGCCGCTCTTTCTGGTCCTTAATTACAAGATCCGACAATCCAACAAAAACGATCTCTTCCCCGGATATCTTCGGCGCCTCTTCGGCAAGGACTTTGACCGTCACGGGATGGTCATGTCCAATCCCCACAGCCGACCCCCCTGCCTTTCTTCTCTTTACCAATTTCTCAAACTGTTCGCCTATATAGACCTCGTCCTTCTGGTTGTCGATAAAAATGTCTCGTCTTAGATAAGGCACACCTTTTTCTGCGGCGATCTCCAAACACACTGAGTCCTTTGCGGTATACGAATCCAGAAAGAACAGATCTCTTTTTTTTAGTTCGTCAAAAACTATTTTCATAAGACGTCTATCTCGTGTGGCCTTTGACCCCATATGATTTGAGACACCTTTTGCAAACGACACCGAATCAAGAGCTTCTGATATTACTTTCCTAACGGTATCATCGTCCATCCCGTCGTTTATAGTATTTTTCTCGACAGGCTCATTTTCCCCCTCCGGCTGCAGAGGAAGATGCAATATGACATCAAACCCTTTATTCTTGGCAAACTTACATACTGTTTCTGAGTACGGCGCGTGAGGCAGGACCGCCAATGTTAACGGAATATCGATCTTTTCCAGTGCACTAAAATTTCTTTTATTATAACCAAAATCATCCAAAACGATAGCTATGCGAAACCTTTCATCAGGAACTTGAACTTCTTTTTCCTCGATGATGGGAGGTCTTAAAAATAGATCATATACAATGAACCCAAAAGCTATCAATATAGCCGCAACAAACAATAACTTGCGTTGTCTCATTTATCTCCCCGATGAAACGATCTGCATTTCCCGAACGCATTTATACCTTTTAAGATGTTCACAGCGGCGGTGATCTGTGAGTCTTTCTGCCATATATTAGAATCATCCTCGTCATCTGATTTTTTATCTTTTTCTTCTATATCATCAAAAATATCTTTATTCTCTGGCATGTTTTTGTCAATGCTCTTTAATTCGACTATAATATCAGGCTCGATCCCCTTCTCCATCAAACTCTTTCCGGAAGGGGTATAATATGCGGCGGTTGTCAGTCTTAAAGCCGAATTATCCCTGAGAGGAACAACCGTTTGTACTGATCCTTTCCCAAAGGTAACTTCACCGAGAACAAGACCTCTCTTATTGTCCATTATAGCCCCGGCTAATATTTCAGCCGCACTTGCTGAACCTCCGTCAACTATAACAATAACCCCCATACCTTCTGTCAGACATTCCTCTTGCGCCCTGAACTCCACTCTTTTCCCGGGATCACGTCCCTCGGTATAAACAACAAGGTCACCCTTTTCTAGAAAATATTCAGACGTTTCCACGGCTGAATCCAAAAGTCCTCCGGGATTGTTCCTGATATCAACTATTAAGTTTTCCGCCCCTTCCTTTTTAAGGTCTTTTATGGCTCGTCCCATATCCTTGGAGGTCCTTTCCTGAAATTCTATCAATCTTATGTACCCAATATTATCCTCTATCACCTTGACCTCTTTGAGGCTTTTAAGTTTGATAATATCTCGGGTTATAGTTATCTCTATCATCTTTGATGTCTTTTTACGAAAAACGGTTATAGTTATCTTGGTCCCCGGTTCACCGCGAAGTTTCTTTATGGCACCATCAATTGTTATGTCTCTAGTAATCTCGTCTTCTATTTTTACGATGAGGTCTCCTGCCTTCACTCCGGCCTTAAATGCAGGAGTATCATCGATCGGAGCTATGACCGTTAACACGCCTTCCCGCATTCCTATCTCCATGCCTAGCCCTCCGAACTGACCCTGCGTCTCTTCTTTCATCTCGGTAAACCCGTCAGGATCAAGAAATTGACTATATCCGTCAAGGGTGCTTACCATACCTCTTATTGCGCCGTAAATAAGGTCTTTAGGGTTAACCTGTTTAACATAATCGGCACTTATTAGCGTAATGGCATCCGCGAAAAGCTGCACTTCTTCAAAAAGCTCTTTCCCGGGGATGTCCACTTCGGATACAGCGGTCTTAATGCAAACTCCGGTTGTTATGAGAGCAAAAATAATTATTGCTACAAGAAAAATCCGTTTCTTTGTCATCTCTGCCCCTTTTATGTTATACGTTTAATAAGCATTTCTCCCGCAAGCTTGGGATTGGCTTTACCTTGTGATTTTTTCATTACCTGCCCGACAAGAAAACTCAAAGCATTCTTCTTGCCGGCCTTATAATCATTAACAGATCTTTCGTTTTCCAATATAACCTCATCTATAATTCCGTCAAGCTCAGATGTATCCGATACTTGCTCGAGACCCTTTTCTTTGACAATTTTCTCTGGAGATTTCCCTCCATCGAGATGATCAGCTAAAACTTCTTTTGCCGCTAAAGCGCTGATCTTACCGTCTTTCGTCATTTTTATTATAATGGCAAGATTCTCCGGAGAAAGTTCCATTTTATCTATATCAGTTCCCTTCTCCTTTGAATGCATCATAACTTCGCCCTTCACCCAATTGCATACACTTTGAGGATCGTTATAACTTTTCAAAACGCTCTCAAAAAAATCTGCAATATATTTTTCTGAGGTTAAAAAATCTGCGTCTTTATCGTTAAGTTTAAGTTTTTCGATAAATCTACTTTTTCGTGACGAAGGAGATTCCGGCATGACCGAACGTATTTCATTTATTAAGCTTTCCTCTACTTCAAAAGGAACAAGATCCGGGTCGGGAAAATATCTATAGTCATGTGCCTGCTCCTTAACTCTCATGGACTCGGTCTTCCCTCTGGGCTCATCCCAAAGACGCGTCTCCTGGATTATTTTTTCCCCGGAATCCACAAGATCTCGTTGCCTATATTCCTCAAAGGCTAAAGCATTCCTTACCGCCTTAAAAGAGTTCAGATTCTTAATTTCAACTTTAGTCCCCAGTTTATCAGCCCCCCACTTCCTGATAGAAATATTAGCATCGCATCTGAGGCTTCCTTCCTCCATGTTACAATCTGCCACCCCAAGATATTTTACTATCCTCTTTAGGGTTACCAGATAGCTGTATGCTTCTTCAGGAGAAGTAAGTTCCGGCTCTGAAACTATCTCTAGAAGCGGTGTTCCCGTACGATTAAGGTCAACATAACTATGATCCTTTACAGGATCATGCAAAAGTTTTCCTGCATCTTCTTCCATGTGCGCGCGAGTTATACCGATATCTTTGGCAGTACCATCTTCAAGAACCACACAAATCTTTCCATTATACGCAATCGGCATATCATACTGGCTTATCTGATAATTTTTTGGAAGATCAGGATAATAATAATTTTTTCTATCGAACTTGACCTTTTCCTGAATATCGCATCCAAGAGCCAGGGCAACTTTTATGGAATACTCGAACGCTTTTCTGTTAAGCACCGGAAGAACTCCGGGAAGACCCAGGCATACGGGACATACCTGTGTATTGGGTTCCGCTCCGAAAACAGTAGAACATCCACAGAAAATTTTTGTTTTTGTAGAAAGCTGGACATGTACCTCAAGTCCAATAACTGTTTCGTATGTTTTATCGTGGGTTCGCGATTGTTTGTTTTTCATGTTTAGTTATCCACAATAGTAGCCGGGGTTTAAACCCCGGCTACTTCTAGCCTCTATCAACCAGTGCTGACCTCTTATGGTGTTCTGTGTTACTCTCGAACGCATGAGCTGCCTTTATAAGCACTTCCTCTCCGAAAGTCTGCGCCATGAGCTGTAATCCTACCGGCATATTGTTCTTCCCCGCCCCGCACGGCAAAGAAACTGCAGGTAAACCCGCAAGATTTGCCGGAATGGTGAAAACGTCAGAAAGATACATCTTCAAAGGATCGTTGATCCTTTCTCCTATTTTAAAAGCTGTTGTCGGAGATGTGGGAGTAAGCAAACAATCGCATTCGTTAAATGCCACACGAAAATCTTCCGCTATCTTGGTCCTGACCTTTTGCGCTTTGAGATAATAGGCTTCGTAATATCCGCTACTAAGAACATATGTGCCTAAAAGTATTCTTCTTTTTGCTTCGTCGCCGAAACCCTCATTCCGAGTCTCCGTATACATGTCTATAATGCTGCCCTTTTGTGAAGTTCTGTGCCCGTAGTGAACACCGTCATATCTGGCAAGATTCGAGCTGGCTTCCGCAGGACCGATTATATAATAACAGCTAACAGCATATTTTGTGTGAGGCAGGCTTATGTCAATTATTTTAGCTCCAAGTTTTTTGTAAACTCTTACGGCCTCATCCACACATTCTTTGACGTCTTCATCAATCCCCAAGGTAAAATATTCTTTTGGAATACCTATCTTTAAGCCCTTTATGTCTTTGGAAAGACTTTTAGTATGATCCGGAACGGGTAAATTCACTGAAGTAGAATCCTTTATATCATATCCGGATATAGTATTCAGCATAACGGCGCAATCCGTGACATTACGTGTTATTGGACCGATCTGGTCCAAACTGGAAGCAAAGGCTATCAGCCCATATCTTGAAACTCTGCCGTATGTGGGCTTAAAACCAACCACCCCGCACAGCGATGCCGGTTGACGAATAGATCCCCCTGTATCCGATCCCAAAGCAGCAACAACTTCGCCCGCCGCTACACTTGCCGCAGCACCTCCCGAGGATCCCCCGGGGATATATTCCGTATTCCATGGGTTCTTTGTTGGTCCGTAACAGGAAGTCTCACATGAAGATCCAAAAGCAAATTCGTCCATATTTAGCCCTGGAAAAAGCAGGGCTCCTTCTTGGACAAGTTTTTCTATAACCGTAGCATTGTATGGAGGCCGGAACCCTTCCAAAATTCGGGAAGCACATGTTGTAAGCGTATCTTTTATGCATATGTTATTCTTTATCCCTACAGGAACACCTTCAAGCAACATCCCGTCAGCATCACTCTCGAAAGATCTAGATAGCGCCGCTATCTCTTCCCCATCCATGTTTATGAAAGCATTTATCTTGAGATCAGTTGATGCGGCAAGGCCGGCAAGATGCTTTGCAGTCTCTTCCTTCGACCTGCCTGAAGCCTTGTTCCACTTCTTAAATTTATCTATACTGGTTAGAAAGTCTTCCATCTTTATATTACTCTGGGTACGGTGAAAAGGGTTCCTTTATGTGAAGGAGCATTTTTAAGGGCTTCATCAGCTGATAAGCCCGGTTTTATCTGGTCTTCCCTGAAGACATTCTTCATAGACGGAAGAGCATGTATAGTGGGCTGTGTGCTTTCGGTATCAAGTTCTTTTAACTGATCGATATAACCAAGAACATCGGAAAGCTGTCCGCAAAACCCGGAAATTTCTTCCTTTTTCAGGGATAAACGCGACAGTCCAGCCACATATCTCACAACTTCTTCCGTTATGTTATTTTTATTATTAGGAGTGTTCATATATGGGGTACATTATCATATTAATAATATAAAGTCAATGATGTGAGGAGATTGCTGCATCCGCTAACCGTGCATAATCGTGAAGGGATAAGGTTTCAGCACGTGCCGAAACCGGAAGTCCGCATTCTATGAAGATTTTCTCCCACTCTCCTTTTCCTAGCCCGGTTATTGACAGAGATCCAAGTGGATTTACCGCTTTTTTTCTCCGTTGAGAAAATGCCTGCCGGATGATCTTGAACATTAAATCTTCGTCCTTAACCTCAACACTTGGACTGGGCAATATATCAAGAGCCAGAAGCGCGGATCCGACTTTCGGACTCGGATAAAAAGAACTCTTTTTAATCTTAAAAAGTTTTTTTACATGGGCATGATACTGCACAAAGCAGCTTAAAGAGCCATATATTTTTGATCCTGGAGAGGCGACTATTCTATCCGCAACTTCATCCTGAACAACGATATACAGCGCTTTAACGCTATTTCTGTTCTCTATGATCTTCTCAACAATGGGCGTTGAAATGTTATATGGGATATTTCCATAGACGAAAAGTTTTTTATTTCGAATTTTATGATCGCAAAGATCAAACTTAAGGATATCTTCATTAACAAGTTTGATGTTTTCGATATTCTCAAAAACCGGCTCCATGACGCGGCATATACCTCTATCTTTTTCTACAGCGATAAGTTTATTACATTTTTTTGCTAATTCAGCGGTCATTACGCCAAACCCAGGGCCTATTTCAACCACGGTATCATCTTTTTCTAAAGGCAATGAACTCAAGATCTTATTGCGAACATTTTTATCGATAAGAAAATTTTGGCCTAGCTTTTTGTTCGGACTGAGCTTTTCTCCCTTTAGTATCTTTTTAATTTCCGTTAGATCCATTTGCGCCTTTTACCGCTAATCTTATTGCAGCCTCCATGGAGCCGGAGCTTGCTATGCCTTTACCGGCGATATCAAATGCTGTGCCATGATCCGGGGAAGTTCTCACATGACCTAGCCCCAATGTTACGTTAACTCCGGTATCAAAATCAATGGTCTTGAACGGACCTAATCCCTGATCATGGTACATGCTGACAACTATATCAATTTCCCCCTTTAAAGCTTTACCAAAAATGACATCAGCTGCTATCGGTCCTTCTATGTCGGGATATGTAGAACGGACGTTCTCAATGGCCGGTAAGATTATCCTATTTTCTTCATCCCCTATCTTCCCTCCTTCACCGCAATGAGGGTTAAGTCCGGTAACACCTATGCAAGCGTTCTTTTTGCTGGACAAAAATGATATGTTATCAATGATCTGCATCAATGTCCTCTCTATCATCTCTTGTGTCAAACTGCCGGCAATATCCTTAACGGCAATATGCCGCGTTACCGGTATTACACATAAAGTCTCGCCTTTCATTACCATAGTGACAAATTTCGCGGAAAAGGCTTCCTGCAAATATTCGGTATGCCCCACAAAACCTTTCTCAATTGTCGCTATCCTCTCTTTACTCAAAGGTGCTGTCACAACGGCATGTGAACGCTTTTTGTAAGCCTTCATCAACTCAACCGCAGTCTCTAAACATTTAAGGGTTTTGATAACACCTTCGTCTGAAGGTTTGCCTGGTAGGGTTGCCTTAAGTATCGGCGAGGGATCAAAAACATTAACGGCATCCTCATCGTAAGACAATTTCTTTTCAATATCGTCACCCGGATGGATCACGTTCATTCGATATGCCGAAGCACGAGACGCATCTACTGCTTGTTTCATTATTCCAGAGTCACCTATGACCATAAAAATGGCAAGCCCTTTAATTGAAGGGCTTGCCATTGATCTCGCAATAATCTCCGGACCTATGCCCGAAGGATCCCCCATTGTTACAAGCACAAGGGGTTTATTTATAGGCGATATACGCATCCTGTTTCTGTTCTTCAAACCACTTTGCAAGATTGCTGTTAAATTTTCTCATGTAAAGCTGTTCTCTCAAGAAGTCGCTTACTTCAGCAAATTCGAGAGGTTTTTGTTCTTGGATATCCTCAACCAGAAACACATGATATCCTATGGGAGTCTCAATAATATCTGATATCTGTCCTGGCTTCATATCAAAAACCACATCGTCTATCTCCTTGAGTACTTGTCCTGAAGATATGTACCCCATATCTCCACCTTTTTTGGCATAGGGGCCGTCCGAATATTCAAACGCTAACGAGGCAAAATCTTTCCCGTGTTCTAGTTCGGCATGGAGCTCCTCTATCGATTTTTTCATCACACTCCGGTTAAG
>JAVCDB010000078.1 GCA_030765205.1 Candidatus Aadella gelida | reverse complement strand
CACGAGTCACGAATCACGGTTCACGAGTCACGGTTCACGAGTCACGATCAAGGAGCAAGATGGATTTTAATTTTTCGGCCAGCGGACTTAACCCAAAGGAAAGAACCCAGCAGCGGATCTTTGAGATCTTGCCGGGGGCGGTAAGCTGGAGCATTATCCTGGGTATGGCGGGATTGTCTTTTTTAAAACCGTTAGCGGCCGCTGTTATTGTGATCGCATTCGATCTCTACTGGCTCCTGCGTCTTTTGTATATGACACTATTTCTGATTTTATCTTATTTTAGACTTTCTTCGGAAAAAAAGACCGATTGGATGGAGAGAGTCAGGGGTATCGATAATATTGATGAATATCTTGGAGAGATCAAAAAGGACCAATCCGGCACAGGAAAAGAAGATAGGTTATCCTTATCCGAGCATATAAAGGATATCGAGGTTCTCAAAAGATCTTTACAAAAACATCCTTCCTCGAACGATGTATACCATGCGGTTATCATCCCGGTAGCCAAGGAGACGCGTGATATAGTAGAACCGGGAATAAAAAGTATTGCCGAGGGCTCTTTCCCGACTGAGAGGATAATTGTGATCCTGGCTCTTGAAGAAAGGGCCTGCAAAGATGTTTCAGAAGGGGTCATGGAAATAGCCGATAAGTATAAAGGAAAATTTCTGAATCTTATCGTTGCCGTGCATCCCGACAGTGTACCCGGAGAAGCCAGAGTCAAAGGAGCAAATACTTCATTTGCGGCGGCAAGAGCGGCTGAATACCTTAAAGAGAAGAATATACCTTTCAAGAATGTGGTCGCGTCGTGTTTCGATGCGGATACAGTGGTTACCCGTGATTATTTCGCGGGCCTCACTTATTATTTCCTCAGTTGTCCCGATAGAGAACGCGCGAGTTTTCAGCCGATACCGGTTTATAACAACAATATATGGGACGCCCCGGGTATAACCAGGGTGCTTGAGACGGGATCATCTTTCTTTCAGCTGATAGAGTCCACTAATTCGGAGAAGCTTGTTACGTTCTCGAGTCACAGTATGAGCTTTAAAGCTTTGGTAGAGGTAGGATACTGGCCGGTAGATATGATATCAGATGATTCTGCTATATTCTGGAAAGCTTTCGTACATTATAACGGTGATTATCGGGTAGTGCCGATGTATATAACGCTTTCAATGGATGCTGTGGTTGCGGACACATGGTGGCAGACAGTAGTTAATGTTTATAAACAGAGAAGACGATGGGCCTGGGGTGTTGAGAATTTCCCGATAGTTATGAGAGCGTTTATCAAGAGCAGGAAAATAGGATTATACGACAAGTTCAGATATACGTTTAAATTGTTTGAAGGGCATATCGCGTGGACTACATGGGCGTTCCTGCTGACCTTTATAGGATGGCTCCCGGCGGTGTTCGCGGGCAGAGAGTTCTCTCACTCCGTTCTTTATTACACCGCGCCGAGAATATCGGGAATGATATTTCATCTTGCGTCATTATCCATGGCGGCCAGTATAGTGCTGAGCTTGTGTCTTCTGCCTCCCAAGAAAGAAAAGCATTCCGTGCTGAAAAGAATAGGTTACGCGTTTGAATGGTTATTAGTGCCGTTCACGATAGTGTTCTTAAGCGCCCTACCCGCATTGGACGCTCAGACCAGGCTTATGATGGGTAAGTATATGACGTTCTGGGTCACGGACAAAGGCCGCGTTGATAAAAAAGAAAAAAATGAACAATAAGACTTCCGGAAAGTAACCGTGTTATTCTTCTCTGATACACTTGCAGGTTCCGTGGTTAGCCTGCGTATCTGTGTCAGCTAAGCCACGAAAAAAATGAACAATAATCTCTCCATAAAGAAAAACGTATATTTAAGAGTAACATGTATAACGCTGCTAATTCTTTTGTTGCAGAGTCCCTGCGTTTTTTCTGAAAATTCTTTGAGTATAGGGACAACTTACAGTTCGCGGCAAAGCGAGTATCTTGAGATGGATCCCCGGGAAACATATCTTTCAGTGCTGGATATGGGGTTTAGTATTATACGAGTGGGGGCTTATTGGAGTGATATAGAGAAGGAAAAAGATGTATATGATTTTACTGAGCTTGATTGGCAAATAGACGAAGCTGCAAGAAAAAATATACCTATCGTACTTACCGTAGGCATGAAAGCTCCTCGTTGGCCCGAATATTTTATTCCCGATTGGATAAAGGATAATATCTCGCTTAGCGGGAATTCTGATGCATCCAAGCAAGAGTATCTTCGGGAACGGACGCTTAAATTTATTGAGAAAACCGTTAAAAGGTATAACGACCGAAAGATAATACATTATTGGCAGGTTGAGAACGAAGCGCTTAACCGTTTTGGAGGGGAATATTGGTATATAGGCCGGGATTTCCTTGAAAAAGAAGTTGATCTTGTAAGGAAAATTGATGCCGGAAAAAGAAAGATCATTTTAACTGCGGCTACATATCCTAACGGTTTATTGCGTTTTTTGGCAGATCTTTCGGTGAGACATGATCCTATAAAAGAGAACCTTAAGCTGTGTGATATTCTGGGACTTAACGTTTATCCTATAGTAGGGCATGATCTCTGGGGATTAAAACTTTATTTTAGGTCTAAAGGAACGTCGCGCAGGAAATACTTTTCTAAACTTATTGAACGCGTGAAAGAAGCCGGGAAAGACGCGTGGATCGTAGAATTTCAGGCTGAACCATGGGAACCGGGACACCTTGTTTATAAGGACAAGAAAAGACCTGTTACAAGCAAGCCGTTAATGTTGGAAAAGGATATTAAAGAATTTTATGAGTTGGGGTTCAAGGTTATATTTTTATGGGGCGCCGAATACTGGTGTTTTAGAGACGCACGTCACGATGATAGGGTGTGGGTGGATGCAGTAGAAGATATAATAAAAGTGTCTAAAGAATAAAGGATTAAGGATAAAGGATAAAGGTCGGTAGATGTCGGGGGAAAAACGTAAACATATCAATATTGATAATATGAGTGACGAAGAGTTGCTGTCGGTCAGGATGTGTGATCTTGGTCTTGGAATAAAAGATACCTGGCTCGAGAATTGTGTTGCGCAGCTTTATAAGGAACTTGACGAAAAAGGTATAACAATACACCCTCCATGTTATGTAGCCGATGAGTGGCTATGCCCTGACGGTGAGCCGGTTATTGGCATAGCATTCTTTTTGACACATCCGCGTCTTAGGAAACTTGAACAGACAATGATGCTTGAGATCGAAGGAGGAGATAAAAAAAGTTGTATGCAGCTTTTGCGTCACGAGGCGGGACATGCAATAAACTATGCGTATCGTCTTCACGGGCGAAAAAAATGGCGTGAGATCTTTGGAGAGTTTTCCGCGGAATATGGAGACCGGTATAAATACAGACCGTATAGTAAAAGTTTTGTCAGGCATTTGGAGGACTGGTATGCACAATATCATCCGGATGAGGATTTTGCCGAAACGTTCGCTGTGTGGCTGGACCCCGAATCGGATTGGGAAAAGAAATATAAGGGATGGAAAGCTTTAGCAAAACTTAAGTATGTAGATAAATTAATGAAAGAGATCTCGGACAAGAAGCCCAAAGTAGCTAAAGGAGAAAAGTTCTGGCAGGCTTCAAAGCTCAAGACAACTTTAAAAACACATTATAAACGTAAAAAGAAATTGTATGAGGAGAGTTATCCTGATTTTCATGATATGCATTTAATGAAAATATTTACGGATAAAGAAGAAGACGGTAAAGGAGAAAAGGCATTTAAGCTTATCAAGCATCACAGGAAAGATATGCTTGATGAAGTTGCTTTATGGACGGGCGAGAAGAAGTTTATTATAAATAGGCTGCTAAAAGATGTTATCGACAGATGCCGGCATCTAGGATTAAAAACCGGCAAAGACAAGACCGGGGATATTCTTAAAGTGACGACTTATGTTACGACGCAGATAATGAATTACATCTATACCGGTAAATATAGGGGTAAGAAATGAAGAAATTAAAAGTTTTGGTTCTCTTTGATTCAGCGGGCACTCCGCCTGAAGATCAGGATTTCAGCGAAGCGTTCAAGACGGAAGGCTGGAATACTGAGGCTTCGGTATGCAAGGCACTGGAGGAACTAGGGCATGAAGTAAGTACTCTCGGGATCTATGACGACATAGGATTGGTTATGTCTAAAATCAACGAAAATAAACCGGATATTGTCTTCAACCTTACGGAGATATTTCGGGGGAAAGCGCATCTTGACAAAAACATACCGGCATTTCTTGAACTTTTAAATATCCCCTATACCGGATGCGGTCCCGCAGGGCTTATGATCTGCAATAATAAGGTTATTACGAAAAAAATATTAAAATACCACAGGATCAAGATACCCGGTTTTACAATTTTCAGAAAAGGGAAGAAGATCCGCCGTCCTAAAAGATTGAATTTTCCTATTATTGTTAAGCCTGTTCAAGAGGAGGCATCTACCGGGATATCTCAAGCGTCGTTTGTTGATAATGAAAAAGATCTTGAGGAGAGAGTGGAGTTTATCCACGAAAAATTTAATATGGATGCTATGGCGGAAGAGTATATAAATGGAAGAGAATTATATATGAGTGTGATGGGACGTGAACGTTTGCAGACATTTTCGATAAGAGAGATGAAATTTCTTCAGGTGTCGGATGACGAACCTAAGTTGGCTACATACAAGGCTAAATGGGATAACAAATACAGGAAGAAATGGGGAATAAAGAACGAGTTTGCCGGACGTCTCCCGGAAGGCATACAGGAGAAGATAGTAAGTGTTTGTAAAAGAGCTTATAGGGCTTTGCGTATTGATGGATATGGAAGGTTTGATCTGCGGCTTAGTCCCGCAGGGGATATATTCATACTCGAAGCTAATGCCAATCCCTGCCTTGATAAAGAGGATGAATTCGGCGAATCAGTCCAGCGAGCGGGAACGAATTATAATAATCTTATCCAGAATATCCTTGCTCAAGGATTATCCAGGGGAGAGATGTAGGAGAAAGAGGATAGAAGATAGAGGTTAGAGGGTACTAGTAGCTGGGGTTTAAACCCCAGCTACTAGT
>JAVCDB010000076.1 GCA_030765205.1 Candidatus Aadella gelida | reverse complement strand
TTTAAGGAGGTAAAGAAATGGCAAAGGCAAAATTTCAGAGAACAAAGCCACATTTAAACATCGGAACAATAGGACATGTTGATCACGGTAAGACGACGTTAACAGCCGCGATAACAATGTATTTGGCTAACAAGGGCCAAGCAGAGGTACGTGAATTTGATACCATAGATAAAGCACCCGAAGAAAAGGAAAGAGGTATAACCATAGCGGTAGCGCATGTTGAGTATGAGACAGATGCGAGACATTACGCTCATATAGATTGTCCAGGTCACGCAGATTATATCAAGAACATGATAACAGGAGCCGCGCAGATGGATGGAGCGATCCTGGTAGTATCAGCTGCAGATGGTCCGATGCCTCAGACAAGAGAACATATACTTTTAGCGAGACAGGTAAACGTACCTGCGATAGTAGTATGTTTGAATAAAGTAGACCAGGTTGACGATCCGGAACTATTGGATCTAGTTGAACTTGAAGTAAGAGAGCTTTTAAGCAAGTATGAATTCCCGGGAGACGACACCCCGATAATCAAAGGAAGTGCTCTAAAAGCAATGGAAGCAAAGGGAGCTGCAGACAACCCGGATTGTAAATTCATAGAAGAGTTAATGGCAGCGGTAGATTCATTTATCCCTACTCCGGCAAGAGATATAGACAAACCATTCCTAATGCCGATAGAAGATGTATTCAGCATAACAGGTAGAGGAACAGTAGGAACAGGTAGGATAGAGAGAGGTCAGGTAAAGGTAGGAGAAGAAGTAGAGATAGTAGGGTTGGCAGACACAAAGAAGACAACAGTAACGGGAGTGGAGATGTTCCGCAAACTATTGGATTCAGGACAGGCCGGAGACAATGTAGGAATACTCTTAAGAGGTGTAGATAAGAAAGATCTAACAAGAGGACAAGTCTTGACAGCTCCCGGAGCAATAACCCCCCACACAAAATTCAAAGCGAAAGTATACATATTGAGCAAAGAGGAAGGCGGGAGACACACCCCGTTTTTCAACGGATACCGGCCGCAGTTCTATATCAGAACAACGGATGTAACTGGAGTTGCGACATTACCGAAAGGCACAGAGATGGTAATGCCTGGAGATAATGTTGAACTGGATGTAGAACTAATAACACCGGTAGCGTTAGAGAAAGAATTAAGATTTGCGATAAGAGAAGGTGGACATACAGTAGGTGCGGGAGTTATGTCTGAAATAGTTGAATAAGGGCGGTTTAAAAAGTTTAAAGGTTAAAAGGTTTAGAGGTAGTGTTGGAGTAGGGATATAAGGAATTTTCCGAATCGACTTTTTAACTTTTAAAACTTTTAAACATTTTAACTGATACAAACGAGGGAAAAATGGCAAAAAAGGGAAAACCAGCAAAAATAAGATTACGTCTCAAATCATTCGATCATAAACTTTTGGATGTTTCGATGGGTGAGATCGTAGAGACAGTGAAAAAGACCGGCGCGGTAATCACGGGTCCTGTACCCTTGCCTACCAGGCGTGAGGTTTTTACTGTCTTAAGGTCACCACATGTCGACAAAAAATCCCGTGAACAGTTTCAGATAAAGACACATAAACGGCTCATGGAGATAGTTGATCCGACCTCGAAGACTATAGATGCGTTACGCAAATTAGATCTTCCGGCGGGTGTGGATGTTGAGATCAAACAATGATGCAATTAAATATGAATGAGGTACTAGATATGGTTCCTGGAATATTAGGAAAAAAAATTGGAATGACTCAAATTTATAAGGAAGACAGAGAATGTGTGCCGGTAACAGTCCTGGAAGTGGGACCTTGTGTTGTGCAGGCTATCAAGTCGTCCAAAAAAGATGGGTATGATGCACTCCAGATGGGGTATGAAGATACAAAAGAGCAAAAGCTTAAAAAACCGCAAAGAGAACAGCTCAAGGCGAATAAATTAAAAGCTAAAAGATTCGTTCGGGAGATCCGTTGCGAAGAAGCTCTTGATGTTAAAGTCGGTGAGGAAGTGACCGTTGCTATGTTCCAGGAGGGTGATTTCATAGATATCACATCGAAATCTAAGGGTAAGGGGTTTCAAGGCGGGATGAAGAGACACGGATGGTCCGGTGGACCAGCAACTCACGGATCTAAGACGCATAGAGCGCCGGGATCGATCGGCGCAAGTTCATATCCTTCAAGAGTTTTTAAGGGGCAGAGCATGCCGGGTCAGATGGGTAATGCTAATACTACTTTACAGAATGTTAAAGTGGTTTGTGTTAACACCGAGAACAATACTCTTACAGTAAAGGGAGCGGTTCCCGGAGCCAATGGAGCTTATGTCGTTCTTAGATATGCGCTGAAAAAGGCTCTTGCTCCCAGGGTACAAAAAGAAGAAGAAGTAGCAGAAAAAGAAGAAAATAACGAAGAGACTAAAGATAAAGGGTAAAGAAAATGGGACAGGCAAGCACAACGATACCGGTATACGACCTTAAAGGTAAAGTGGTCGAAAACTTTCAACTAGATAAAGAAGTGTTCGACGGACGCGTGAATAAAACACTTCTTTATGAAGCGAAAAAGATGTACGAAGCCAATGCTCGTAGAGGTACTGCTTCTACCAAGACCCGGGGCGAGATTTCCGGAGGAGGAGTAAAACCTTGGAGACAGAAAGGCACAGGAAGAGCGAGGGTAGGATCGTCAAGGAATCCTTTGTGGCGTCATGGAGGAGTAGTCTTTGGACCTCATCCTAGGGATTATAGTTACTCTATGCCGAAGAAAGCTATAAAGAAAGCGTTGATATCCAGTTTAAACGCCAGGCTTTCCGAAGAGATGATAAAGTCTGTAGTGAAGATGGAAACAGTAGAGGCTAAAACAAAGGAATTTAAATCAATATTGAATGCGCTCAAACTGGACGGAAAAGTTTTAGTCGTAGTAGAGACGCTATCCGATAATGTGAAAAGATCGTCACGGAATATCAAGGGCGTGAGTTTAAAAGAGGGACGTAATATCAATGCAAGAGATGTTTTATTGAATGAGTTTCTTTTAATAGAGAAAGAGGCTCTTGAAAAATTGGTTGAGAGGTTAAAATGAAGTCATCACATGACGTAATAAAACATATGATAAGGACTGAAAAAGGGTCAGATCTTTTGACGCAGAACAAATATCTTTTTAAAGTCGACAAAAGGTCAAATAAGATAGAGGTTAAAAAAGCGGTCGAAGAGATATACAGTGTTAAAGTGGACAAAGTTCATGTTATGACCGTTAAAGGTAAAAAGAAAAGGGTAAGGCAGAAGGAAGGCATGACTGCTTCCTGGAAAAAGGCTATAGTTACCCTGAATTCTGAGAGTAAGATCGAGGTTACTTAAGAATTGAAAATCCAAAAGCCAAGAAAGAGTTAGGCTTGTAGAAAGAGTGAGAGGCAAAAATTATGGCAGTTAAAAAATTTAAAGCAAGTAGTCCGGGAAGAAGATGGGGAACAGTCTCGGATTTCGCTGAAATAACTAAGTCGAAACCCGAAAAGTCCCTGACAGAAGCCTTAAGGAAAAAAGGCGGTCGTAATAATCTGGGAAGAATGACCGCAAGAGGTAAGGGTGGCGGACACAAAAGACGATATCGTATTGTAGACTTCAGATACACAAAAAAAGAAATATGCGGAACAGTTGAAGCTATTGAATATGATCCGAATAGATCCGCTCGCATAGCCTTAATACAATATGAGGATGGGAATAAAGGGTATGCTATAGCACCTGCGGGGCTTAATGTAGGGATAAGGGTCGAATCCGGAGAGCATGCTAAAATAGAGATAGGCAATTCTATGCCGCTTGCGAATGTGCCTTTAGGGGCTGAAGTATATTGTATAGAATTGACTCCCGGTAGAGGAGCAAAGATAGCAAGATCCGCGGGTAATAGCGCTACAGTAGAAGCTAAAGATGGCGACAATATTCATTTGCGTATGCCGAGCGGAGAGATACGTTTGGTGAAATCCAATTGTTACGCGTCCATAGGAAAAGTCGGAAATTCTGATCACGAGAATATTTCTCTGGGGAAAGCCGGCAGAGCAAGACACTTGGGCAATCGCCCCACGTCTAGAGCCGTAGCAAAAAATCCCGTTGATCATCCAATGGGTGGTGGAGAAGGTAAATCCTCCGGAGGGCGTCATCCTGTGACTCCTTGGGGGAAAATAACAAAAGGTTTGAAGACTAGAAAGAAGAGAAAAACTTCGGATAGTAAGATTGTGAAAAGAAGAGGGAAGAAGTAAAGATAAAGTATTAAACTGAGAGCTAGGAGAAAATAATGTCAAGATCGATCAAAAAAGGCCCGTTCGTTGACGAGAGCCTTCAGAAGAACATAAGAAAGATGCAGAATTCAGGTAGTAAAAAGCCGATAAAGACATGGTCCAGAAGATCAGTCGTTCTTCCTGAATTTGTAGGGCTAACAATATCCGTGCATAATGGAAAGATTTTCATTCCACTGTTCGTTACGGAAAATATGGTAGGCCATAAACTGGGAGAATTCGCCCCTACTAGAAAGTTCAGGACACACGGAGCGGCGACTAAACAGTCTGCAGAAAAAACATAAACAGTGAATAGTAAACAGTGAACAGTGAACAGTAAATAGTGATAGAGCGTAGACATCAGACGATAGATAGGGAATGACTGATGTGCAAATTGGATAGCAGGAGAGGAAAAGATGATCTCAAAAGCAGAAGCAAAATATTTAAGGATGTCCGCACGTAAAACGAGACTTGTTGTGGAGTTGATAAAAGGGAAGAGCCTTGATAAAGCTAATTTTATATTAGAAAACACAAATAAAGGCGCTTGTTTGCCAATAAAGAAAGTTCTAAAGTCGGCATTTGCTAACGCGAACAATGAAAAACAAGAGAAGTTTCTTGAAAAGGATCTGAGAATATCAGCGATACGCGTTGATGGAGGCCCTATGTTAAAAAGATATAGAGCCGCGACAATGGGCAGGGCCACTTCGATAAAACATAGAACACTTCATTTGTATATTGAGCTGGACAAGAGTATTACAAAAAAAGATAGATCAAAGACCGAAACTAAGACTAAAAAAACAGCTTCTAAAGTTGTGGGTAAGAAGAAAAGGGTCAAAAAAAGCGTGAAAAAGACAAAAGCAAAATAAGAGGAGTTAATAGATATGGGTCAAAAAGTACATCCAATAAGTTTTCGTCTGGGTATAACGCGTACTTGGAACAGTAGATGGTATTCTTCAAAAGAAGAGTTTGCAGATAAACTATTACAGGACTACAAAATACGAAAATTGGTTACCAAAGAACTTTCAACGGCATCTCTTTCTAAGGTGGATATAGAACGCACCAATAAACAATTAAGAGTGATTATTTGTACCGGCAGGCCCGGTATGGTAATAGGAAGAAAAGGTGTTCAAATAGAGAAGGTAAAAGAAAGTGTGCAGAATATATGCGGTGATCAGACAAAGATCCAGATAGATATTAAAGAGGTTGCTAACCCAAGTTTGAATGCGCAGATAGTAGCGGATAATCTATCGTTTCAGCTTATAAAAAGAGTTGCTTTTCGTCGTGCAATGAAAAAAACGATACAGGCTCATAAGGATTCGGGTGGACTTGGAATAAAGATCAGATGCTCAGGACGTTTGGGAGGAGCCGAGATAGCGAGAGCCGAAGGATACAAGTGGGGGAAAATACCATTACAGACGCTTAGGGCTGACATTGATTACGGGTTTTCGGAGGCAAGGACTACTTATGGTATTATCGGCGTGAAGGTTTGGATATATAAAGGTGAGAAGTTTAGTACAGAAGAAGTAGTGGAAGTAAAAGAAAAAAAGCAAAATAGGAGTAGATAGATATGGCTTTGATGCCTAAACGAGTAAAATTCAGGAAACAGCAGCGCGGTCGGCGTAAAGGAAGCAGCACTTCGTCCGAGATCAATTTTGGTGAATATGGACTTAAAGCGCTAGAAACCGCCTGGATGACCGACAAGCAGATAGAGGCGGCAAGGGTTGCGCTCATGAGAGAGACCGGTAGAGCCGGTAAACTTTGGATAAGAGTCTTCCCTGACAAACCCGTAACAAAACAGGCTGCAGAGACCCGTATGGGAAAAGGTAAGGGATCTCCGGAGGGATGGGTGGCCGTAGTAAAAAAGGGACGTGTTGTTTTCGAGATGGAAGGTGTTCCGCATGATATGGCAAGAGAGGCCTTCAGGTTAGCGGCACACAAACTGCCGATGAAGACAAAGTTTGTATCAAGGGGAGGAAACAGTTGAAGTCAACCGAAATAAGAAACATGACAAAGGATGAGATAGAACAGAAACTTTTAGTGCTGAAGGAACAGCTGTTCAACATGAGGGCTGAAATAGCTACCGGTAGGGTCGAGAGGCCGGGAAGGTTCCGTTTGCTAAAGCGGGATATCGCTAAATGTTGCACCATATTGAAGGAGAAAGAAAGTGAAAAGTAAAAGACCTAATAAAAAAAATATAGTAGGTATAGTTGTAAGCGATAAAATGAATAAGGGTATTATTGTAGAGCTTGAGACGAGAAAAAGACATCCTCTTTATAAAAAATTCGTCAAAGAACATTCTAAAGTTAAAACGCATGACGAAAAGAATGAGGCTGTTGTAGGAGATCTCGTCAAACTGGTGGAAACTCGCCCGATTTCTAAAGATAAATGTTGGAGGATAGTAGAGATTCTCGAAAAAGCACAAAGGGGTTAAGAACGATGATTATAATGGGGAGCGTTCTTGATGTTGCCGATAATAGCGGGGCTAAAAAGGCTTCGATGATAGGAGTTATAGGCAGATCAGGTAAAAAAACAGCTGAGATCGGTGATATTATCACATGCAATATAAAGGAGTCCACACCTACGGCTGAAGTTAAAAAAGGCGAGGTAGTGCGTGCAGTCGTTGTTAGGACAGCATATCCTATATTCAGAAAGGACGGCACTGTTCTGAAATTCGATCGTAATGCCGTTGTTGTAATTGACAAGGACAAGAATCCCAGGGGAACACGCGTTTTTGGACCTATTGCGCGTGAGTTAAGAGGAAAGAATTTTATGAAGATAGTTTCTCTTGCACCTGAGGTCATATAGGAGGATAAGGATGTTACATATAAAGAAAAATGATTCTGTCAAGGTCTTGTCGGGAAAAGACAAAGGGAAAACCGGGAAGGTTCTTAAGGTCTATCCTGATAGAGAGAGAGTCATAGTACAGGGAATAAATTTTTCAAAGAAGCATACAAAGCGAACAAGTCAGAACGAACAAGGAGGGATAATCCAGAGGGAAGCCTCTCTAGATATTTCTAATCTGGCTGTGGTGTGCAAGGGATGTAATCAACCATCTAGAGTTGGGATAGATATATTAAAGGATGGAAGTAAGGTTCGGTATTGTAGGAAGTGTAAAGAAGTACTTTAGTAGACAGCAGATAGGGTCAAGGAGATAAATAGAAATGATGAAGTTTAAAGAATTATATGAAAAAGAAATAACTGCGGCGCTTATGGAGAAATTTAAATATAAGAACAAAATGGAAGTGCCTAAGCTGGAAAAGGTTGTTATCAACGTTGGAATGGGAGCTATGGCCCATCAGAAGGATCTTATTGAACCTATAAGAGATGAGCTTGCGGTCATTACGGGTCAAAGACCGGTTCTGACGAGATCAAAAAAAGCCATTTCAAACTTTAAAATAAGGGACGGAGTTCCTGTTGGATATAAGGTAACACTCAGAAGAGAAAAAATGTATGAATTTGCAGAAAGACTTATACATTTCGTTATACCGAGAATTAGGGATTTTAGGGGAGTGTCACGAACTGCTTTTGATGGTAACGGAAATTATACTCTCGGGATAAAGGAACAGACAATATTCCCGGAGCTCGAACTCGATAAAGTACCTGTGGTGCATGGAATGGATATAAGTTTCGTGACGACAGCTAAGAACACAGAAGAGGCTATGAGTTTGCTCGAGGGTTTTGGTATGCCTTTCGCAAAAAAGAGGACTGCGGAGCAAGAAGGTTAAAGGGTTGAGAGATCGACCGATATAAAAAACAGATAGTAAATAGAAGAAGGAAAAACAAGGAAAAATATGGCAAAGAAATCATTAATAGAAAAAGCTAAAAGAGAACCTAAATTCAGCACGCGTGTAATCACTCGTTGTCAGATATGCGGCAGAAAAAAAGGATATATGAAGAGATTTAAATTGTGCCGTATTTGTTTCAGGGAGATGGCATCAAAAGGGGATATACCCGGTGTAGTTAAGGCGAGTTGGTAAAGATAAGGTTTAAGATTAAGAGATATACGGTAAAAACGAGGAGATAAGATGAGTGTTACGGATTTAATAGCGGATCAATTGACAGTGATGAGAAATGCAATAAAAGTCGGGAAAAAGAACGCACTGATAAAAAGGTCCGGGATCATAGAGGGAATTGTCGAGATTGCCAAAAGAGAAGGTTTTATAGAGAACTATAAGGTGATCGAAGATAATAAACAGGGCAAAATAAAAGTTTATTTTAAATACTTGGATGATGGAACCTCTGTTGTGGAAGGATTACAAAAGGTATCAAAGCCCGGAAGACGTGAATATGTTGCGTCGGAAGACGTAAAAAGTGTTATGGGTGGGGTAGGGATATCAATAGTTTCAACCAGCCAGGGACTTTTGACGGATGAAGAGGCAAGAGAAAAAGAAATAGGCGGAGAACTTATCTGCAGAATATGGTAAGGCCGTGTTTCGGGGACCGTGACTCGTGTCTCGTGAAAATAAGGGTCAAGATTTAAGGAAAAAAGGAATTAGGAGAAAATAATGTCTAGAATAGGAAAACGACCGATAGAGATACCACAAGGCATAAAGATAGCCCTAGAGGGACGAACAGTAAAGGTCGAGGGTAAGGGAAAGGCGCTTGAATATGCGGTGCCTGAAGGGTTTAATGTCGAAGTAAGTGATAAGAATGTAGAGATTTCAAGGCCGTCGGATTCGAGACAGAACAGGGCGTTGCATGGGACTTGCAGGAGTCTGATACAGAACATGGTAATAGGATTAAATGAAGGGTTCGTAAAAAAACTCAAAATACAGGGTGTAGGGTACAAAGCTCAGGTCAAAGGTAAGAAACTTGTACTCGACATAGGTTTTTCTCATAGCATAGAGTTTACTCCCCCTGAAGATATAGTTATCGAAACACCTGTGCTCACAGAAATAGTTGTCAAGGGAGTTGACAAACAGAAAGTAGGAGAAGTCGCAGCGGAAATAAGAGACTATTATCCTCCCGAACCTTATAAAGGAAAAGGGATAAGATATGAGAACGAATATGTGAGACAGAAGCAAGGTAAGAGTGTGGCTTAACGGTCTAAAAGTTATAAGGTCGAAAGTCGAAAAGTCAAAAAAGTTTAAAATATAAGAAATAAGGAAAAATAATGGATAAGATAGCAAGATTAAAAAGAAGAAGAAAATCAATAAGGAAAAATATCTCCGGAACTGCAGAAAGACCCCGGATGTGTGTTCATAAAAGTAATAAGAGCCTTTATGTGCAGATCATAAACGATCTGGACGGGAAGACATTATGTGGGATGTCTACTAAAAAGATAGTTTTTGGAGAAAAATCGACTATGTCGACCCGTACGAACACTAAATTTGCCGAGGCTTTGGGAGAGAACATTGCCAAGCTCGCTACAGAGAAAGGTATAAAAAAAGTGGTTTTCGATAGAGCGGGGTACCTTTATCACGGAGTTATTAAGGCAATAGCGGATGCGGCCCGGAAGAACGGATTGGAATTCTGATTATTGTATAACAGGAGGACTGATGTCAGAGGAAAAGATAGAGAATAATACACCCGAAAAAGAGGCTCAACCGGCCCCGGCTGAATCAAAACCAGCTCCGGCTGAGTCGAAACCGGCTCCAGCTGAGTCGAAACCGGCTCCGGCCGAGTCGAGAGGCGGTTATAAGGGTGGAGGTAGGAAAAAAATAGTTGCTGATCCGAATGAGCATGTTATAAAGATTAGCAGAGTATCTAAAGTTGTTAAGGGTGGAAAGAACTTTTCTTTTAATGCTATGGTCGTCGTAGGTGACGGTAATGGGCAGGTAGGTTTTGGTCTCGGTAAATCCAATGAGGTTGTAGAAGCTATCAAGAAGGGGTCCCAAGTAGCCAGAAAGAGTTTCATCAAGGTTAAACTAGATGGGGATACTATTCCTCATGAAGTTATAGGTGTTTTTAAGGCTTCCCGAGTATTGCTTAAACCAGCCGGACCGGGTACCGGTGTTATTGCAGGTGGTCCCGTTCGGGCTCTTTGTGACGCGGTAGGTATAAAGAACGTTCTAACTAAAAGTTTAGGATCAAGGAATGTCATAAATGTTATTAGAGCTACTGTAAACGGGTTTGGTAAATTTAGATTGAAAAGAAAAGGATAGGGGCAGGTGATAGGTGCTAGGTTATAGGTGTTAGGTTATGGGTGTTAGAAAGAGCCCTAAAACCTGAAACCTAGAACCTAAAAAAAGGCGTTAGAATGAGTCCTAAAACCTACAACCTAAAACCTAAAAAAAGGAATAAACGAATATGGTTCTTAAACTAGAAGACATAAGAAGACCGAAAGGTATAAAAGGGAAAGGTAAACGTAAAGGGCGAGGTATTGGTTCCGGAAAAGGAAAGACCTCGGGGCGCGGACATAAGGGAGCCAAGGCCAGGTCTGGCGGAGGTACTTATAATCCGGGTTTTGAAGGCGGACAGATGCCTTTGATCAGACGTATTCCCAAAAGAGGGTTTACTAATAAATGGAAGAAAGATTGGGAGATACTCAACATAGGAACGTTAGAAAAATGTGCAGCTATTGAGGATGGAGCGGTTATTGATAAGGAGTTCCTTTTGAGCAACAAGATATTAAAAGAAAAAAGAATTGCCTGTAAAGTTCTCGGAAAAGGAAAGCTAAAAAAGGCTCTCACGATCAAAGCCGACGCTTTTTCCGAATCAGCCAAAAAGGCCATTGAAGATGCTGGCGGAAAAATAGAAGTAGTCTCTAGTATAATCAAGACGAAAAAAAAGTAAAAGGATTATGGAGATAAGATGCTTGATGCAGTAGTTAATATTTTTAGAATACCGGATCTTAAGAAAAAGGTGCTGTTTACCCTGGGATTGATAGCAGTTTATAGAATAGGGGCATTTGTCCCTACACCTGGTATTGATGGGGTAAAATTAGCTCTGTTCTTTGATAATATCGCTAAGACTCAAGGCGGGACACTTTTAGGTCTCATGAACATGTTCTCAGGTGGAGCCATGACAAGGCTCACGATATTTGCTTTGGGTATTATGCCTTATATATCCGCATCCATCATACTGCAGCTTTTGACCACGGTAGTGCCGGCTTTAGAGCGGTTAGCTAGACAGGGTGAAGAGGGAAGAAAGGTTATCACGCAGTATACGCGCTATAGTACGATTGTTCTTTCTGTTATCCAGTCATTTTTTATTTCTCTTTGGTTGGAAAATCCTGCGCATTTTCAGGGAATGCAGATAGTGCAGTCTCCGGGATGGGGTTTTCGAATATTGACGGTAATAACTTTGACCACAGGTACAGCATTCATAATGTGGTTGGGTGAGCAAATACAGGAGAAAGGTATAGGGAACGGTATATCTTTAATAATTACCGCTGGTATAATTTCGCGTCTTCCTGCGGCAATCATACAACTTATTTCTTTGGCAACTCCCGGTACTTCCGGGGATGTTCAAATAGATCCGTTTAAACTGGTATTTCTGGCGGTTATGTTTGTATCTGTTATAGTGGCTGTGGTACTTATTACTCAAGGTCAGAGAAAAATACCTATACAATATGCTAAAAGGGTTGTAGGTAGACGTGTTTACGGAGGTCAAAGTACTTATATACCATTGAGAGTTAATCAGAGCGGGGTTATCCCGATAATTTTTGCTCAATCTATTATCTTGTTTCCTGCTACTATAGCAGGTCTTGTTCAGAATAATGCGCTTCAAGGTGTAGCAAGTGCGCTGACAATGGGAAGGCCGTTGTATTATGTGGTTTATTCGCTTTTGATATTATTTTTCTGTTATTTTTATGCGGCTATAACGTTCAATCCTGTGGATATGGCAAACAATATGAAACGTTTCGGCGGGTTCGTTCCGGGTATAAGACCTGGAAAACAGACAGCAGAGTACCTTGATTTTATAATGACTCGTATAACTCTTCCGGGAGCCATGTTCCTAACGATAATTGCTGTACTGCCCAGTGTCATTAACAGTCAGATAGGAATACCTTTTCTTGTGGCTAGTTTTTTCGGGGGGACGGGACTTTTGATCATAGTGGGTGTTATGCTTGATACGATGAGGCAGATAGAATCTCATATGCTTATGAGACATTATGAAGGATTTATGAAAAAGGGAAGAGTAAAAGGGCGTGTATCGTAGTATGGAGGAAAACAACATGGATGTGGTATTATTAGGACCTCCGGGTGCGGGGAAAGGTACTCAAGCCGCTCTTTTGATAAAGGCTTACGGTTTGCTTCACCTGTCAACGGGTGATATGTTGAGAGAAACTGTCAGAGAGGGGAGCGATCTAGGTAAAAAGATACAGGAATATATGAATTCCGGGGATCTCGTACCTGATGAGATAGTTACGCGTGCCGTGCTGGAGAGGATAAATAAACCTGATGCTAAAGGAGGAGTTATCCTTGACGGGTATCCCAGGACAAAAGCTCAGGCTGAGTCATTGGATGTTTCATTGAAGGCGGAGAATAAAAAACTAGATGCAGTATTGTATTTCAAGACTTCAGAGGAAGTTGCAATTAGCCGTCTTTCGGGACGGAGAGTTTGTACGAAATGCGGAATGAACTATCACACAATAAATATTCCTCCGAAAGTGGAAGGGATTTGCGATACCTGTGATATAGATCTGATCCAAAGGAAGGACGACAAACCTGAAACTGTTAAAAATAGGTTGAACGTCTATGAAGAACGTACCAAGGATCTTATAGATTATTATGAAAGAAAGGGTCTGCTTAGGGAAGTTGACGGAGACGCGCAGGCAGACAAGCTCTTTGAAGAAATAGATACTCTTTTCAAAAAAGAGAGTCTGACAGATGACGATTCTTAAAAATAAGGAAGAAATACGAAAGATACGGAGTTCCGGGAAGATTATCCGTGAGATATTTATCCTTATTAAAGATGAAATAAAACCGGGAATTTCCACTTCCGGTATAGATAAGATCGTAGAAAGTCTTATATTGGAAAAAGGCGGAAGACCGGCTTTTAAGGGATATAGAGGATTCCCAGCATCGATATGCGCTTCAGTAAATAATGTGGTAGTGCATGGGATACCTTCTGAAAAAACTATTCTCTCTGAAGGAGACATAATCAGTGTTGATGTCGGAGTGGAAAAAGAGGGTTTTTACGGAGACGCTGCCAGGACTTTTAAAGTGGGAAAAGTAAGCGAAGAAGCTGCTCGATTGATGGAAGCTACCGAGAGATGCCTGACAGAAGCCATTAAAAAGGCGCGGGCAGGAGCAAGGCTTTTCGATATCTCGAATGTGGTTGAGACCATAGCACGAGATGAAGGATTTTCGGAAGTAAGAGCATTTGTAGGACATGGTATAGGCAGGAATTTGCATGAACCACCTGAAGTGCCCAATTGGGGTGAACCAGGTAAAGGCCTAGTGCTTAAAGAAGGATTGGTTCTCGCTATAGAACCGATGATAAACGCGGGAACAAGAGAGATTGACATAATGCCGGATGAATGGACGGCAGTAACAGCGGATGGACGGTTATCTGCGCATTTTGAAGATACTGTTATCGTTGGTAAAGAAAAAGCGGAGATTTTAACATGAGCCCAAAAGAAGAAGCTATAGTAGCAAACGGTGAGATAGTAGAGACCTTGCCTAATGCCATGTTCAAAGTAAAACTTGAGAACGGGCACGTGGTCTTAGCACATGTTTCCGGAAAAATGAGAATGTATTTTATTAGGATAGTACCGGGTGATACGGTAACGGTAGAGTTATCTCCGTATGATCTGGATAGAGGAAGAATAATACAAAGAGAGAAATAATCATGAAAGTAAGACCTAGTGTGAGAAAAATGTGTTCTAATTGTAAGATTGTCCGCAGAAAAGGTGTTGTTCGGGTGATCTGCCAGGAACCCAAACATAAACAAAGACAGGGATAGTTTTAGACTGCAGACTACACCAGCCATAGGCTGGTCCGCCTCTGGCGGAGACTGCAGGCGTGAACTGAATAAGGAGAAAAGAAATGCCGAGAATTATTGGGGTAGATATTCCCGAAACTAAAAGAGTTGAGATAGCATTAACGTATATTTTTGGGGTAGGTCCAAAGATTGCCAAAGATATACTGAATGAAGCGGGGATATCTCCGGACAAAAGAGCAAAAGACCTGGATGATCAGGAAATTACGTCCATAACACGAATACTACAGAATTCGTACCAAGTGGAGGGTGATCTCAGGCGTATCCATATAAGCAATATCAAACGTCTCATGAGTATCGGTGCGTACAGGGGATTGCGTCATAAACGTAATCTTCCCGTTCGAGGCCAGAGGACCAAGACGAATGCCCGTACGAGAAAAGGGCCGAAGAGGACTATAGGAGCATTTAAGGATAAGGCCGCAAGAAAGGCTATTTAAGCATAATAAAGCGCTTTATGCGTATAAATCAAGGAAGGCAATAAATGCAAAAGAAAGCAAAGACAAAGAAACGCAAAAGAATATTAGTAAAAGTCTCTAGCGGAAAAATTTTCGTTCATGCTACGTTCAATAATACGATAGTCACTGTAACGGATAAGGAAGGGAAAGTTTTATGCTGGAGTTCCCCTGGAATGTGCGGATTCAAAGGGTCCAGGAAATCTACACCGTTTGCTGCAAGTAAAACAGCAAAAGATGCGGTGCTAAAATCCAAAGCCCACGGCATAAGAGAAGTAGAGATCATATTGAGGGGGCCGGGTCCGGGTAAAGAGAGTGCAGTAAGAAGCGTTAGAGCCGAAGGTCTTAACATTAAGGGTATTTTAGATCTTACACCTACTCCTCATAACGGATGTAGGCCGAAAAAACGCAGAAGAGTCTAATTTGAGGGTAGTTTGTAGTTTACTAAAGGTGAACTACAAGAGATAAAAGTGAACGAATCAAGAACTGAAACAAGGAGAAAGAATATATGGCTAGAATGATAGAGGCATCTTGCAGAAAATGCAGAAGAGAAGGAGAAAAATTGTTTCTTAAGGGGACAAGATGTACTTCTGATAAATGTGCTTATGCAAAAAGGGAATATGCCCCAGGGCAGCATGGAAACAAGAGACACAGAAAACCTTCGGATTATGCGATACAGCTCCGTGAAAAACAGAAGGCTAAAAGGATATACGGTGTCCTTGAAAAGCAGTTCAAGAACTATTTCAAAAAGGCTGAGAGGGCAAAGGGTGCCACAGGAGAAGTTCTCCTGCAGCTTCTTGAAAGACGTCTCGATAATGTGGTGTACAGGGCTTGTTTTGCCCCTTCACGCAGTGCTGCGAGGCAAATGGTTGGGCATAAATTCGTAAAAGTGAACGGACGTAAGGTGAACATCTCTTCGTATTCGGTTGTTCCCGGAGAAGAAATAACAATTGTTGGGAAAGACTCTCAAGTAAAGGATATTAGGGAGAATGTAAAGATTCTTGAGGATAGAGGTACACCAGAATGGATAGAAGCCGATTCCAAGGCTCTCGCAATAAAGGTGAAGAAGATGCCTGCCAAGGAAGACATAGGTATGGCTATCGAAGAAAATCTCATAATTGAGTTGTATTCCAAGTAATACGTAAAACCGATAAATATTAAAGGGGGGACAGATAGTGAGCATGAAACTTAAAAACTTTGAATTACCAAAGGCTATAGTTTTTGATGAGGATACATACACTTCCAGGTACGGTAAGATAGTGGCCGAACCTTTTGAGAAGGGATACAGTATGACCATCGGAAATTCCTTAAGAAGGGTTCTTCTTTCGTCGATAGAGGGTACAGCAATAACCCAGATAAAAGTGGGTAAAGTGCTACATGAGTTTGATTCTATTCCGGGAGTTTACGAGGACATGACACAGATAATCATGAACATAAAAGGAATAGTTCTTAAATCACATTTTAAAAACCCCAAACCCATGTCGATCAGTGTTAGCAAAAAAGGTGATATTAAGGCTAAAGATATAAAGCACGACGATACGATAGAGATAATTAACCCAGAGCAGCATATAGCCACTCTGACGGAAGACGTTAACTTTGAGATGGAAATGAAAGTTGAACGAGGAAGAGGATATGTGCCTTCGGAAAGAAACAAGACAGAAGATGATGCTGTGGGGGTTATTCCCGTGGATGCTCTGTTCTCTCCTGTAAAGAGAGTTAATCTTGATGTTGAAAATACCCGTGTGGG
Organism: Candidatus Aadella gelida; assembly: GCA_030765205.1. Lineage (GTDB taxonomy): Bacteria > Omnitrophota > Gorgyraeia > Tantalellales > Tantalellaceae > Aadella > Aadella gelida. Next base: position 1,504 of record JAVCDB010000076.1, on the reverse strand, counting down.
ACACATAACGGATTACGATAAACTTATATTGGAGATGCATACCAACGGAAGCATGGAACCCAAAGAAGCCCTTTTATATGCTTCAAATATTCTTCAGCGTCATCTTGATGTGTTTCTTACAATTGGTAAATTGCCCGAGGACACAGAAGAGGAAGAAGAAGAGACCAAAGGGAAAAAAGAATTGGGATCAAAACTTGCGAAACCCATATCGGAACTGGAACTATCGGTTCGTAGTTCAAATTGTCTGGCCGAAGCTAACATTCGTACGATAGGGGAATTAGTAAGAAAAAAAGAATCCGAAATGCTTAAATACAAAAATTTTGGGAAAAAATCTCTAAATGAGATAAACGCCGTTCTCTCATCTATGGGGATACAACTCGGCATGGAAATGGACGAAGAATAGTTGCATACAGGGAATCTTATAAATTGAAGGGGTAATTAATGAGACACAAGAAGAAAAAAGGCAGGCTTAATAGACGTAGTAGCTGGAGGAAGGCTACGTTAAAATGTATGGCAAAGGATCTGCTTAAATATCAAAGGATCGAGACGACAATGGCTAAAGCCAAGGCTTTACGGAGCTATGCTGAACCATTAATCACTTTAGCAAAAAATAATCCAGAATGTATAAACGCAAAAAGGCAGGTTTTCAAAAAATTAAGCGATAGGGCAATTGTTACCCTCCTGTTTAATGACATTGCTCCATTATATAAAGACACCCCGGGTGGATATACAAGGATCATGGCTCTTGGTTATAGAAAAGGTGATGGAGCTAGGACTGTAATAATGGAACTTACGAAAAGGACCATTCCGGATGATAAGCTTTTAGGGATTAAAGAGCCCGCCAAGGATAAATTGCCCAAGGCAGTAGCGGGAGCTAAAAAAGCGGTAGCTAGTAAAACGAAAGCAGCAGAAGGGAAGAAGGATAAAAAGAGCCCTAATGCTGAAGAAACAGATAGCGAAAAGAAAGAAGAACATAGTGCTGGAGATGTTAAAAGAGAAAGAACTAAACAGGATAGAAAAAAGGCAGAGAAGAAAAGTCTATTTAAAAGGTTTCGACGCAAATCGATCTAATTAACCTTAAGCAGCCTGTTATATTTTAAAAAGGCCCAGAAGAGTCAAAGTGTGGAAACCAGAATATCCGGCACTGAGGCATTCTGGGCCTTTTTGTTTTAACCTAGGCTTTACAGCAGGTTCTACTGCAACTGCTTAAATCTTCTCTCTGACTGCGTTATGCTTCTTCGGATGTCCTCAGCGTACTACAGAGAGTACGCTTCCGGGATTCTCGGGCGCAAGCCTTGTCAGAAAAAAGATTTAAGAGTTTCGCTACGAACATGCTGTAAAGCCTAGGTTAACGGAGAAAATGATAAAACGGATAAAAGTGAAAAGGATGATATGAGTTCTGAGCTTACCCCAATGATGAGGCAATATCTGGAGATAAAGGATAGCCAGAAAGATGCTATACTTTTTTTCAGGATGGGGGATTTTTATGAGATGTTCTTTGATG